>NZ_PJLX01000008.1:0-241282 GCF_002843095.1 Pseudomonas sp. YY-1 | reverse complement strand
CTTCATCGCTGAAGTGGCGCGCATTCTACATGAGCACGACGAGCTGTAAACCCCTGACGTGCAAATAATTACGTAAATCGAATCAACTACTCTGCCGACTATATATAGAGGCTCAGAGAACCCCTGCCTCGCGTAACTCGGTAATCTGCGTTTCACTCATGCCAAGCAACCTCTGCAGCAGGCTATCGGTGTGCTGGCCCAGCAGTGGCGGAGCCGAACGATAGGCCACCGGCGTAACAGATAGGCGTAGTGGACTGGCGACCTGCGGAGTAGAACTCCCCAGCGCATTGGGCAGATCGAGACGCAACCCTCGCGCCTGAACCTGAGGGTCGGCGAACACCTGCTGCAGATCATTGATCGGCCCACAGGGCACGCCAGCCTTTTCCAGCGACTCGATCCACTGCGCCGTAGTCTTGAATACCGTGGCCTGGCGCAACAGCGGGATCAACTCGGCACGACGGGCAACCCGGGCCTGGTTAGTGACAAAGCGCGGGTCATCGGCAAGGTTCGCAATACCCGCCACCTCGCAGAACTTGCGGAACTGCCCGTCGTTGCCAACCGCAAGGATGAAGTTGCCATCGGCACTGGGGAAATCCTGGTAAGGCACGATATTGGGATGGGCATTGCCCAGACGCTTCGGTGATACACCTGTCGTCAGGTAGTTCATGGCTTGGTTGGCCAGACAGGCGACCTGCACATCCAGCAACGCCACATCTATATGCTGACCTATACCCGATTGCTCACGTTGATTGAGCGCGGCCAGCACACCCACAGTCGCGTAGAGACCGGTGAGGATATCGGTCAGCGCCACGCCGACCTTCATCGGTCCGGCACCCTCTTCATCTTCCGGCCGCCCGGTCAGACTCATCAGACCACCAAGCCCCTGGATCATGAAGTCATAACCCGCGCGCTTGGCATAGGGCCCGGTCTGGCCGAAGCCGGTGATGGAGCAGTAGATCAGCCTTGGGTTGATCGCCTTCAGCGACTCGTAGTCGAGCCCATAAGCCGCCAGGCCGCCGACCTTGAAATTCTCCAGCAGCACATCGCACTGCGCGACCAGCTCACGCACCAGGCGCTGACCTTCGGGCTGAGTGAAATCGAGAGTCAGCGACTGTTTGTTGCGATTGGCACTTTGAAAGTAGGCCGCCTCACGCGAATCGTTACCCTCGGCATTCTTTATATAGGGAGGCCCCCAATGCCGGGTGTCATCACCCGAGCCTGGTCGCTCGACCTTTATCACCTCGGCCCCCAGGTCACCCAGGATCTGCCCGCACCAAGGGCCGGCCAGTACGCGGGACAGATCAAGCACGCGGATATGGGACAGTGCACCGGACATGAGCTTCTCCGTAAGGTGCGCCACGCGCACCATGGATCATTGAGAGGCGCGAGCCTTCAGAAGAACGCCTGAATGCCGGTCTGAGCACGACCGAGGATCAGCGCATGCACGTCATGGGTGCCCTCGTAGGTATTGACCACTTCAAGATTGACCAGGTGACGGGCAATGCCGAACTCGTCACTGATGCCGTTACCGCCGAGCATGTCGCGCGCCATGCGGGCGATATCCAGCGCCTTGCCGCAACTGTTGCGCTTCATGATCGAGGTGATTTCCACCGCAGCAGTGCCTTCGTCCTTCATTCGTCCGAGGCGCAGGCAGCCTTGTAGAGCCAAGGTGATCTCGGTCTGCATGTCGGCCAGCTTCTTCTGGATCAGCTGATTAGCCGCCAGCGGCCGGCCGAACTGATTGCGATCGAGCACGTACTGGCGCGCGGTGTGCCAGCAGAATTCGGCAGCGCCCAGCGCACCCCAACTGATGCCATAGCGCGCAGAGTTCAGACAGGTGAACGGGCCGCGCAAGCCACGCACATCCGGGAAGGCGTTCTCTTCAGGGCAGAACACGTTGTCCATGACGATCTCGCCAGTGATCGACGCGCGCAGGCCGACCTTGCCATGAATCGCCGGGGCAGAGAGGCCTTCCCAGCCTTTTTCCAAGACGAAGCCGCGAATCTCGCCAGCATCATCCTTGGCCCAGACCACGAAGACATCAGCGATCGGGCTATTGGTGATCCACATCTTGCTACCGGTCAGGCGGTAGCCGCCTTCGACCTTCTTGGCGCGCGTGACCATGGCGCCAGGGTCGGAACCATGGTTCGGCTCGGTCAGGCCGAAGCAGCCGATGTACTCGCCGCTGGCCAGCTTGGGCAGGTACTTCTGCTTGGTCGCCTCGCTACCGAACTCATTGATCGGCACCATCACCAGCGACGACTGCACGCTCATCATCGAGCGGTAACCAGAGTCGATGCGCTCCACTTCTCGCGCGATCAGGCCGTAGCACACGTAATTCAGACCACTGCCGCCGTAGGCTTCGGGGATGGTCGCTCCCAGCAAGCCGGTTTCGCCCATCTCACGGAAAATCTTCGGATCGGTCTGCTCATGACGGAAGGCTTCCAGCACACGGGGCGCCAACTTGTCATCGGCGAACTGCTGGGCGCTGTCGCGCACCATGCGCTCTTCTTCAGTCAGTTGCTGATCCAACAGCAGCGGGTCGATCCAGTTGAAGCTTGCCTTGGCCATTACGAGAAACCTCGAAGCAGGGTGTGAGCGGTCGATCCAGCCGACCCGGAATGCCATTGATCCTAGGCCGGCTTCAGGCAATGGACAAACGCAGATTTTGCACAGACCTGTGCTTTTTCCTCACTTCGAGCTAGCTTAACCAGCCATAAATACCGCTCATGAGTGAGGCTTTTGCATCAATGCGTCGCAAGATCCCCAGCACCGCCGCCCTAGTCGCCTTCGAGTCGGCCGCTCGCCACCAGAGCTTTACCAAGGCCGCCGATGAGCTCAACCTCACGCAGAGTGCGATTTGCCGGCAAATCGGCGGACTGGAGAGCTTTCTCAATGTGGAACTGTTCCGTCGCTCTCGACGCGGTGTAGTCCTGACCGAAGCGGGCGTCGCCTACAGCCGCAAGGTGGCAGCGCAGCTCGATGCCGTGGAGCGCGACACCCTGGCGCTGATGGGCAACCAGGGCACCACCAGCATCGAGCTGGCGGTGGTGCCGACCTTTGGCACCCAGTGGCTGCTCCCGCGCCTGCGTGCCTTTCAGCAGTTGCACCCGGAAGTGACGGTGCACCTGACCAACCGCACCCGGCCCTTCCTGTTCGCCGACACCCACTTCGATGCAGCCATCTATTACGGTGATGCCGAGTGGTCAGGCACCGAGGCCCACTTTCTGATGCACGAACACCTGCTGCCGGTTTGCAGCCCGGCATTGCTGGGCGATACCCCTGCGACAGTCGAGCGCATCGCCGCGCTACCCCTGCTGCAACAAACCACCCGCCCCTATGCGTGGCGCCAGTGGTTCGCCGCCCAAGGCATGAGCGTGGCTCGCGATATGACAGGCCCAAGACTGGAACTGTTTTCCATGCTGGCGCAGGCCGCTCAGCATGAAATGGGTATTGCACTGATCCCACCCTTCCTGATCCAGCGCGAACTGGAAGAAGGCAGCCTGGTGATTGCCTTCGACCGCGCCGTACCAAACAACGACCGCGCCTATTACCTGATGGTGCCGGAGCGCAAGGCCGAGTCTGCAGCACTGAAGGCCTTTCGAGATTGGCTTCTGGCCCAGGCCGACGCCTATCGAGACTCGTAACCATCGTCAGAGCAAGATCACTTTAGGCTCGAAGATAATATATACGCCCAATAAAAGAACCCGTAGCAAGCAAACAGTCACACTACAAAGATTTTTCAGGAAAAGTGCATAGAGACCACTACTTTCGGGCTATAGCACTATTCTGAACGGGTCGTTCGTTACTCTCCACACCCCTCTCAATTCGACCGGCGGTCGTCCTCCGCGTGACTACCTATACTGCCCTGCAAGCTGCGCAAAACGTGCTGCCGGCCTTAACCCGCGCGGGCTGCGGGCAGTATAAAAATCCCTCATAGACCCATTACTTGTAGTAATGCTTTTTTTTTACTCCATAACTTCTTGTAAGGGTTTGCGTTCGATTGCACAATCGCCGCGCTCGCCACCTCCGGCGGGTTATGTGCTGATCCCCAATCGCCGGCGCGCCAGCGCAGTGCCCCGGTTCACAAAAAAGATCACGCAGGAGATTAGAAGTGCACATCGGTGTTCCTCTCGAAACCCATGCCGGGGAGACGCGGGTTGCCGCGACCCCAGAGACCATCAAGAAGCTGGTCGGCCAAGGTCATCAGGTGACCGTCCAGGCCGGCGCGGGCATCAGCGCCAGCATTCCAGACAGCGCTTACGAGGCTGCTGGCGCGACCATTGGCAACGACTCTGCCGCGTTTGGCGCAGACCTCGTGCTCAAGGTGGTCGCACCGACCGACGCCGAGCTTGCCCATATGAGACCCGGAGCCGTGTTGGTTGGCATGCTCAACCCGTTCTGCAACGAGACCATCGCACGCATGAACGCTCGCGGCGTCACCGCCTTCGCCCTGGAGGCCGCACCGCGCACCTCTCGTGCGCAGAGCCTGGACGTACTGAGTTCGCAGGCCAACATCGCCGGCTACAAGGCCGTACTGCTGGCAGCCCATCACTATCCGCGCTTCATGCCGATGCTGATGACTGCTGCCGGTACCGTTAAGGCCGCGCGTATTTTGATTCTCGGTGCCGGTGTTGCCGGTCTGCAGGCCATCGCCACGGCCAAGCGCCTGGGCGCAGTGATCGAAGCCTCCGACGTGCGCCCGGCAGTCAAAGAGCAGATCGAGTCGCTCGGCGCCAAGTTCGTCGACGTACCGTTCGAGACCGACGAGGAACGTGAGTGCGCGCAAGGCGTGGGCGGCTATGCCCGGCCGATGCCGCAGTCCTGGATGGAGCGTCAGGCCAAGGCAGTGCACGAACGCGCCAAGCAGGCCGATATCGTCATTACCACTGCACTGATTCCGGGCCGCAAAGCACCGACGCTACTCCACGAGAGCACAGTGGCCGAAATGAAGCCCGGCTCCGTGGTCATCGACCTGGCCGCCGCACAGGGCGGCAACTGCCCGCTGACCGAAGCCGACAAGGTGGTGGTCAAGCATGGCGTGACCTTCGTCGGCCACACCAACCTGGCTGCATTGGTGCCGGCAGACGCTTCCGCCCTGTACGCACGCAACCTGCTGGACTTCCTCAAGCTCGTGATCGACAAGGAAGGCCAGTTCCAGCTCAACCTCGAAGACGACATCGTCGCGGCCTGCCTGATGTGCAATGCCGGCGAAGTCGTGCGCAAGAACGGCTAAGGAGTAGGGACATGGATCTGATTTCCGACGGCATCTACAACCTGATCATCTTCGTGCTCGCCATCTATGTCGGCTACCACGTGGTGTGGAACGTCACCCCGGCCCTGCACACCCCGCTGATGGCCGTGACCAACGCCATTTCCGCCATCGTGATCGTCGGCGCCATGCTGGCCGCCGCGCTCACCGTCACCCCACTGGGCAAGACCATGGGCACCCTGGCCGTGGCACTGGCCGCAGTCAACGTGTTTGGGGGCTTCCTGGTCACCCGACGCATGCTGGAAATGTTCAAGAAGAAAGCGCCCAAGGCGCCTGTGGAGAAACACTGACCATGAGCATGAACCTGATCACTGTTCTCTACCTCGTCGCCTCGGTGTGCTTCATCCAGGCGCTCAAGGGCCTGTCGCACCCAACCACGTCGCGTCGCGGCAATCTGTTCGGCATGATCGGTATGGCCATCGCCGTACTGACCACCGTCGGCCTGATCTACAAGCTCGGCAGCGAGCTTGCCGTACAAGGCCTGGGCTTCGTCATCGTCGGCCTGCTGGTCGGCGGCAGCGTCGGCACCATCATGGCCAAGCGCGTCGAGATGACCAAGATGCCGGAGTTGGTCGCCTTCATGCACAGCATGATCGGCCTGGCGGCTGTGTTCATCGCCATTGCCGCTGTCGTCGAGCCGCAGTCGTTGGGCATCGTCGCCGCGCTGGGTGATGCGATTCCATCCGGCAACCGCCTAGAGCTGTTCCTCGGCGCCGCCATCGGTGCCATCACCTTCTCCGGTTCGGTGATCGCCTTCGGCAAGCTGTCCGGCAAGTACAAGTTCCGCCTGTTCCAGGGCGCGCCTGTCGTGTTCAAGGGGCAACACCTGGTCAACCTGGTGATCGGCCTGGCGATTCTCGGCCTGGGCCTGTACTACACCTTCACCGGTGACATCACGGCCTTCGCTGTGCTGGTAGCCCTAGCTTTCGTGATCGGCGTACTGATCATCATCCCGATCGGTGGCGCCGATATGCCAGTGGTGGTGTCGATGCTCAACAGCTACTCGGGCTGGGCCGCCGCCGGTATCGGCTTCTCGCTGAACAACTCGATGCTGATCGTCGCAGGGTCCCTGGTCGGTTCTTCGGGCGCCATCCTCTCGTACATCATGTGCAAGGCGATGAACCGTTCGTTCTTCAACGTCATCCTCGGTGGCTTCGGTGCCGATGCTGATGCCGGTGCTGCTGGCGGCAGCCAGGAACAGCGCAGCGTCAAATCGGGCTCTTCCGACGACGCCGCCTTCCTGCTGACCAACGCCGACACCGTGGTCATCGTGCCCGGTTATGGTCTGGCGGTAGCTCGTGCCCAGCACGCACTGATGGAGCTGGCGGAAAAACTGACCCACCGTGGCGTGACTGTTAAGTACGCGATCCACCCGGTCGCCGGCCGTATGCCGGGCCACATGAACGTGCTACTGGCCGAGGCCGAGGTGCCTTACGAGCAGGTGTTCGAGATGGAGGACATCAACTCCGAGTTCGGTCAGACCGACGTGGTGCTGGTGCTCGGCGCCAACGACGTAGTCAACCCGGCAGCGAAGAACGATCCGAAGTCGCCGATCGCCGGTATGCCGATCCTCGAGGCCTACAAAGCCAAGACCGTGATCGTCAACAAGCGCTCGATGGCCAGCGGCTATGCCGGTCTGGACAACGAACTGTTCTACATGGACAAGACCATGATGGTCTTCGGCGATGCCAAGAAGGTCATCGAAGACATGGTCAAAGCCGTGGAATAAGCCCTGACCAGTCAGACAGGAAACCCGGCCATGCGCCGGGTTTCCTGTTTATGAAGCCAGCAAAAAAGCTGATTTTCAGGTCAATCATCGCAACAGATCAATTCCAAACTGTACTGCTTTAAATACCAAGATAAACGGGTTGCACCCAGTGAATAATCTCGCCTAGAACGGTTGCACCCAGTCTTTTCACTTATGGCAAGTACAGTTATATCGATTCCTGACCGAACAGTTACAAAGCAACCTATCTAATAGCACAACAATTTCATTCAGCTGTGACTACTGAGCCATCACTGCGCTCGGGATAATTTGCCCATCGAAAGCAAACACCAGCGCCGCCACAAGCGGAAGGATGACCACCATGGAACGTACCCTCAGTTCCGCCCTGCTCCAAACCCACAGTGTTGCCAGCGACAAATCGGCCTGGCTGCTCCGCACTATCGCCACCCTCAGCACGTGGCAGCGCCGCATCGTCAGCCGTCGTCAACTGGCTCGACTGGATGCCCGCCTGCTCGCTGACGCCGGCATCAGTGAAAATCAGCGTTACGTCGAACTGCAGAAGCCGTTCTGGCGTTAACACCCTCGCTTTGCTCCATCCCAAGTTGGGATCTTCTGAGAGCTCCACCGTCTCTGCTGCGGTGGGGCTTTCGTTTTATCTGCAACAGTCATCGCCCTCGCGATCAGTACAGTTGTCATAAAACCTCCACTGCCCCTGCACAATTCCCTCCGGTTGTATCTGCTCGTTCACGAGCGCTTGCGAGACCATGAGCTGCCACCCTTGTCTCTCGACAGGAGAACGCCATGGACCGCACTCACGAACAATTCTCGCGCCCTGCATACAACAAGCCCCTGCACTGGCTCGGCTTCTACTCGACGCTGCGTCAATGGCAGCGCAACCGTCGTACCCGTCGACAGCTGGCGCTGCTCACCGAGCAACAACTGGCTGACGCCGGCATCAGCACAGCTGAGCGTGAACAGGAACTGGCCAAGCCATTCTGGCGCTGAGCCAGTAATGGAGCGCGGAAGGCCGTTGGGCTAAGCTGCGGATGCGGGAAGAACAGCGTCCCGCACTACCGGAGTAAGCCCATATGCATCTGAATAAATTGCTGATTGCAGCGCTTCTGTCATTAGGGCTGGCAGGTACCGCCTACGCCAGCAGCCTGGTCGCGACCACTGATACCCTGGGAGCAGCCCTAGCCGGCACCGTCGAGGGCACTTCGGACGCGACCAGCTCGCTGCGCGACATGAAACAGCTGCGCGCGGCCCGTGATGACGCCGCCAGTTTCGTCGCCAGTGATGGAGCGATCCGCAGCGCGCGGCTCGAGGCGGCGCTGGCGCATATCCGCCGTCATGATGGCGAGCTGGCAACAGCGGATGACCTGGCCCTGGCTCAGGCCATCCTCAGCCTGTGAAAACTTTGCACACGTCTATCGATCAGCTCGCTGCTGACCGGCGCTGCCTGGCCCCGTAAACTTCCTCTACCTGCCTGGTCGCGGGGAACCGCGCCGGCCTGTCCGCGTCAAATCGTCCGTTCTGCAGTTCTCGGAGCTACTTATCATGCGTCGTTCATTCGTCATCGCCGTCGCCGCCTGCGCCCTGTTCAGCGGCATCGCCCAGGCACAATCCGTGGTCGCCACCAGTAACATCGTGGTGCGCGCCCTGGATCGCAGCATCAACTTCACGTCCGACACCACCACCTCGCTGCGCGACATGAAAGCCGTGGTGCAGGCCCGTGACGATGCGGCCAGCTTCGTCGCCAGTGCCGGTGAGATTCGCGGTGCACAACTGGAAGCCGCGCTACAGACCATCCGCCAGCAGCTGCCACAAGCGCAGACCGCCAGCGATCTGCAACTGGCCGAAGCTATTCTCGCCCTGTGATCCACCTCGCTGCCTGGTGCTGCGTCGCGCTGCTGGCGATTGCCGCAGGCGGCGCCCAGGCGCAGCTACGTCTGGATATGGACGGCAGCGATCTTGATCCTGCCGAGCGCCAGGCGAGCCAGACCCTGCTTGACGAGGCCATGGCGGTATTGCCCCCGCGCTTCGTCCAGCATCTGGACCGTGAAGTAAGGGTCCGCTGGCGCACAGCAATGCCCGCAGAGGTCTACGGCCAGGTCGGGCGCTTCAGCGGTATCGAACTCAACGCCGAACTCCTGCCGAAGCTGGTCGATGGCTCAGCGGCAGAGAATCGAACCGGTCGCCCGCACGGCACCGAGCGCCAGGAATTACTGGCCACTCTGCTGCACGAGCTGACCCACCTGTACGACCGCGCCCGCCTCTGGCCTGCGAGCGATCACCGCCACATCAGCCAATGCCGACAGCGCGCCAACTCGGTAGGCCTGGTAGGGCTGCCAGAGGATTGCCGTGGCCAGACCGAGCGCCGCTTCACCCTCAGCGATGACCCGCGCCTGCTCGATCTGGCCGGCTGGCAGCAACGTGTCGGCCAACGTGGCGCGCGCGATCTGAACAACGGCCAGGTCGCACGCAGCCCGGACAGCTACGAGCTGACCAACCCGCTGGAGTTCGTCGCGGTCAACCTCGAATACTTTCTGCTCGACCCCAGCTATGCCTGCCGCCGCCCCTCGCTGGCGCGCTATTTTCGTGAGCACTTCGACTGGGCGCCGCCCAGCGAGAACTGCACCACCGACTATCCCTACCTCAATGCCGGGCGCGACTTCGCCTTGCAGCCTCTGGGGCGACTCGAGCCTGAGCGCGTGTATGAAGTCGACTACCTGCTCGCCGAGGCCAACGATGCCTGGATGAGCCGCTGGGGCCACAGCATGCTGCGTCTGGTGGTCTGCGCACCGGACCGGCCGCGTGGCCCGGACTGCCGCCTGGATCTCGAGCACCATCTGGTGCTGTCCTACCGCGCCTTCGTCGGCGACCTACAACTGTCGAGCTGGGACGGCCTGACCGGCGTCTATCCATCACGCCTGTTCGTTCTGCCGCTAGAGCAGGTGATTGATGAATACACCAAGGTCGAGCTGCGCAGCCTGGCCTCGGTGCCCCTGCGTCTGTCGCGCGACGAGGTCGAACAACTGGTGGTGCGCGCCGCCGAACAACACTGGAGCTATGACGGCGACTACTACTTCGTCTCCAACAACTGCGCGGTGGAAACCCTCAAGTTGCTGCGCAGCGGCACCGACAATCCACGCCTGCATGCACTGGACAGCATCCTGCCCAACGGCCTGCTGGAATTGATGGATGCCCGCGGCCTGGCTGACACCCAGGTGCTGGACGATCCGCGCGAGGCGCTACGCCTGGGCTATCGCTTCGACTCATTCCGCGAGCGTTACCAGGCCATGTTCAAGGTGCTGCGAGAGCGCTTGCCAATCACTCAGGGCAGCGTCGAAACCTGGCTGGAACAACCAGCCGAAACGCGGCGCAACTGGTTCACCCAGGCCGACCTGCGCGCCAGCGCCGCCCTACTGCTACTGGAGCAGGCCGCGCTGCGCCGGCAACTGCTGCTGGCTCAGGACGAACTCAAGCGCCGCTATCTGACCGGCCGCGCTGCTGGAGATCCGAGCCTTAACAAGGCCGGTGCCGCGCTGGAGCAAATTCTCGCCAACAGTGGCTTCCTCAGCCGCCCGGCCGAACTGCTCGAAGGTGGCTACGGCTTGCCACAACAGCAGGAATGGGAGCGTCTCGAGGCCAGCAGCCGTGACCGCCAGCAGCAGTTGCGCCAGCTCAGCGACGAGCTCGACGGGGAAGTACGCAACCTGCTACAACCCGAGCGCCTGGCCGAAATGGAAGCCAACGAGGCCAACCTGGTCGCCCTCGGCGAACATCTGCGGGCCTTGCACAAGGCCAGTGGCGGGCTGGAGCTACCGTAAAGCACATGCTGGCGCAGACCTGCATTCACCGCGGCGTGAGTTGGAATGCAGGTCGCTAGACAAACCTAGCCTCGCTCGCCCTTTGCGCCCGCCTGGTTATTAGCGCTTGCAGTGCGCTGGCGGCAACACGTCCTGTGCGGCCTGGTTGGTCATGATCTGCAGCTCATTGACATTGCGCGCGGTGAACACCTTGCCCCCGGTCGCCGCTGCCAGACAATTCCCCGCACCAGTGCCGAGGATATCGACCACGTTGATCTTCAAGTGCGGTTTGCTGCGTGCCAAGGCCTGGGCTATCGCACAGGGATCCTGATTGCAACTCTCCTCGCCATCGGACACCACCAGCATCACCGACTCCCGGTTCACCCCATCGAGCATCTGTCCGGCCTTAGCGATGCCATCGGCCAGAGGCGTGCCTTGTACCGGTGTCACGTTGCGCAGGCGTGACAGCAGATCGGCTCGTTGGCCAGGGCCGAAGTAGCCGACGCTGCGGGCGCCCGGACAGCTCTCCACCAGCACCAGTCCGGCGTTGGCATCACTGGGCAGCTGCTGCACAACGCCAATAGTCGCTTCACGCGCCGTGGTGATGCGCTTGGGTTCACGGAATACACGGCCCATCGTGTTCGGGGCATTGGTTCCAAGCAGCAGCTGCGTGGCGATATTGGCAACCCCTTGCACCATCGTTGCCTGTTCGATTTCCTTGGGTGTGGCCAGCATGCTGATATCCATGGAGCCGGAAGCATCAAAGACAATGACCATCTCCGGCGCCAACTCCTTCGGGCGTTCATCGGGGCACAGGTTCTTGGCATTGGTGATCAACTGCTCCTTGCAGTTCTTCGCCAGGTTCTGCTCAACCTGCTCGCGCAGGGCAGCATTGTCCTTGAGCAACGGCTCTTCGCGCTGCATCTTCTGCAGGGCCGAACAGTCTCGGGCGATGCCATCGATACGTTTTTTCAGCAGCTCGGCAGGATCCGGCTTGGGCTCGGGTTTTGGTTCAGGCTTGGGCTCGGGAATCGGCGGTGGCAGCGGAATTTCCGGCTCGGGTTCGGGCTCCTCGATCACAGGCTCCTCTTCCGCTGGCTCCTGCTCGGATGGAACCTCCTCAGGCACGGCCGCCTCTTCGGCCACCGGGGGCTCGACCGGCGCAGGCGGGGTTTCCGGCTCACGACAGAACAACCACCACCAGAGCGCCGCCAGTAGGGCCAGTAATAGCAGGGCAAGCAGCAACCACAACCACCAGCGCCGCTTGCGTGGCACCTCGCTGACCACGGCTGCTGCACCTGGCGGTAACGCACCAGCTTCCGCGGTAACAGGCGTAATCGGTGGCGCAGGGGGTTGGCCACCGCCCCAAAAGGTCACCAACGGCTGGCCATTGAGCGAGTACAGAGTCGAGGTGTCGGGATAACGGGCCGCTTCACGCAACAGAGCCGCCTGGCGTACACCATCGCCACCCTGCGCCTCGAGCTGGCTGGCCAGTTGTTCGATAGAAGCCAGTCGCTCGTCGAGCAGGTGGCGCACCTGCGCCGCCTCCTTCTCATCCAACTGGCTGAACGGTACTGGCTGGCCGCCAAGATCCGAATACCACTCGACGACATCACCCTCGGCCTGCTTCGGCTTCGCGTACAGGGTCGCCGTGCTCGGCGGCAGGTGCCGGCGCAGGATCTGCGTGAGTTCGCCATGACCGGCCAGCGCATCTGCCGCGCTACGGGCTTGGGAGGACAGGCGGGAGATTCGCTTCATGGCGGTCAGCTTCCTGCTGAGGTAGTCAGGGAAAAGCCTGCTGGCGGAACGACCGTCATGCAGGTGTAACGGCAATGATCAACGCAGGCCAAGATCGCTTTCCAGGCTGGAAACCTTGCTACGCAGTTTCTGCAGCTCAACCTGTTTCTGTAGCACGGCCGGATTCTCCTGCTGGTTGATATTTTTCAGGTCGTTCTCCAGCGCAGCAATTTCTGTCTCAATGCGCCGGTTGCCCTTGGCCTTATTCTTGAGTTCACCAAGCAGGGCATTCAGCGACTTGTTCAAGGAGGCGTACTGTGCCTGCTGAGTCGCCAAATCCTTGCCGACCGACGCTTTCTCCTGCTCGATAGCGGCATAGACATCACGGAACAGCTGGTTGGTTTTCTGCTCGTCGAGCAGGATCCTTTCCTTCTCCTCGACACGCTGGGCATAGACGCCCTGAGTCTTGCAACCGAATTTGGTGGCGAACCCAGCATCGGCATTACGCGGGTCGCACTCCTGCGAACTGACGGCACAACCGGCGAGCATGGCGACACCGGCCAGCAGGACAAAAGAACGAAGTGGAAGCATGGACGTATTCCTTGGAGCCTGATTAGGCTGTCACTGCAGAGTGTGCCGCGCACACCGAAAAAGTCGGCAAAGGTGCGCAAAGCGCACCTTACCTGTCATGTTGACCGAGAGCTTCTCGAAAGCTGTTCAGGTCGCGAACAGACACTCAACCGAGCCGGATCGACGAGCGCTGTTGGTACAGCTGATCGATTTCCGACTCCAGCTGCGCAACCTGCTTCTGCATCTTGCCGATCTCCGCATCCAAGGTATCGGTACGGGCACCATTGTTGCGCTCGGCGGCGGCAACCTTGGTCCACTCCTGTTGCTTGGAGCGTACGTCGGCTAGGGATTTCTTCAGGTAGGCGGTGTTGGCATCGATCTCGGCGATCTGCTTCTGCGCCTGGGCGCTCTGCACCTTGTTGGCGGCGATGTCTTGCTTGATCTGCTCGATCTTGCGCTTGTCATCGGCGATCACGCTACGCGCGGTATCGCTGAGCATCTGCAGTTCCTGATTATCCTTGCGCACGTCGGCAATAGTCGCATCCAGGCGATCCTCCGCGTTGGCATACTGGCTGCGCTGGTTATCCAGATAGTAGTTGGCGCCCATACCCACGCCACAGCCAGCCAACCCGGCAGCGACCATGCACTGAGCCTTCTTGCTCGGGTTACCCAGCTGACAGGCGAGCATGCCAACCACCGCGCCACCCGCACAGGCTTGCCAGCCCGACTTGCTGAAGAACTGCGCCGAACTGCTATTGGCCAGCCGTGGGTCGACCGGTGCCTGATTGGCAGCTGGCGTCGTGCCAGTGGTCTGACAGCCAGTCAATACGAGAGCGAGACCCAGAACGACCCATTTCACCCGTTGATCCAACAACGCTACTGCTTTCATGTCCATGCCCTTCGCTTAAATGGATTTACAGGATTCCAGCCACTGACTGCGCGCCACCTTGCCGCTTTTCATGTAGCTATTCAGATTCTTCCAGTGGGTGTCGAGGTAACTGCGCAGGTTGCTTTTGCTGCGCGCCGCCATTTGTTGAGCCACCACACTGACTTGCGGCTCGACGGTAGCCGGGGTGTAGTTGAGCGCACCACTGACCACCGTGTCGGCATAGTAGTTGAGCATGAAGTCGAGCACCTTGCGATGACCTTCGAGCTGCTCTTTGCGCGCATCGCAGCGGCTCATCGGGTCATCTTCACCCGCGCCACAACTACGCTTGTAGTTGCCTTCCAGTGTATCGAGGAACATGCCGTCGTCCTTGAGCTTGGTGCAGAGGAAAGCGCCCAATTGCAGTTCGGAGCGGATCGCCTGGTCACGTTGCTCGTCACGTGCCTGGGTATTGGCACGCAGATCGCCACGCAGCTTTTCCAGTTGTTGCTTGAGCGCGTCATCCTGCACGCCGCTTGCGATGCTGGCGATTTCCGCGACTGGATCCTTGTTGTCCTTGCTGCCTGTGGCCTTGCTCGCCGCCGGAGTACCGAGTTTCTTCCAGTCCTGCTCGACTTGCTTGATGCGCTCACGCGAAGTCAGCACCGGCGCCACCAGAGCCAGGCGTACACCGCCGGTCTTGAGCTTGTTCTGCTCGCCAGCGCTGGCGTAGTAAGGCTGTTCCTGACGCAATGCGGTACGCAGCTCCGCCTGCGGCGTCAGGTAGTTACCGCCACGCACGATGTAGCCACCAGCCTGGCCGTGCTGGCGATCGAGCTTGTTCAAGCGGAAGGGCTCGAAGAGCATCTCATCGACGTTGCCCAGAACGTCATGCAGGCCCAGCGGATTTGGTTTGAGCAAACCGGTCAGTTGCAGCTTGCCATTGGCCGACTGCGCACCAGCGAACCACGCATAAGCACCGAGCCCACCATCCGGCATGGGGAAACGAATATCGCGAAACTCGGCCTGGGAGACGGCCATGCCGCCACGCGCGGCAAACTCCCACTCGGCCTCGGTCGGCAGACGCAGAAAGCCCGCTGCGCCGTCCTCCTTAGGCAACTTGGCAGCGGCATTCTTACGTAGCCACAGACTGTATTTGTCGGCAAAGGCAGTGGCGTCGAACCAGCTGATGCCGACCTGCGGCAGGCGCAGCTTGGTCGAAGGCGTTGGGCAGGTATCGTTCATCACGGCCTGGTATTGCAGCTCGCTCAACTCGTACTTGGCCAGCAGGTAATAGCGCCCCGGTTCCGTTTTCTGCACCGTGAAACTACCGGCGATATAGCTGGGGCGGGCCTGCTCGATGTAGCCCCACTCATCGCTGTCCTGACCGAGGGTCACGCCATAGTCACCGATCGGGCTGGCGACTGGAACCTGTACTTTACGCAGCACCAACGAGCCCTCGCACGGCATCGGCAGGATCACGTCATCGGCCAGCGGTTTGGGGTTGTAGTACTTCTCCTCCCAAGCGGCCTGGGCCGGCAGACTGCCCAGTGCCAGCAACGTCGCCGCTGCCAGCAAGGCCTGCTCAGAGGTCACGCAGGCTTTCAGCCGGTTGAATATGGATCGCACGAAACCCTCCTACAGCCGCCACGACGATGGCGATCAGCAATGCGCTGGCGAAGGCCAGCAAAATATGAATGTTTTCCAACTTGCAGACGAAGCCGTCGTCGGCCAGGTTGGCGCCCAGCGCCGTATTGAACACATGGCTGCCGACCAGGTAGGCAGCGTAGCCCAAAGCAAAAGCCAAACAGGTGAGCAGCGCCGCCTGAACCATCACGTAGGCGCCAGCAGCCGAACGCTGAAAACCAAGCAGACGCAACAGAGCCAGATCCTTGCGCTTGCGGTCGATATTGGCGAGAAAGGCCCCCGCCAGCGAGGCCACGCAACCGATCACCGCGGTCCAGGCGATCACCGCGAAAATCAGGCCGAGCACATGGCTGATGGCCTTGACCGACTCGATCTCACGCGCCCGCGTGCTGCTCTCTATGCGCTCGCCATCAAGCCAACTGGCAATGCTGGCCACATCATCCAGGCCACGAGCGTAGATGCGCGCACGAGCATAGCGCTCACGCACGGGCGCCACCTCGCCGGTGAGGAGGCCGAACATCGGCACAGCATAACCATCGCGAAAATTTTCCATCGCCACCAGCAGATCAAGGTGCACCAGCACCGCCGGCCGAGTAAAGGCGCTGTTCTCCAGCACCCCTCCCACGGTCACCGTCAGTTCGCCACGCTCGTTGCTGCCATCGAGCTTGCGCAGCACCAGCAGACGCAACGTATCGCCGACCTGCACGCCGAGTCGGCTCGCCGCACTGGCGCTGAGCAGTACCTGCTCCAAGGTCACGGGCGACGGCAAAGCGGCGATCAGCGGATCGCCACTGGCTGTCGGGATGACTTCGGCATTGGCGACAAAATGCTGACTGTCGCGCTGCAGGTCGGCCTGGGTGTTCAGGGAACGGGTCAACGGGATGACGAAGCCTACGCCGGGCTGGGCCCGCAAACGTTCGAACCAGCCGCCGGCCAGGTCATAGTTGCCGAGCATGCGCACTTCGAGGTTGCGCGGATCGCTGAGCAGCTCGTCATTGAGCTGCGAGACCACGCCATGTTTGAGGCCGAACAACAACAGCAGGGGCGCGATCACCGCTACCAGCGAGGCGACGATGCACAGCGACACCTTGCGGTCGTGCCACAGGTCACGCGCGGCCAACTCGATCAGCAAACGCAGACGGGGGCGAGTCTCAGGCCGCGTCATGGAACACCGTGCCGTCGGCGCTGGCATCGACGGCGCTACCCTGCAGCGTGCCGACGATGTTGCGGATCGCACAATCGCGCACCAGATCCCAGTCGTGGGTAACCAACAACGCGGCGATCTGGAAACGCTGGACGATTTCGATGATCAGCTCGAACAGGCGTTGCGCCTGCAGAGGATCGAGCGCTGCGGTCGGCTCGTCGGCCAGCAGCAGGTCGGGCTCATGGGCGATCGCGCGGACGAAAGATACGCGCTGGCGCTCGCCGATCGACAGTTGCGCCGGCAGCTTGCCCAGCAAGGGTTGCAAGCACAGACGAGAGATGGCCTCGTCGACCAACTCGCTCTTGCCAGGTAGACCAAGCAGGCGCCGGGGCAATTCGATATTCTGCCGCACACTGAGAAACGGCAGCAGACCGCCGCTCTGCAACACGAATCCCAAACGCCGAGCGCGAATATCAGCCAATTGCGCCTGGCGGTCATCGCGTAGTAGCGCGGCAACATCCAGCCCATCGGCATCTCCCAGACGGAACTGGCCGAGCCCATCGGGACGCAGGATCAGACCAATCATTTCCAGCAGCGTGCTCTTGCCACAACCACTGGCGCCGGTGATTGCCGCCACCTCGCCACGGCCAAGAATCAGGCGCGGCAAGACGATCTGGTAGTCGCTACCCCGGCGGATGCGCATGTCCTCGATATGCAACATGACCCAAGTCCTAAGGCAAAGCCTCCAGCGGCACCGGGTAAACGTGCTCGCGTGGGTCACTGCCCGGCGCCAGGGATACCCAGCGGTCGGCATCGGCGTTGTAGCGTTGGTAGTACTTGAGCTTGGTGTTCAGGCGCCGAATGAATTTCTCCTGCTCGAGCCCCTCCATACCTTTCCAGGTTTCCTCGTCGAGACTGAGCACCTCGCTGAGATATGGCAGGCCATCGAGGTATTCGGCCATCAGGCCCATGTCGGCGACCTTGATGGTCTTGTCCTTGAGCTGGTTGGGATCCTTGCCCATGGTCGCGGCCACCGAGCGCAGGCGCTCGAACATGTCGCTGGGCGAGATCAGGCCTTCGTTAGCCGCATCGGCGATCTGCTTGACCACATCGCTAAGGTCGCTGAGCTGGCTCTTGGTCATCAGCACACGCACGTCGGTAGTGGGTACATCCTGACGCACGAAGTCACGGTCACTGATCCACGCCTGAAACACCGGCGGCGCACTGGCGCCGGTCTTTTCGCCGAGGTAGGCCAGACGCATGGCGTGTCCGAGCAACTCGGCATCCTCGGCCAAAGCGGCATCGCCACCTTTGCCGGATTTCGCCTTGGCGTACTCCGCATCGGCACCCAGCGCGCTACCAGCCGCCATGTCGCCGCGATAGGCCGCCTTGACCTGTGCAGTGATGGCATCACCAAGGCTGTCGACCATTTTGCCGAAGCTCTCGACGTTTCCGGCATCCACCGGGTAGTACAACGGCTTATTGAGGAAAGCGTTGGTCGACAAATCCGTGTACTGCGCCTCGGCCGAAGCATGGTTCTTCGAACCGCTCGGGGTCTTCAGGTGCAGGCTGTAGATCGCCACGCCACGGTACTTGGCCTCCAGGCGCACCTGGTCGGCGTTCAGGCCAGTGGACGACAGCTTGCTGTCACCATCGACTGCGCCCGCATCGGTAACCAGTACGATGTAGCGTGCACCGAACTCATTCCATTTGACCTGATCCAGCGCCTGCATCACGCCGGCGTAGGTGTCTTCGTCGTAACTGCTGCTGGACGCAGTCGCCGGTTTGAGCTCGGCGACCTTGGCCAGGAAGTCTTTACCGTCCTTGACCGTGCTCGGGTCGACGTACATCTTGCTGACGTATTCAAGCTTGGGCACTTCCTTGGTGCTGGAGCGGTAGGCGACTAAACCGAACTTGACCTGATCCAGCAGCTTTTCCTGCTCGACGTGGTCGTAGATACGCTTTACCGCCTCACGGGTACGGTCGATGTACGGCCCCATGGAAATGGTCGAGTCGATGACGAACACCACGGCGGCGCTGAACCCCTTGAGCGTATTGGCATCGGCCTTGGCGTTTTTGTCCGCGCTCTGCTTGTCGGCCGACTCCGCCGCACTCACCGAAGCGACGTTGAGCAGGCGCACCTGGAAACCCTTCTCGGTGAATGTTTCCTCTGCTTCCAGCACCGGCAACAGATAGAAGCTCTTCGCCAGATCCACCGCGTAATCCGGCTCGCGGGCAACCACAGCCGGATCACGGCCCTTGGCCTTCATGTTGGCCAGAATCGGCTTGAGCAGTGGCGCCGGGTCGTCCTTGGCAAAGAGCTGTTCGAGGCTGTCCTTGTCACGGAAGAACAGCAGCGGATCACGACCAGCCGGGTTGGTCAGCGCCAGGGTCATCTGCATTTTCCACGGTACGGCGCAGTCGCCCTTGATCCAGCCGACGGTCTTGCCATAGCTGTCAGGGCCGACCTTCAGCCACTCGGCGTTGCCGGCCTGCTCACGCTGGTATACGTAAAAGCGGGTGAATGCTGGCTGCATCTTACCGCCACTAGCGCCAGCACTATCGCCAAGCTGGCAGGTCGGCGTGGTCAGCACGCGCTGGTAGAGGGTCTTCTTGCCTTCCTGCAGCAGCGGTTTGTCTGCCGCCATCAGTGGCGCTGCTGCGCTCAGCAGCAGGCCGGCAAACAACAGCTTGGCGCCTGGGGCGGTGAGCATGGTCATTTCTTCAGCTCCTCCAGCCGCTGGCTGGCATCCTGATTGTCCGGATCGTTGTTCACAGCAATCTCGTACCAATACATCGCGGTTTCAGCGTCAGCCGCCTCGATGCAACCACCGCTGGAGTAATGCGCCGGGTCGTACTCGCGGGCATAGGCATAGGCAATGGCGGCATCGCCCGACTGCGCCTTGTGCGCATACAGACGCTGCACCACGCCACAGCGCTTGGCATCCTTGGCAACGGCAATCACCTCCAGCACCTGTTCGCTGGATGGATTGGACTTCAGGCAGGCCTGGATGAAAGATAAATCCTCCCTGGCATCAGACAGGGCTTGCGCACTGCACCCGGCCATCGCCCCTACCACTGGAGCCGGCGTGTCGCTTGGGGTGATATCGGTCGACGGCGCACGCAGCAGGAACCACCAGGCCGCAACTGCCAGGGCCAGGATGAGCAGTACGGTGACCAAGATCAGTGGCAGCTTGCTGCCTTTCTTTGCCACCGGGATCTGAGGTGGTGGAGCAGACGGCGCTTCGACAACCAAGGGCTCGGACACGGGTGCTGAAATCACCTCAGACGCAGGCGCAGGTGGCTCGGGCAGTACTTCTGGAACAACCGGTACGATGTCCTGCTCGGGCTCGGCCTTGCGCTCAACCTTCTTCTCGTCATGCGTCGAGTTGCCCGCGGCCTTGGAGGACAGAATGGTGCCAAGGATGCGCAGCACCCCTTTGTCGCTGCCGTCCTCGTTACGCAGTTGCAGCATGTAGGCCATCTGAGGATCGAGCATCAGTGGGTCGATCAGCCAGGGGCCGACCTCGCCACTGAGTTTTTCATCGACCAGATGCAAGCCATCGAGCGCGTGCCAGGATGGGCTCGTATCCCATTCGCCGTTTTCACCGAGGTAGCGGCCATCCTGATTGCGCTGCACGGTCAGTTCGAGGGCGTCACTCCCCTCCTGCCAACCATGTACGGTCAGCTCTCCATGACCCGGTTGGCCGCTCTGCGCAGCCTTCAGTTCGATTCTCAGCATGACTTATTCCGTCCGATCCGCATGCAGAGTGGCGAGCACCTTGCCCAGCGCCTCGTTCTGCTCCGGTGTGATTTCTCGGCCGGCACTGTGACCGGCATTGTCTTCAGCGATCTTGGCCAACGCCACCAGCCAGTCGCCGACATAGTTGCGCGTGTGTTCCAGGGGTTGCGCCGGCAGTTCCGGCAACTTGCCGGGGAAGATAACCGGCGGCGCCTGGAATAGCTTGGCGCCACGCTCGATGCGGCTGTCGGGACGCTGCTCCTGCGGTGACTCGATGAACCCTAGCCAGCCGATGAAATCGCCCAGCACGGTTTTCGCGGTGAGTACCTGGCGTCCGGCCAGTTGCTCGCGCTTGGTACCAATCTGCTCGGTACTGACGATGGCCTGCAGCAGGCGTGTTTGCAGGTCGAGGCGACTGGCGCCGGTGATGAGCTCATCAACCAGAGCCTCGACCGCAGGTTTGGAGAACCCCAGATAGGTCATCAGGCGCATGTCTTCAGGCAGGTGGCGCAGGTGGCTTATCCACTCACGCAGTACGGCCTGGGCGAAACGTGCATCGCTACCACTGGAGCGCAGCGGTAAGGCATTGCTCGACGAGAGAGGTGCCGACTCATTGTCGCCGAACAGATCAAAACCATCGTCGTGACCCAGGTCATCCCCCAGGTTGAGCGCCCCCCCGCTGACAACACCGCTGCCTCCACTATCGCTCACCAAAGCAGTAGCTTCTTCATCATCGGCGCGCAGGTATAGACCCCGAACCAGATCGTCTGGCAATTGCATTCTCTGCAACAGTTCACCCAGCAGAATGCGGCGCGGCCAGACCGCGTCGAAGATCTGCTTGGCGATCTTGCGCTTCTTCTCCAGCTCGCCAGCGCCTTCTGCCTGATACCAATGGCCAAGCCGGTTTTCCAGCAGATGTAATACATCATCGAGCTGTTCACGAATACGCCCCAGCTTGACCTCGCACAGCGCCACGCCACGCAGGTACTGGCTGATACGGCCCATGCCGCCATCGTTCAGCTCCAGCATCGCGTCCCAGGCCAGCTGCGGCTGGTTGATGTGGCGCTGTACAGTTTCGTCCTCGACAAAGGTGCTGCGCATCAGCCCCAGCGAATCCTGGGCAGCGCCGTTGATACCGATCTCTTCACCCGCCTGCACGTCGAGGAAGGTCACCTTCATGCGCGGTTTGCGCACCAGGAAGGTGTTAGCGAAGGGCTGACCGGCCGTCCACTCCTGCAGCCAAGTGTACTGGCCGAAGCGTTCGAGCATGGTCATCTTCATCATGCCGCCGCTACCCCAACCGAGGCGCAGCAGGTCTTCGCCCTTGTCCAAGTCGCTACCAATGCGCATGTCGAACATGGTGATGGCCCACAGCAGGCCCGGCTTACGCAGAGCACGCTCTTCAGGCTTGGCGCCCTGGGTCTTGTCGATCCAGCGGGTCAGTACCGGACCGACAGCGGTGACGTCGGACTGCTTGTTCGATGGCGTACAGACGATCAGCACGTTCATTTCCTGGCTGTCGGTGTAGCGCTCGAACAAATAGGCAACCTTGCCCCGCAGGATCAGCTGCGCCACCGGGCTGGCTTCGTCACTGCTCACCGCGCGACGCACGTCGTCCAGCGACTCGACCGACAAGCGACCGCGGTAGCCGGGGAAATCGAGCAGGTCGACCTGCTCGAACAGCGGCTCACTAGTAGGCTCAACCAACGGAAACACCAACTCGACGGTGAGTGCCGCCAGTTGCGCCAGGGACAGCTCGACCGGCGCCCCCAGCTCGCCGTCGATGAACGGGCGCACGCCGATACGCTTGTCACTGTCCTTGCCCAGGCGCTCGAGCATGTCGACGTTCATGATGCTGTCAGCCTGCGACAGACCCTTGTCGGTCTGCCGCACCAGGGCATCGAGCGGAGCGAATACGCGATCCGCGTTACCCAAGCTGCCCAGGGTTCTGGCGAAGCTCTGGTAGGCCTCGCTCAACTCGTTGATCTCGCCCCAGAAGATCGAGAACAACCGGGTGCGATCCTCCACCGCCAGCCAGGGCGCCAGTTCCACGGCAACGGGCCAATAGTACCCAGCCAGACCACTCAGCGACGCCGGGAAACTGCCTTGCAGGTAATCCCATAGGGCCACCACGTCGTCCTCGCTGACTCCAGGCACCGGCTTGAGCTGGCGGCGCTTGCCGAGATCCTTGAGCAGTTGGCGGATAGCCGCTTCGTCGAAGCGGTAAGACACCTTCTCAGTGTTGAAGTCATTGAAAAAGGAGTTGGCCAGCACCTTGGCCACTTCCACCTCACCGAATAGCTTCAGTTCCAGCGGGAAATCGGCCGGGCCAGGGCGCGCCGTGCGACTGAAACGGGTGACCAGGCCGGTGGCCTCCTTGCCTCCGCCGGGCGGATTGACATGAGTGAGGAAGTCCAGACGACTGCCACCGAAATCTGTCTCCAGCTTGCCGTTGGTACCGGCGGCCAAGGTCGAGATCAGGTACGACTTGCCGGCCTGGGACAGGCCGAAGAAACCCACGGTCATCGGCAGGCCGGAAACACCACCCAGGCGTCGGGCGGTATTGCGCACGCGACGCAGGCTGAGGATCAGGTCGTCCGCTTCGTTATCCAGGCGTGGTGCACTGCGGCGCACATCGCCGATCCAGCGGATCGCCTCACCGGCACCGGTATGAATGGCAGCCCAGTGTCGAGTCAGTTGCTCAGGCGAGTTACTCATTTGCGAAACACGCTCCCGCTGTCGAGCCAATATTGGGATTCACCCAGCCCGGCGTCGGACAGGGTGTTGAGGCGCAGGCGAATGTGCGAGCGGCTGACCGAACCACTGTTGGACTCGGCACCAAGAAATTCGAAGCTCTCGCTGCCTTCGGCTGGATTGCGCGAAGGCTTGATGCCCAGACGCACCTTGAGCACCAAGCCCTGGGAAGCAACCTGCTCGCGCAGCTTCTGGTTCTCGATGCTGAGGATGTAAAGCGGCGCTGCCGACCAGCGTTCGTTGGCCAGTTGGCGGAAGCCCAGGCGCATGGTGCCGCGCATATCGAAGGTTAGCTCGGGCAGCTCGTACTCGGGGTCGTCGAGATCGATATCGCGGAAGTAGACGTTGCCGTCCTTGATCACGTTGTTATTGTCGATCAGACCAAGAAACTTCAACGTCGAGTAGGGTTTGAACGCTGCCGAACGGAAGAAGAAGTTGGGCAGCCGCAGGCTGCGGCTGAGTAAACAGAGCATGGCGCCGACTGCGGCCGTGGTCTTTGGATCCTCGATACGGTCGAGCTTATTGAACGGGTACCAGCCGCCGGTGCGGTACTGGTTGAGCGGCAGGATGCGTCCCGGCGGCAACGGCAGCAGCTTGCGAAACAGCGCCTGCACACCAGGCAGGCGCGACGGACGTCCAGTGAGCAAGAGCACATCGCAGGGGTAGCTGTGGACAACTTCGCACAGCGCCTGAATGGTCTTGCCGATGTTCATGCGATCGCCGATGAACGCCTCGTGAATGCGCCGCAGACTGACATTGAGCGCTGTCGCTAGCAGGTCGAACGGCTGGCTGCCGTTACCCAGTTGGCGGCGTACGGCGCTGCTGAAATAGTCGAGCACATCGTCGGTGGGACGCTCGTCGCCAAGCAGTTCGCCGAAAGTGCCACTAACCAAGGTGCCAGCATCCAGCGGGTCATACTGTTCATAGGCCTTGAGCAGGCGCAAACCGATAGGGCTGAACAGCTGCAGAGTCAGTTGCTGACGCAGCACGGCGTCCTGCACGGCCAGGGGCTCGCTGCCGATCAGCTTGGACAGCAGCGCATCAGGGTTGTCGACACCCGCATCGCGCAGCGCCGAGCCCAATGCCGGCAGGACGAACTGGCGGATCACATCGAGCAGGATGTCGTCACCGGCGACCTTGAAACCATCGCGAAAACGCTGCGACGGGGTGATGTAGACGTTGCTGCCCACGCCATCATCGAGCCGATATTCGGTGATTACCAGATCGGTGGTACCACCTCCGATATCGATCGAGGCGATAGTCAGACGATCCTTGTGCGGCTGATCCGGGCGCGCCATGGTGGCGAAGAACTCCTCCGGACGACCGGCGAAGTTGTTCTGCGTTTCGTTGAACAGGTAGACGACCTGGCCGCAGGTGGCCTCGTCCCACTGCACATGCACTTCCGGCAGGAATGGCCAAGCGGTCTCGCGGCTCTTGGCGTCCTTGATGTTGATCGGATCGTCCTCCGGGTGCCAGCCAAGGCTCTTCCACACCAGGCCGATGGCCTGCTCCATGCACTTGGCGAAGATTTCGCGCTCGGGCTTGGGCATCGAAGGCGGCACGGTGAGGATAATTGAGCGCAAATGACGCGGCACGCGCGAATGGCTCATGCGCAGACGCTGCGACGGGCTGTTTATCTGCATCAATGCCTGGCCGAGCACTTCGCAGAGCATGAAAGTCATCAAAGAACTGCGCGAATAGTGCGGGTGGAACACCGGCATGCGTTCGTCGAAGGGCAGGCTGTAGAGCGCCTGGCCTTTCTCGTTGATCAACCCGGCGACTGGCGCAGCAGTGGCGTGCGGCTCGCTTTCGGATTTGACGTAAGCGCAGTTGAAGCGCCAGCCCGGCTCGTAGTTGTCCTCGTCCCACAGGTAACGCTTCGGGCTGGACAGGCCGGTCGAGCCTTCGGTTCCACGCCGGCGACTCGCCAGACGTCCGGCCTCACGACCGATGCGGGCGATAGTCGGCCACTGGAAGGCCTCACGACGGCCACTTTGCACCGAAAAGTGATCCTTGCCAAATACCGCCTGAGCGAACTCGATACGGCTCTCGAATGGTTCCGGGTAAACGTACTCGGGCTGGGTTAGGTCACGCAGTTCCAGCTCATAGCGCTTGCTCAGGCCATCGTTCTCCTGCGGGTGATCCTCGATCAGGATGCCACAGGTGCGCGAGTTGCCGACATCGAGCACCATGTCCACAGGAATCGCCTTGTGCAGGTCGCTATCGCGGTTGGACACCACCTTGAGCTCCGGCACCGGCAACGCCGTACCGAGCAGGTGTAGCAGGTTGAGGTAGTGGGCCTGGTGGTAGAGCTCCTGGCATTCGTTTTCGATATCGTCGAGCTGCATGCGTACCGGCGGCAGTTGTGCTTGCTCGGTGAACACTTCGCGTAGCCAGCCATCGACCCAGGCCAGGTCGAGGAACCAGCCCATCTCGTCGGCCTGGTGCGCCAGGGCAAACGCCGCGCCGGCGCGCACGTCGTCACTGGTCGGCGCAAGATAAGCGGTATCGCTGCGACTGGCGAATACCTTGGTGTCGAAGGCCAGGGTCACCCGGTGAGTATGACCATCTGGATCCTCACCCTCCTTGAGCTCGATGATGCGCATACGTGCCCAGTTCGACGGACCATCGTCGAAACGCCGAGGTGGGCTGAAGCGAAAGAATGGCAAGGGTAGCCAGAGCCCCTTGAGCAGACGCACCGACTGGTCGACCGCTACGCTGTAGGCCGGACTCACAGGACTGCCCGGGGCTGCCGGATGGAAAAAGCTATTGCTGCGTTCATCGAACATCAGCCGCGCCAACGGGCCATCGTTGCGCTGGCGTACGAACTCGCCAGGTAGTTCGCGGCGCAGCTCAAGGGTCACGGCAAAATCCAGGAACTGGACACCGCTGCCCATGATCAGGGTGATCTTATCTTCGTAGTCGGTCTTTTCTGGAAACATGATGCGTTTTTCCGCCCTGTTCTCGGGTCGTGGCGGCTGTTGTAACCGCCTGTAATTTCAAGGGCCAGTTACTGGACGCCCTGCCTCATGGACATGGGGAATTGCTTGTTCTCATAACTACCCGTGCAGTCAGCGGCGCTACGGCTGTCGGGGCTGCACACGACTTCCGGCAGCTTGTAGCTACTGCCATCGTTGCAGGCAGCCTGTCCCTGGTTGTTGATCGCCAGCTTGCCGCCCTGCATCGCGGCATTCACCGCCCCCGAGCACTCGACACCATCACCACGCCGCACCTTGACCTGCCCCTTGCCATCCTTGAAGTCATAGTCGAGCTGCATGGGCTTTCCGGTCTGCGCATCCTGAATACCGGCACCCGCTTTCCAGTTACCGTTGAGGAACTCAGTGGAGCCGGTTTCCAGTGCCTGCGGGGGAATGCTCAGGTCTTGTGGTACGTCCCGACCCGGCGGTTGCTTGCGAGGTGCCTGCTGCTCCTGTGGCGGCTCGGCAGATGGTTCCTCCGCGGCGGCATCCTCAGGCGCGGGCGGCGGCGGTTCTTCGCCCGGAGCCTCGGACTCGTCGGGTACAGCAGCGCCCTCCTCCCGCTCGGCAGCGGGAGACTCTTGTCCGCCCGGCAGTTGACCTTCGATAGCAGCACCCGATCCGGCACCATCGACCGAACCACCACGACCGAACAGGCCAATATCACGCTCATGCACCGGCAATCCCGGTAGATCGATACGATCGAGGCCGAGTGGCAACTCGACCGTTGACGCACAGGCGCGCAGCAAGAACAACAACAACAGTAGGAACAATGGCAGGAGCAACAGCCACAGCCAGCGCCACCAACGAGACTTCTTCACCGCCTCAACCGGCACGGCGGCGGCCAGCGGGGGCGGCACGAGCGGCGCTACTGGCGCGGCGCTGGGCACAGGCGGACGCAGACACAACAGCGGGTCGTGATCATAGGTTCCCGCGTGATCGGTGAACCCCCAGAAGGTGATGACGGGCTTGCCATCGACCAGGTAGACATGGTCGCTGTCGGGAAAGTGAACGGTTTTTTCCAGCAGGCGACCGAATATCTGCTTTTCCCGGCTCTGCGCGTCAGCACGCATGCTTTCACTGGTAGCGCCCAGTTTGGCGTGCATCACCTCGAGCTGAGCATAGGCACCTGCGCGCTCTTCAACCGTGGCCGCCGACCAAGGGATCACGTCGCCCTCTGCTGGCGCGTACCAATCGATACGGTCACCGGTTTCGTTGGGCTGCGGAATGGCTAAGCAACTGGAGGCTTCGCGCCCCATCTTCAGGCGAATGGCCTCGCGCAGTTGCAGAGCGGCGCTGTAGACCGGTTGACCATCGACCCCCAGCGCCTTGAATTCCTGGAGGTTACCCGTGCGGAGCAATGCGCCTGGCATGTGCGGTCATCCTTTCCCTGGCCATCTGAAAATAGAAATTACGGCGCGCTCATTCCTAATGACTTTGGAAGATCGCGTCAGTCAGCAAGGCTAAAAAGCCTTTTGTATTCAAACGTTAGCTGCACTTAATTTTTCGAAATGTGACATAGACATCGCTTCATGGGAATGCTTTTCGGCGCAAAAATCAATCTGCGACTGACTCTGAACCCATCAGTTTAAGCGTCTACGTTGAGCGGTCTAATCTATTTCTTCTTGCCACTCCTCCGGCAATTGCGGATCAACCCTCAACCAAGGCAGCCGGCTGCCCACCCAGATATGCCGGTCCGCCGGAGCCTGTTCCGGCTCGTCCAAGGTGGCGACGGTGACGTCCAGCGTGTGCGGGCTGAGCGACGTGAACAGCGCCAGATGTGCGCCGCAGTCCGCACAGAAATAACGCGTACAACTGGCCGACAACTTGAAAGCCTTCAGCGTGCCGCTTAACCAGTGAAACGTCTCACGGGGCACGGTGACCCAGGTGGTGAGAATCCCGCCCGTGCTCCGCCGGCAGACCAAGCAGTGGCAATGAGCGATGTCCTCCAGCGGCGCATTGATCTGATAACGCAGCGCACCGCACTGGCAGCCACCCTGATGTTCAGCCTTCATCCTGCCTCCGCCTTGCATTGCCCCGCGCCGCTGACCAAGATAGGCGCTCACCACCACCGGGGGTTGCCGTGATAGACCTGTTGCTGGCCTTGTGGCCGCTGTTCGCCATGATCGTTGCCGGCTACTGGCTGCGCCTGCGTGAGTTCCCGAGCGAGGCCTTCTGGCCGGGGGCCGAGCGCCTCAATTACTTCATCCTGTTCCCTGCCCTGCTGTTCTCCAGCCTGGCTCGTGCACCGTTGAACAACCCCGCCTTGCCGCGCCTGGCGCTGGCGGTGCTAATCGGTCTGGGCATCGCCTGGCTGACGCTGCTGCTGGTACGTCGCCTGCGTGGCTGGCCAGCGGGGCGTTTTGGCGCATTCACTCAAGGCATTCTGCGCTTCAACACCTACCTGGGCCTGGCTGCGGTCGGCAGCCTGTTCGGCCAGGAAGGCCTGACGCTCGCTGCCCTGATGCTGGCCCTGATGGTGCCGACGGTGAACGTGTTGTCGGTCTGGTCGCTGACGGCCGAACGCGGCATCAGTGCGCGCAGCCTGCTGCTGCCGATCATCAAGAATCCGCTGATCCTCGCCTGCCTCGGCGGTGCGCTGTTCAACCTCACGGGCATCGGCCTGCCGGGTGGCACCGACCGCCTGCTCAGCCTGCTCGCCGCCGCCAGCTTGCCTTTGGGCCTGCTCTGCGTCGGTGCGGCACTCAAGCCGGAACAACTGGGCGGAGAAATTCCTGCACTGACCTGGAACAGCGCCCTGCGCCTGCTGGCGATGCCGCTGCTGGCCTGGGGCGTGGCCTGGGCACTGGCCCTGCCGGCCATGGAGAGCGCGGTTCTGGTGCTGTTCTTTGCTCTGCCCACCGCCCCCACGGCCTATGTGCTGACTCGCCAACTCGGTGGCGACAGCCAGTTGATGGCCGGCATAATCACCCTGCAGACGTTGCTGGCAGCGGGCAGTCTGGTGGCGATCATGATGTTCCTGGCCTGATTGGCCAGCACGGGCGCTACTCCACGTAGCTCTCGATCAGCCGCTGATATTCGCCGCGGGCCTTGAGCGCCTCGAGCCCACGATTGAAGCGCTCGATCAACTCGGTAGCACGCGGATGCTGCCGCGAGACGATGAAGTGCAACGTACTGCTCTGAAACGGCACCCGTGACCGGTGAAACTGCGCCAGTTCAGCGCCAGCACTGTGCAAAGCACTACCCCCCAGGTTACGGTCGGCAATGAACAGGTCGTCACGTTCGAGCAGCAGCAGCCGTGCGCATTCCTGCAGACCCAGTGGAGAATGACGGCGCAGCACACCCTGCTCGACCATTTGCTGGATCGCCGCCGGTGGCTGCCAGCCCAGCGGATAGCAGAGTCGCCGGCCGATCATGGCGGGCAGATCATCGAGCTCGATGTGATCACCGGCCCGGCTGAAGATGTATGGTTCGGCCACATAAATGGGCGCCGAGTAGAGAAACTCCGCCTCGCGCTCGGCAGAACGGATGTAGGGAAAGGTGGCGTCGTAGTCACCGCGCTTGGCTTTCAGGTAACCGCGGCTCCAGGGCAGCCAGTCGAGCGTGATCGCCGTGCCCTGCTCGGCCAATGCCGCACGCACCACCTGGGTAAGCATGCCTTGGCCGGGCAATGCCTTACCGGTGAACGGTGCGTAGTCGTCGCCGGTAGCCAGGTGCAGCACCTCCGCTCGCACCGATGCGCACAACAGCAGGCCCAGCAGAGCCGCCCCCCAGAATCCCACCATCAAGCTCCAATAACTGGCGTGCATGCGCCTTACTAACCCTGATCATTGACTCTCGCTGTCGCAAGCCAGGCTGTCCAGTGCAACCCGGTTATAGAGCGACAATTCATCAGGTTCTCTTGATACGGAACAAGAGGCATTGCAAGACTACGACTATCCTTGCTGCACCACGAACCGACTGCGACACGCCGATGAATGACACCAGCGCCAACGACCAGCCCGATGTTTTCCCCTACCTGCAGCTGATGCATCAACATGCCGGCTCAGACCTGTTCTTCAGCGTCGGCGCGCCGCCGCACATGAAGGTCGAAGGGCATAGCCAGCCCGTCGGCCAGCGCATCATGAAGGCCGGTGAGGTGCAGCAGCTGGCCTATCAACTGATGACGCAGAAGCAGATCGCCGAGTTCGAACGCGACCTGGAGATGAATCTGGCCGTCAGCCTGCAGGGCGCCGGGCGTTATCGGGTCAACGTCTACTACCAGCGCGGCGAGGTGGCCATGGTGGTACGGCTGATCAAGAGCGAGATACCGGGCTTCGAAGCACTGGGTCTACCCAAGCTGCTGGAGAAACTGGCCCTGCAGGACCGCGGGCTGATCCTGGTCACCGGCGCAGCCGGCTCGGGCAAGTCCACCACCCTGGCGGCGATGCTGGATTTTCGCAATCGCCACAAGAGCGGGCATATCGTCTGCATCGAAGACCCCATCGAGTTTCTCCACAGCCATCAACGCTCGATCATCGACCAGCGTGAAGTCGGCCTCGATACCCACAGCTTCGATGACGCCCTGCGCAACGTGCTGCGAGAGGCACCGGACGTGATCATGCTCGGCGAGATCCGCGACGCCGCCACCATGCAGCACGCCCTGCACTATGCCGAAACAGGCCATCTCTGCGTCGCCACCCTGCATGCCACCAGCAGCAGCCACGCCATCGAACGCATCGCCCGCTTCTTCCCCGACGACGCTCGCAAACAGGTACTGGCCGACGTGGCGCACAACCTGCTCGCGGTGATCGGCCAACGCCTGGTGCCGGGCGTCGAGCAAAAGCGCGTGGCGGCGATTGAGCTGATGCTGGGCACGCCCTATATCCGCGACCTGGTCCAGCGCGACGAGCTGGATGAATTGCGCGAGGCCATCGCACGAGCCGCCGAGCAGGGTTTGCAGACCTTCGATCAGCATCTGTTCGCCCTGCTCGAAGCCGGCCGTATCAGCCTGGCCGAAGCGCTCAAGTTCGCCGACTCGCGTACCGACCTCAGCCTCAAGTTCAAACTCGAGCGCGGTTTTTCCGCCGACGACGCCGAACTCAAGGTGCTGCGCGACGGTTGACTGGCTTTCTGAATGATTTCGGCCGATGCTCATCTATACAGGCCGAAACCATAACGTCTAATCGGCCGTCTTTCAGGGGGCCGATTTATGCTGACCCTGCTGCATTTGCTGTCAGCCATTGCCCTGTTGGTCTGGGGCACACACATCGTACGTACCGGCATCCTGCGCGTGTTTGGTTCACAACTGCGCAAGGTGCTCAGTCACAACATCGGTCGTCGGCCGCTGGCGTTCGTCGCGGGCATCGGCGTCACGGCGCTGGTGCAGAGCAGCAACGCCACCGCGCTGCTGGTCACCTCCTTCGTCGCTCAGGGCCTGATGGCATTGGCGCCGGGGCTGGCGATCATGCTCGGTGCCGACGTCGGCACCGCGCTGATGGCACGCGTACTGACCCTCGACCTAAGCTGGCTCAGCCCGCTGCTGATCTTCCTCGGGGTGATCTTCTTTCTCTCGCGACGGCAGACCCGAGCAGGACAACTCGGCCGCGTGGCCATAGGCCTCGGGCTGATGCTGCTGGCGTTGGAGTTGATCGTTGCCGCCGCCACGCCGATCACCGAGGCACGTGGCATTCGCGTGCTGTTCGCATCGTTGACCGGCGACCTGCTGCTCGATGCTCTGGTCGGCGCGATGTTCGCCCTGCTCACCTATTCCAGCCTGGCAGCGGTGTTGCTCACCGCGACCCTGGCTGGCGCTGGGCTGATCAGCCTGCCGGTGGCCATTGGGCTGGTGATTGGCGCCAATATCGGCAGCGGCCTGCTGGCCTTTCTTACCAGCAGTCTGCAGAACCCGGCCGGGCGCCGCGTGGCACTGGGCAGCCTGATCTACAAGCTGATCGGGCTGTTGCTGGTACTGCCCGTGCTGCAACCACTGGCCGATTGGCTGGACAGCCTGAACTGGCGCCCGGCGGAGCTGGTGATCTTTTTCCACCTGCTCTACAACAGCCTGCGCGCGGTGCTGATGTTGCCCAGCGTCGGACTGATGGCGCGCTTCTGCAACTGGCTGCTGCCGGACCGAGCCGACGATAGCGGCATCGCCCGGCCACGCCACCTCGACCCAACGGCGTTGGCCACACCGAGCCTGGCGCTGGCCAATGCCGTGCGTGAAACCCTGCGCGTGGGCGACAAGATCGAAGCCATGCTCAACCGTCTGCTACCAGTGCTGGAGCAGAACCAACCGGCGCTGAACAAGGAGCTGCGCAGCCTCAATGACGATGTCGCCAGCCTGTGCCGGGCGGTCAAGTTGTACCTGGCGCAGATCCCGCGAGAGGCACTGAGCGAACATGACAGCCGGCGCTGGGCGGAGATTCTCGAACTGGCGGTGAACCTGGAGCAAGCCGGCGACCTGATCGAACGCATGCTCGGCAAGATCCAGAGCGAGAAGACCGCGCAACGCCGGGCCTTCTCCGAGAAGGGGCTGGAGGAACTGAGTAGTCTGCATGGGCAGCTGACAGCCAACCTGCGCCTGGGCCTGAACGTGTTCCTCAGCGCCGACCATGCCAGCGCCAGCCAGCTGCTGCGCGAGAAGCGCCGCTTCCGCGCGCAGGAGCGACGCCTGGCCCACGCCCATATCGGCCGCCTGCAGCGTCAAGTGGTGCAGAGCATCGAAACCAGCTCCCTGCACCTGGAGCTGATCGCCGACATGAAGCGGCTCAACTCGCTGTTCTGCGCCAGCGCCTACGTGGTGCTCGAGGGCGGCGAGACCGGCGCCCTCAAGCTCGAAGGCGGCGAGTGACTCAGTCGGCGCCGGTGACGCGCTCGGGCTCGGCCGGCTCGACGCCGCGCCAGGCGTACCAGGCGAAGAACAGCGCCATCAACAGGTAGCCGTGAACGAAGTCTGGCGCGGCGTACCACGCCAGCTTCGGCGCGTGCATCAGGCCAACGAAGGCCATGGCCGCCGCCACCAGAGCGAAGGTGGTGGCCTGGCGGAACTGGCGATCGATCACCGCCACGCACATCGCGCCCAGCAGGATGGCGCTGAACATGGCGCCCTGCCCCAGCGCGCCGATGGCGCTGGAAATGCCCTCGACCACTTCGGGTGCGCCACGATTGAAGCGCGTCGCCAGGTAGTTGGCGAAGTAAGGCAGCATTGCCAGCGCCACTGCCGGGTAGTAACGGGCGTGGTTGCTGTTGAACGCAGTGGCGATCATCGACATGCCGACGAACACCAGGATGGGCGCCACCACCGATACCGGAATCAGCGCGGCGATGAAGGCGATCAGACCGAACATGGTCGCCAAGCCGTACACCGCGCCATTGAGCAGGCTGTAACCACGCCCGGCACCCATCCACTTCGAACCCACGGTGGCGATGTAAACGGTGGTCGGGAACACGCCGCCGAACAGTGCCCCGAGCGAGGTGCCAAGTCCATCTACTGCCTGGCATTCGCGCACGCTGTAGCTGTCACCGGCGGCGCTCATGGCCTCGACGTTGTTCATGGTCTCGATGGCGTTGTACAGGGTGATCGGCAGGATTACCGTCATCAGCGCCAGCAGGCTGGTGAACAGCAGACCCAGGCCTTCGTACCAGGCCAAGTTGGGCAGCAGCGGGTAGAAACCCAGGTGGGTGAAGGCATCGCTGAACTTGCCGTTATCAGCCGCGCCGATCAGGTAGGCCAGCGCGGTGCCGACGACGATGGCGAACAGCGAGGCAGGCAGGCGGAACGGCATGCTCACCCGCGCCACCAGGCCGACGATGGTAATAGCCAGTACGAGCAGGCCGATCACCGGAATTTCCAGGGTCTTGAACAGCATTTCCCCGGCGATGAAGGTCAGTGCCACCCCGGCCACCGCGCCGAGCATGGCCGCACGCGGCAGATGACGCTGCACCCAGTTGCCGATCAGGCTGATAGCTGCCTCGATCAGGCCACTGATGAAGCAGGCAGCCACCGCCACCTTCCACGCCAGTTCTGCATCGCCAGTGAGGTTTTTCGCCGGCAGCAGCACGCCGAACAGGAAGACGAACATCACCGGCGTGCTGATGCCGTAGGACAGCGCAGTGACGTCGGCACGGTTCTCCTTGCGTGCCAGGCGCGCGGCACTAAAGGCGTAGTAGAAGTTGCCAGCCATCACCGCCACCGCCGCGCCAGGCAACACCTGACCGAACACGATCTCGGCGGGAAAGCCCATGCCCAGCATGCTGATGGCGATGATCACGAAGTTGGCGATGTTGTTCTGGAACAGGGCGAAAAAGGCGTCGGTGTCTTCCTTCTTGTACCAGGGATAGTGCACGCGTGGCGTCGACATGACTGGCTGAGTCCTTGTTGTCTGAATGATCAGGTCGGCGAGTCTAGCAACCCGTCGCCGGGGCATAAACGAACAAGGCAGCCGAAGCTGCCTTGTTGGAGGTCGAGACGCGCGCTATGTGCGCTGCGCGACCAGACGACGGCGCTGAAGCAGCACGACCAGACCGAACAGCAGGAAGCCCGGAATCCACATCAGTTCCTTGATCCAGCGGTCGGTCGGTGCCCGCACGCTGAGGATCTGCTGGTCGAACTCGAGGCCTGCATCGGCTGCGATACTGCCGAAGGTGACGCTGTCCACCAGCACCTTGTCGCCTTCCTCGTAGAGGTTCAGGCCGAGCTTCTCCAGGCGCGCCTGGCCCGAAGCGCCGTCCGGCACCGGCAGCAGCACGGTGAACTCACGCGGGTCGCCCACGGCGTTCTCGCCAAGAATGCGCAGGCGCAGCGAGCTGCCGTCCTCTACCCCATCGAGCGCTTGCGCCAGCTCGGCCGGCGGCACCTCCTGATAGGGATCGTGCAGCATGTCCATCCAGAAGCCGGGACGGAACAGGGTGAACGCCACCAACAGCAGCAGCAGGCTCTCGTACAGGCGGCTGCGCACCAAGAAGAAACCCTGGGTGCCGGCAGCGAATATCAACATGGCGACGGTCGCCACGATGAAGATCAGCACGCCATGCCAGAAGTCCACGTCGATCAGCAGCAGGTCGGTGTTGAAGATGAACAGGAACGGCAGCGCGGCGGTGCGCAGGCTGTAGAAGAACGCCACGATACCGGTCTTGATCGGGTCGCCTTTGGACACCGCAGCCGCGGCGAACGAGGCCAACCCCACCGGCGGGGTCACGTCGGCCATGATGCCGAAGTAGAAGACGAACAGGTGCACCGCGATCAGCGGCACGATCAAGCCGTTCTGCTGCCCCAGCGCCACCACCACCGGCGCCAGCAAGCTGGACACCACGATGTAGTTGGCGGTGGTCGGCAGGCCCATGCCGAGGATCAGGCTGAACACTGCCACCAGGATCAGCATCAGCAGCAGGTTGCCCATCGACAGCAGTTCGACCAGGTCGGCCAACACCAGGCCCACACCCGTCTGCGAAACCGCACCGACGATGACACCCGCCGCCGCCGTGGCGATACCGATGCCGATCATGTTGCGGGCGCCAGCGATCAGGCCTTCGCGCAAGTCGACCACGCCATCGATAAAGGTGCCGTGGTCATGGCTGCCATCGCGGCGCATCCAGCTCAGCAGCGGGCGCTGGGTGAGCAGGATGATGATCAGCATCACGCTGCCCCAGAAGGCCGACAGGCCGGGGGACAGGCGCTCGATCATCAGGCACCAGACCAGCACCACCACCGGCAGCAGGAAATGCAGGCCCGAGAGCAGTACCGCGCGGGTCTGCGGCAGTTCTTCCAGCGGCGCGTTGGGGTCTTCCGGCGGCAGTACCGGCACGCTGGCGGCGACTTTCAACAGCGCCAGGTAGACCACCGCGAGCAGAACGCCGATCACCGGCAGGGCATATTCGCCGAGCGCCGGCTTGAGCCAGCCGAGGCCGTAATAGACCGCCAGCGACAGGCCACTGATCAGCGCTGCACCGAAGGCGAAGCCGGTCAGGCGACGCAGCCAGGGCTTGGGCTGATGGCCGCCAATGGGTTGCAGGCCGAGCTTGAGCGCCTCGAGATGGACGATGTAGAGCAATGCGATGTAGGAAATCGCGGCAGGCAGAAAGGCATGCTTGATGATCTCGACATAGGGCATGCCGATGTATTCGACCATCAGGAAGGCCGCAGCCCCCATCACCGGCGGCATGATCTGGCCGTTGACCGAGGAGGCCACTTCGACCGCGCCGGCCTTCTCCGAGGAGAAGCCGGTGCGCTTCATCATCGGAATGGTGAAGGTGCCGGTAGTCACCACGTTAGCAATCGACGAGCCGGAGATCATCCCGGTCAGGCCGGAAGCCAGCACCGCTGCCTTGGCCGGGCCACCACGGAAGTGGCCGAGCAGGCTGAACGCCAGTTGGATGAAGTAATGGCCAGCGCCGGCTCGCTCGAGCAACGCGCCGAACAATACGAAGAGGAACACGAAGCTGGTGGATACGCCCAGGGCGATACCGAACACGCCCTCGGTGGTAATCCACTGGTGGTTGGCCAGCGCGTTGAAGCTGACCCCGCGATGCGCCAGCAGGCCAGGCATGTAGGGGCCGGCCAGACTGTAGACGAGAAACACCAGGGCGATGATCGCCAGAGGTGGGCCAAGTGCACGGCGCGTGGCTTCCAGCAGCAGCGGGATACCGATGCAGGCAGTGACCAGGTCGCCCGTGGTCAGGCTGCCAGGGCGCAGGGCCAACTGCTGGTAGAAGATGAACAGATAGGCGGCAGTGGCTGCAGCCACGAGGCCAAGGCCGATATCCAACAGCGGTACGCGATCACGTGGCGATCTTTTGAATGCCGGATAGGCGAGGAAGGCCAGCAGCAGGGCGAACGCCAGGTGAATGGCGCGGGTCTGGGTATCGTTAAGTACACCAACGCCGAAGATGAACGGCAGTGGTGAGGCGATCCACAATTGGAACAGCGACCAGAGCAAGGCAAGGCCGGTGATCACCTGAGCCATCGGGCCGACGGGCATACGCGCGCCGACATCCTGGGCGATCAGTTCCTCGGTGGAAAGTTGCTTGTCATGCATGGGGCGAACCTGCATTCGAGTAATCGGAGAACGGCAAAACCCGCGGGCCTGCGCCTGCGGGTTTGTTTAACACTAGAAGCGAATCGAGTGATGCGCCTGGCGACGCATCACTAATGGCCCTGGCGGATCGACCGGCAGAGCCAGAGGGCTTACAGCCAGCCGCGTTCCTTGTAATAACGCTCGGCGCCCTCGTGCAGCGGGGCAGTCAGACCGACCTTGATCATGTCCTCTTCCTTCAGGTCAGCGAAGGCCGGGTGCAGACGCTTGAAGCGATCGATGTTGTCGAATACCGACTTGACCAGTTGGTAGACCACTTCCGGGTCAGCCTTGGCGCTGGTGGACAGCACGGCCTTGCCGCCGATGGACGGAGTCGGCTGATCGTTGCCCTTGTACAGACCGCCAGGGATGTCGGCCTTGGTGTAGTAGGTCTTCTCGGCCAGCAGCTTGTCGATCTCGGCGCCGGTCACCGGAACCAGGACGGCGTCGGTGGTGGTGGTGGCTTCCTGGATCGCGCCGTTGGGATGACCGACGAAGTAGGTCATGGCGTCGATATTGTTGTCGCCCAGAGCACTGGCCTGTTCAGCCGGCTTCAGCTCGGCAGCCAGGGCAAAGGCGGAACGATCCCAGCCTTTGACGGCCATGATCTCTTCCAGAGTGTCACGCTGGCCGGAACCCGGGTTGCCGACGTTGACGCGCTTGCCCTTGAGGTCGTCGAAGCTGGTGATGTTGGCGCTACGACGGGCGAGGACGGTGAACACTTCGCTCTGCAGCGAGAACACCGCGCGGATGTCGCTCATTGCACCTTCGGCTTCGAACGGCGCAGCGCCGTTAAGGGCCTTGAACTGGTGGTCGGACTGCATGATGCCGAAGTTGAATTCGCCGCTGCGAATGCCATTGACGTTGGCCACGCCGCCGCCACTGGCTGGCGCGTTGCACTTGATACCGTGCTCAGCCGAGCCACGGTTGAGGAAACGGCAGATGGACTGGCCGGCAACGTAATAGACGCCTGTCTGGCCGCCGGTGCCGATGGTGACGAATTTTTCTTCAGCCTGTGCCGTACCACTCAGGGCAGTGCCCGCGAGTGCAGCGGACAGGACCCATGCCAAGGATTTGCCTTTCATGGGAAATCTCCTTTTTTCTGTTGTTTTGAGCGAGCGTGCCTTGTGAGCGACGTCCGGGAGGGAAGTCTAACCGCTCAGGACGAATATGCACGCCTTGTTGGCCAATCGGTCGTAACCGCTTATGTGAGGCGCGGGCTATCGCCCATTCCCGGCATTGGGCAGAATCGGCCAATGCCCAACGCCCTTCACGAATCCGCGCAGGCCTCGGTCAGCGCCAGCCTGACCCAGGCCGTACTGCATGCAGCCAGCCGCCTCGGCCTCGACCGTCAGGCGCTGCTCAGTGCCTGTGGCCTGACTGACGAGCACCTGGCCGACCCCGACGCACGCATCCCGTTCAGCGTCCAGCAGACGCTATGGCATGAGCTGGATTTACACCTGCCGCATCCAGAACCCGGCCTGCTGCTGGGACGTAACCTGACTCCCGGCCCCTTCAGCGTGCTCAGCTATCTGCTGCAGAGCAGTGCCACTCTGGGCGATGCGCTGAACGCCGCACTGCGCTATCAACGTCTCGGTGGCGAGGGCGGCGAGCTGCATATCGAGACGCGCGACGACAGCCTGTTGCTGCTGTACCGCCCGCTGCATCCGCAGCATCCGGCGACCCGCATCCGTGTACTGGCGATGCTGGCCTGCTGGGTGCAGATGACCACGCCGCTGCTCGACGGCTTCCATTTGCTCGGCGCGCAATTTCGTCACGATGCACCGGACGACCTCGGGCCCTATCAAGATGTATTCGCCTGCCCCCTGCAGTTCGCCAGCAGCGATTACGCCATCGCCCTGCCCCGCGCGCTGTGCCAGAGGCCCCTTATGCAGGCCAACCTGCCGCTGCAGCAACTGCTGCGTCAACATGCCGAGACCCTGCTCGCCCGCCTGCCCAGTGCCAGCCTGAGCGCGCGGGTCATCGGCCAGCTCGGCGAACAACTGGCGCATGGCGAGCCCGACCGCGCCGAACTGGCCCGCGCGCTGAATCTGAGCGAACGCACCCTGCAGCGAAGGTTGGCCGAAGAGGGTTGCAGCTACCAGCAACTGCTGGCCGACACACGTCGCCAACTGGCCGAACAACACCTGCGCGACGGCCGCCTGCCAGCGGCGGAAATCGCCCTGCTGCTGGGCTACTCCGAGCCCAGCGTGTTCTTCCGTGCCTTCCGCCAATGGACCGGCCTGACGCCTGGCGAGTACCGCACCCAGCACGCCGCTGGCTGAGTCGCAGGCTCGTTCGCCAACACGGCTATGCGCGAGCCATGTGGCCCCATCATGGCCAGGCAGCCCGGACCGTAAACGGTCGCCACGGTATCAGCGCATCACCTGCGTCGATGATGACTATGCCTGCGCCTGGCGTGCGCAGGCTGAACCAGAGAGGTTAGAGTAGCCGGCCACGCAACGAGGAGACTCCCTATGAGCCGACTGGCCTCCATCAAGCTCTCCACCCTCGACCTGGCGCCGATTCGCGACGATGGCGATGCCGCTCAAGCCCTGCACAATTCGCTGGCGCTGGCCCGCCATGTCGAGAGCCTCGGCTTCGAAAGATTCTGGGTGGCCGAGCACCACAACATGGACGGCATCGCCAGCTCCGCCACCTCCGTGCTGCTCGGCTACCTGGCCGCCGGCACCTCGAAGATCCGCCTTGGTTCTGGCGGGGTGATGCTGCCCAACCATGCGCCGCTGGTGATCGCCGAACAGTTCGGCACCCTGGCCACGCTCTACCCCGGACGAATCGAGTTGGGCTTGGGCCGCGCGCCCGGCGCCGATCAGTACACCGCCCATGCCCTGCGCCGCAGCCGTGATGGCAGCGCCGACGACTTCCCCACTGACGTCGAAGAACTACAGGCCTACCTCGGCCCGCGTCAGGAAGGACAGCGGGTGATCGCCATGCCTGGCGCAGGGACCAACGTGCCGATCTGGTTGCTCGGTTCCAGCCTGTTCAGCGCTCAACTGGCCGGCATGAAAGGCCTGCCCTATGCCTTCGCCTCGCACTTCGCACCGCGCTACATGCATGAGGCAGTGCGCACCTACCGTAACCACTTCCGCCCCTCGGCGGTGCTGGATAAACCTTACGTGATGCTCGGTGTACCGCTGCTGGCAGCCGACAGCGACGAGCAGGCGCAGTACCTGGCCACCTCCGCGTTCCAGCGCATCCTTGCGCTGATCCGTGGCCAGAGCCTGGTGCAGCGCAAGCCGGTGCCAAGCATGGACGGCCTATGGCTGCCGCACGAGCGCCAGGCCGTCGGCGAGTTCTTCGGCCTGGCTACCATCGGTGGGCCGCAGACCGTGCGACAGCGCCTGGAACAGTTGCTGGAGCAGACCGAAGCGGACGAGCTGATCTTCACCTGCGACATGTACGACTTCGCCGACCGCCTGCACGCCTTCGATATCCTCGCCGAGCTGAAGAACGGCTAGCAGGCCGTTGAAAACGTAGGCGAGGCAGCCAGTGCAAGGCAAAAGCAGGCGAAAAAGCGCAGTTTACGAGCTGTAAATGAGCATTTTGAGCCTGCTTTTAACGCCGCAATGGCAACGCAGGTAGTTTTCAATGACCTGCTAAGTGCGAACTTTGTGTGCGTTGCCGCCCTCTGAATCAGAACAGGCCGCCAGACCGGTGGCCCCGTTCATACGATGGGAGACGCACATGAAGAAGACAGCTTCAGCCCACTGGCAAGGTGGTATCAAGGACGGCAAAGGCACCATCTCCACTGAAAGTGGTGCCCTCAAGGAATCGCCTTATGGCTTCAACACCCGCTTCGAGGACAAGCCCGGCACCAATCCCGAAGAGCTGATCGGCGCCGCTCATGCAGGCTGCTTTTCCATGGCACTGTCCAAAGAGCTGGGCGACGCTGGCATGACTGCCGAGAGCATCGACACCAAGGCGCAAGTGACCCTGGAGAAGGTGGAAGGCGGCTTCGAAATCAGTACCGTGCACCTGACGCTGCGCGCGAAAATTCCAGGTGCAGATCGCGCTGCCTTCGAGAAAGCGGTGGAAGCGGCCAAGACCGGCTGCCCAGTCTCCAAGGTACTGAAGGCCACGATCACCCTGGAAGGCATACTCGAAGCCTGACCTCGCAGCGGCGGCGCACCCGATGATCAGCGGCGTGCGCCGTGCGCAACAGCCCCGGCCTAGATGGCAGTCCCACAACGCATTACCTCACCCCGCGCCAGCACATTGCGCTGCTCGTCATACAGCCACGCCTGCGCCTTCATCAGCTGTTGGCGTGCTTCGACGCGGTAGCGCTGGCCGGCCGCAAAGTCGTCGTAGCGCAGGCGAATCTCGCAGGTCATACGCAATGGTTCGCTCTGCATACCTATCGAGCCACCGCTACGCACCTCGAACTGAAAGCGCGTTTCCAGCTCATGCTTGCCGGGCGTCACCTGGAAGTAGCGGCCATCCGGCCAGCGCTTGCCGTCCAGGCGATCGGCCATCAGCAAGGTATCGGCGCTGGAATACAGTTCGACCCAGGCCTGCTGCGGGTCCGGCTTGGGCAGGGGAGAAGCACAGGCCCCGAGCATCATCAGGGCGGGAGCGAGAAACAGGGCGCGCATGGCGACCTCCACGGTAGGGTTCATGCACCAGCCTACATCGGGAGGCAGGCAAAACCGAGGCGAAACGGGCGTATTCGAACCGGTGGGGCTGGAGACAACCCCTGCGATCAGCTAGCGTGACGACATGCCCAACGCCTTCCCTAAAGACCTACTGCGCCGCTACGCGGTTCCCTTGCTCGCCCTGCTGCTGGGCGGCTGCTCGACCCTCGATTACTACGCCCATCTTGGCCAGGGCCAATGGCACTTGCTGCAAGCACGCCAGCCGGTCGAACGGCTGGTAAGCAACCCTGCCACAGACCCCGATCTGGCCAGGCGCCTGACGCTGAGCCAGCAGGCGCGGGACTTTGCCAGCGCGCAGCTGCAACTGCCCGAGAACCGCAGCTATCGCCTGTACGCCGACCTGGAGCGTCCCTTCGTGGTGTGGAATGTCTTCGCCACGCCGGAGTTTTCCCTCGACCCCGAACTGCATTGTTTCCCCATCGCCGGTTGCGTCGCCTACCGCGGCTACTACCAGCAGGGTCGCGCCCGCGGTGCTGCCGCGCTAATGCGCCAAGAGGGCCTGGACACCTACATCGGCGGCGTCGAGGCCTACTCCACCCTCGGCTGGTTCGATGACCCACTGCTCAACACCATGCTGCGCTGGAGTGACGAGCGCTTCATCGCGGTGATCTTCCACGAGTTGGCGCACCAGCAGTACTACCTGCCAGGCGATACGGCCTTCAACGAGTCCTTCGCCACCTTCGTCGAGCGCGAGGGGCTGCGTCAGTGGCATTCGGCCCGCAATGAAACACCGCCGGCCAGCGATGATCGCCAACGCCAGCAGTTCATCGAGCTGGTGCTGAACAGCCGCGAGCGCCTGCAACAGCTCTACGCCAGCGACCTGCCGGAGTCAGACATGCGCATCGCCAAACAGGCCGAGTTCGAGCGCCTGCGCCGCGACTACCGTGCCTTGCGCCAGCGCGAATGGGGCGGCCAGGGTCGCTATGACGCCTGGATCGAGAGCCCGCTGAACAACGCCAAGCTGCTGCCCTTTGGCCTCTACGATCAATGGGTGCCAGCTTTCGCAGCACTATTCGCCCGGGAGGACCGAGACTGGCAAGCGTTTTATGCCGCAGTGGCAGCACTCGGTCGGTTGCCGCAGGCAAATCGTCGGGCCGCGTTGGAAAGCCTGATGCAAGACGACTAGAACTGATTGGCACATTGCCAGTCCAACCTACTCAGGTTTTCGCCCAACACCGGAGGTACAAGCGATGCAACGACTGATTCCCGCCCTGGCCCTGATGCTCCTTGCTGGCGGTGCGCTGGCCGCGCCCAAGCCCTGCGAAGAACTCAAGCAGGAAATCGAAGTGAAGATTCAGGCCAACAACGTGCCCAGCTACACCCTGGAAATAGTGCCCAACGCCGAAGTTCAGGATCAGAGCATGGTCGTCGGCAGCTGCGACGGCGGCACCAAGAAGATCGTCTATCAGCGCAACGGCTGATACACCCCTTTAGGAGCGAGCTTGCTCGCGAAGCTTTCACGTTCATTCGCGAGCAGAGCTCGCTCCTACAGTTTCAGCAGATGAAGGCCTGGCGCATCTCGTCCAGCGTCTCGAAGTGAAAGTCCGGCGCCTCGCCGAGCAACTCCTCACGACTACCGAAGCCGTAACCGACCGCCACCGCCTGCAAGCCATTGCTGCGCGCGCCGATCAGGTCATGCTTGCGGTCGCCGATCATCAGCGCCGAGCCGGGCGCCAATCGCTCCGACTCCAGCAGATGCGCCAGCAGTTCCACCTTGTTGGTGCGGGTGCCGTCCAGCTCACTGCCATAGATGCGCTTGAAGTAGCGGTCGAAGCCGAAGTGCCGGGCGATTTCCTCGGCGAACACCGTGGGCTTGCTGGTCGCGATATACAGCGTACGGCCCTGCGCTATCAGCGCCTCGAGCAGCGTCTCTACGCCATCGAACACACGATTCTCGTACAGCCCGGTCACTCGGAAGCGCTCGCGGTAGTGATTGACCGCCTGCCAGCCGGTGGTCTCATCCAGCGCGTAGGTGGCCATGAAGCACTGCAACAAGGGCGGGCCGATGAAATGCTCCAGCGCGGCCAGGTCCGGCTCGTCGATGCCCAGCTTGGCCAGCGCGTACTGCACCGAACGGGTGATGCCCTCACGCGGGTCGGTCAGGGTGCCGTCGAGGTCGAAGAGAATGGTGGAGTGATGCATGGCGGGCGCCTATTCGCAATCGAAACGGCCGCGAAGGATACCCGCCTTTGCCTGCTGGTTCACGCCTGAGCGGCCTGCCCGCGGTAGCCCCAACGCAGCCCGAGGCGAGTGAATGGCCACAGCAGCGCCAGTTGCAGCAGGCTGAAGAACAGCATCAATACGAGAGCGTCGCCCAGTCCAAGCCAAAGCAGCGCCAGCAGCACAATGCCGCAAAGCAGCGCACTGCCTATCCACATTGACAGGGTGATCGCCACCGCCGCGGCCAGCCGTCCGCCATTAAATCCTCGCACCTGCGCCGGCAGTGCCGCACGTGCGGTGAAGAACGCGACCAGCAGATACAGCCCGGCATTCACCAGATTGACCAGTGCCTCCCAGCCCTGCAGCTCGTACCCGTAGGCCATGCCGCTCAGCAGCTGGGTGGTCATTCCGGCCAGTTGCAAAGAAGCCACCACGACGGCCAGCGCGAAGCACCAGGCCAGTGTCGCCCCCGGCACCTGCAAATCGTCAGCGACGACTTCGGCCTGGTGTCGAAACAGGTGCAGCAGCAGCCAGAGCGGTAGCAGCACCTCGAGGCAAAAGGTCAACAAACCGACGCCCCACCAGCCCAAGCCCATCAGCAGGCGCCCACTGCCGTAGGTATCCGTCTGCTCATACAACCACATGTACAAATGCCCCGAGGCGTACCCCAGCCCCCAGCTCAGCAACAGATACAGCACCCCATAGCTCACCAACAGCACTGCCGGCTGCCGGTAACTCGCCACGCAGTGGCGCTCCATATAGACATTGGCCAGCCAGTAGACACCCAGCCCGGCCATCAGCAAATGGGTTAGCCAGTAGCTGGCGACGTAACGCAGCCAGAACATGGCATCGGTGGCGACATCGTTCATCAGCCACCCGATCAGCGTGACGGCAATGCTGACCACGCTTATCAGCAGCGCCACACCCACCAGATGCAGCGGCAACACCGGCAGTTGCCTTGCGCCCAATGTCGGCGCGAGCGGTTCGGGAGCGAAGGGATTGGGTTCGGTCATGGGGCGATCCTTGTCGTCGAAACAGTCCGTTGGAGGTAGTCGGAGAATAACTACCTTGTTGACGCAGGAAAGTGCAAAAGCCCGTTTGCGTGCTGCAGTCGATGCAGTCGATGCAGACACCTGGCTACTCATCCGCCTTACTAGCGCGTGCTTATCAGTCCAGCAAACTACGAAACATCACATGGCAATCCACCAATCCATGCCGGGCGTGGCGGTAGGCCCTGGGCAAGGTCCCGACAATCGCGAAGCCGTGTTTCTGCCACAGCGCCACCGCGACCTCGTTGGTGGCCACCACGCTGTTGAACTGCATGGCGCTGAAACCCAGCTCACGTGCCACGTCCAGCGAATGAGCGCAGAGCCGGCTGGCGATGCCGCGGCCACGGGCGGCCGGGGCGGTCATGTAGCCGCAGTTGCATACGTGGTCACCCGGCCCAGCGGCATTAGCCTTGATGTAGTAGGTACCGAGAACCTGCCCGCCCTGCTCGGCAACGAAGGTCGCGCGGGGCAGTTCGACCCAAGTTTTCCAGGCTGTTTCGCGATCCATGTTCGGGTCGAAGGCGTAGGTTTCCTGCGCCTGCACCACGTCACGGATGATCGGCCAGACCTGGTCGAAATCGGCTGCCTCGATGGGCCGGATGATCAGTTCATCGCTCACTGGTCGTAGCCTTCAGCCAGGTGCAGATCCTTGAGTTTCACGTAGTTGCCGGCCGTGTAGCTGAAGAAGTTGCGTTCCTTGTCAGTCAGCGGGCGGGCCTGTTTCACCGGGCTGCCGACGTAGAGATAGCCGCTTTCCAGGCGTTTGCCCGGCGGCACCAGTGAGCCTGCGCCGATGATCACTTCGTCCTCGACAACCGCGCCATCCATGACGATGCTGCCCATGCCGACCAGAATCCGGTTGCCGAGGGTGCACCCATGCAGGGTGACCTTGTGCCCGACGGTCACTTCATCACCGATGATCAGCGGGTAACCATCGGGGTTGAACGGCCCGGCGTGGGTGATGTGCAGCACGCTGCCGTCCTGCACGCTGGTGCGCGCACCGATGCGGATGCAGTGCATGTCGCCACGGATCACGGTCATCGGCCAGACCGAGCTGTCCTCACCCAGTTCGACGTCACCGATGACCACGGCGCTGGCATCGACGAAAGCCCGTTCGCCAAGCTGTGGAGTGGCTTGTTGGTAAGTACGAATCGCCACGATAGAAATCTCCTGGGCTGCGGGAAAGCTTGATTCTAATTAAGATCACCCCCATGTCGGTTGTAATCGCGCCAGAAAAATTGCCGCTCTGCGCCGCAACCCCACATTCATTCGCCACAGGTGCCTCGTCGTGACCGCGAACAATCCCCTGCTGCAAGACTTCGACCTGCCGCCCTACTCGCAAATCAAACCGGAACACGTCGAGCCCGCCGTCGACCAGATTCTGGCGGACAGCCGCACCGCCATCGCCAAACTGCTCGAGGCGCAGCAGGCCAATCCGAGCTGGGACGGCCTGGTGCTGGCGCTGGACGAACTCGGCGCGCGCCTGGGCCGTGCCTGGAGCCCGGTGAGCCACCTCAACGCCGTATGCAACAGCGCCGAGCTGCGTGCGGCCTACGAGGCCTGCCTGCCCAAACTGTCGGAATACTGGACCGAAATGGGCCAGAACAAGCCGCTGTTCGAGGCCTATGACGCGCTGGCCAAGAGCCCGGCTGCCGCCAGCTTCGACGTGGCGCAGCAGACCATTCTCGAACACGCCCTGCGTGACTTCCGCCTGTCCGGCATCGACCTGCCGGCCGAGCAGCAGAAGCGCTACGGCGAAATCCAGATGCGCCTGTCCGAGCTGACCAGCAAATTCTCCAACCAGTTGCTCGACGCTACCCAGGCCTGGACCAAGCACATCACCGACGAGGCGCGCCTGAACGGCCTGACCGACTCGGCCAAGGCGCAGATGAAGCAGGCCGCCGAGGCCAAGAACCTGGACGGCTGGCTGATCACCCTGGAATTCCCCAGCTACTACGCGGTGATGACCTACGCCGACGACCGCGCGCTGCGCGAAGAGGTGTATGCCGCCTACTGCACCCGCGCCTCCGACCAGGGCCCGAATGCCGGGCAGAACGATAACGGCCCGCTGATGGCCGAGATTCTCGACCTGCGTCAGGAACTGGCGCGCCTGCTCGGCTTCGCCAACTACAGCGAACTGAGCCTGGCCAGCAAGATGGCCGAGAACACCGATCAGGTGCTGAGCTTCCTGCGCGATCTGGCGGTACGCAGCAAGCCCTTCGCCGAGCAGGATCTGAGTGAGCTGAAAGCCTTCGCCACCGAGCAGGGCCTGGATGACCTGCAAAGCTGGGACGTCGGCTACTACAGCGAGCGCCTGCGCCAGCAGCGCTACAGCATCTCCCAGGAAGAAGTGCGCGCCTGGTTCCCGGTGGACAAGGTGCTCACCGGCCTGTTCGCCATCGTGCAGAAGCTCTACGGCATCGAGATTCGCGAGCTGAAAGGCTTCGACACCTGGCACCCGGACGTGCGCCTGTTTGAGATTCAGGAAAACGGCCAGCACGTCGGTCGTTTCTTCTTCGATCTCTACGCCCGTGCCAACAAGCGAGGCGGCGCCTGGATGGACGGCGCACGCGACAAACGCCGCACTGCCGACGGCCAACTGATCGCCCCGGTAGCCAACCTGGTGTGCAACTTCACCCCGCCGGTCGGCGGCAAACCGGCGCTGCTGACCCACGACGAGGTCACCACGCTGTTCCACGAGTTCGGTCATGGCCTGCATCACCTGCTGACCCGCGTCGAGCATGCCGGCGCCTCGGGCATCAACGGCGTGGCCTGGGACGCGGTCGAGCTGCCCAGTCAGTTCATGGAGAACTGGTGCTGGGAACCGGAAGGCCTGGCGCTGATCTCCGGCCACTATGAAACCGGCGAGGCGCTGCCACAGGCCATGCTGGACAAGATGCTGGCGGCGAAGAACTTCCAGTCCGGGCTGATGATGGTGCGCCAGCTGGAGTTCTCCCTGTTCGACTTCGAGCTGCACGCCACCCACGGCGACGGCCGCAGCGCGCTGGACGTGATCGAGGCGATCCGCAGCGAAGTCTCGGTGCTGCGCCCGCCAGCCTACAACCGCTTCGCCAACGGCTTCGCACACATCTTCGCCGGTGGCTATGCGGCCGGTTACTACAGCTACAAATGGGCCGAAGTGCTCAGCGCCGATGCCTTCTCGAAATTCGAGGAAGAAGGCGTGTTCAACGCCGATACCGGCCGCGCCTTCCGCGAAGCGATCCTCGCCCGTGGCGGCTCGCAGGCGCCGATGGTGTTGTTCGTCGACTTCCGCGGTCGTGAACCGAGCATCGACGCCCTGCTGCGTCACCTCGGCCTGAGCCAGGAGGCCGCATGAGCGACGCCCCGCTGAACAGCACGCCAAAACGCTTCATCGCCGGCGCCGTGTGTCCGGCGTGCAGCGAGACCGACAGCATCAAGATGTGGAACGTCGACGGCGTGCCGCACCGTGAATGCGTCAAGTGCGGCTATGCCGACACCCTCGACGCACGCGGCAACTCGGTGCCCAAGGAGATTCCCACGCGGGTCAACGTCAGCGGCCTGAAGCCCAAGGCTCCCGACCCCAACGTGCAGGCGGTGCAGTTCTTTCCCAACCCGAAGCTGAAGAAGCCGAAGGAATAGCGCGTAGCCCGGATGCAATCCGGGCTACACAACGGCCGCTTGTTAGTTCTGTAGGGTGGGTTAGCGGAGCAGAACGTCGATTTCGCAAGCACCAATAGAGGTCGCGTGCTCGGATGGCCGCCCCACGTAATCCACCAAGCGATGGATCGTGTTGCGCCGATGATGCAGGCGAGTTGCACCCGCATGACTTTACTCGCGGAAAAACTCCCCGGGCGTCGCACCGAACTGGCGTCGAAAAGCAGCGATAAACGCCGATAGCGAGTCATAGCCGCAGGCCAGCGCCACATCGGTGACACGCTCGCCCTGCTCCAGCGGGGTGAGCGCATCGAGCAGGCGTTGGCGCTGGCGCCATACGCGAAAGCTCAGGCCCGTTTCACGCAGGAACAACCGGCTCAGGGTCTTTTCCGACACCCCCAGGCGCTCGCCCCATTCGGCCAGCCCCAGCTGACGCAGCGTCGCATCCTCCAGCCCCTGACACACCTCACGCAGCCGCGCGTCTTGCGGCAGCGGCAGCATCAGCGCCACGTCCGGTGCAGCGCGCAATTCGTCCAGCAACACCGCAGCCAGCCTGCCAGGTGCACCCTGCTCGTCATACTCGGCCGGTAACGCACTGAAGCCGCGAATCAGCTCGCGCAGTAGTGGGCTGACCGCCAGCACTCGACATTCGGCCGGCCCCCAGGACACCGCGCTGCCGTCGATGTACAGACTGCGCATCTCGGTACGCGGCGAGCTGAACACCTGGTGCTCGACACCTGCCGGTACCCACACCGCGCGCTGTGGCGGAGCGACGAAGCGCGCGCCAAGAGTCTGCACCTCGAGTACCCCGGCGATAGCGTAGGACAGTTGCACCCAGGGGTGCGTATGGCGAAAGGTCAGGGCGCGGTTGGTCAGCGATTCGGTGCGGCCATAGAGCGGCCGAGGCAGGCTCGGCAGCTCGGGCAGGCTGCGATGCAGGGTAGCGAGCTGTCTGTTTGTCGACACTTGCTGGCTCTTTAGCGTTAGCCGGAAATTTTCGATGACGATAGTCTGGCGCCCTCCTGTATCGCAAGTCCGAGATTCGCCATGTTCCTGCGCCGCCTGCTGCCCGATAATTTCACCCTGACCCTGCTCGCTGTGGTGCTCGCCGCCACGTTGCTGCCTGCCAGCGGCCAGATCGCCACGATCTTCGAGTGGATCACCAACCTGGCCATCGCCCTGCTGTTCTTCATGCACGGCGCCAAGCTTTCGCGCCAGGCGATTCTTGCTGGCGCCGGGCACTGGCGTCTGCACCTGCTGGTGTTCGCCTGCACCTTCATCCTCTTCCCGCTGCTCGGCCTGGCGCTCAGGCCAGCACTGGAGCCGCTGCTGGGCAAAGAGCTGTACCTGGGCATGCTCTACCTGTGCGCCCTACCGGCCACCGTGCAATCGGCCATCGCCTTCACTTCTCTGGCGCGCGGCAACATTCCGGCGGCGATCTGCAGCGCTGCCGCCTCCAGCCTGCTGGGTATCTTCCTCACTCCGCTGCTGGTGGCCTTCCTGATGGGCGTGCACGGCGACAACGGCTCAACCCTCGACGCCATCGGCAAGATCAGCCTGCAGTTGCTGCTGCCGTTCGTGCTCGGCCAGATCGCTCAGCGCTGGATCGGCGGCTGGGTCAACCAGAACAAGAGCTGGCTGAAATACGTCGACCAGAGCTCGATCCTGCTGGTGGTCTACACCGCCTTCAGCGCCGCGGTGATTGGCGGCCTGTGGCAACAAGTACCGCTGGCCACTCTGCTGCTGGTGATTGCCGCCTGCTGCGTGTTGCTGGCGCTGGCCCTGGTGCTGACCCACCTGCTGGGCAAATGGCTGGGCTTCAGCCTGGAAGACCGCATCACCATCCTCTTCTGTGGCTCGAAAAAGAGCCTGGCCACCGGTGTGCCGATGGCACAGGTGCTGTTCGCCGGCAGCGCCATCGGCGTGCTGATCCTGCCGCTGATGCTGTTCCACCAGATCCAGCTGATGGTCTGCGCGGTGCTGGCGCAGCGTTACGCCAAACGTGAGGAGGCACCGCAGACCGCGGCCGTCTGATCGACGCCGCGATAGAAGGACTTGCTCGGGCTCGAAATAACTGTATTTTTATACAGTATATTTTGGAGTCCGAGCATGTCCGTCAGCCTGCCGCCACGTGGCCGTGGCACCGCCAGCAACCCGCACAACCGCTATGCGCCAACCTGCTCGCAGCAGGAAGACGACGGCTGGTATCAGGACGAAACACCACCAAGCCGCGCCACCGAAGTGCGCAAGGAGCAGGCGAAGACAGCGATCACTCGCAACAACTCGCCGGACGTCGGCTTCGACCGCTCGGTGAACCCCTACCGCGGCTGTGAACATGGCTGCATCTACTGCTTCGCCAGGCCAACTCACGCCTACTGGGACATGTCGCCCGGCATCGACTTCGAAACCCGCCTGATCGCCAAGACCAATCTTGCCGAGCGCCTCGAAGAGCAGTTGCAGAAACCCGGCTACGTGCCCCAGCCGATTGCCCTTGGCATGAATACCGACGCCTACCAGCCCATCGAGCGTGAACAGCGCCTGACCCGCCAGACCCTGGAAATCCTGCTGCGCTACAAGCACCCGCTGCACCTGATCACCAAGGGCTCGCTGATCCTGCGCGACCTCGACCTGCTCAGCGAGCTGGCCCACCACAACCTGGTCAGCGTGGCCTTCAGCCTGACAACCCTGGATGACGAGCTGAAACGCATCATGGAGCCGCGTACCGCCGCTCCAGCAGCTCGCCTGCGTGCCATGCGCACGCTGCACGAGGCAGGTGTTCCGGTAAGCGTGATGTGCGCGCCGATGATTCCACAGATCAACGACATGGAACTGGAAGCGCTACTCGAAGCCGCCCGTGATGCCGGTGCTCGCTCGGCCGGCTACGTGCTGCTGCGCCTGCCGCTGGAGATCGCCGGGTTGTTCGAGGAGTGGCTGCAAGTGCACTTTCCGGAGCGTGCCGCACACGTGATGAGCCTGATTCGCCAGAGCCGCGGCGGCAAGAATTACGACAGCCGCTTCGGCAGCCGCATGCGTGGCGAGGGCCAGTTCGCCAATCTGCTGGAACAGCGTTTTCGTCTGGCGCGACGCAAGCTCGGCCTGGATCGGCGCGGCAGCGTGATGCTGGACTGTTCGCAGTTCTGCCCGCCGGGTGCGCAATTGAGCCTGCTCTGACTTGGCAGCCCGTCTCGATATGTTAAAACGTGGTGATCGAGGTACTGGCCAACGACAACCATGAACCGCACATCCCGCGTAGCCGACCCGTCCTACGAACTGATGGACGACCACGAAGGCCATTCGCTGATCTACCGTCAGCACGGCTTTCCCTCGCCCCTGGTGCGCTGGCACTTTCACAAGGAATACGAGCTGCACCTGATCGTCGCCAGCTCCGGCAAGGTATTCATCGGCGACTACATCGGCAACTTCTCCCCCTACACCCTGTTCCTCACCGGCCCTGGTCTGCCACACAACTGGATCAGCCAGGTCGAGGAAGGCGAGGTGGTGGAAACACGCGACATGCTGGTCAACTTCACCGATGAAGTACTGGAAAGCGGTACCGCCGTGTTCGCCGAGCTCAATGTCTTGCAACCCTTGCTGGCCCGCGCGCAGTTCGGCATCGAGTTCCGTGACCCACAGATGATTCGCGAAGCCAGCGTGCTGATGGGCAAGATCGCCAGTGGCCGTGGCATCACTCGCCTCGGCCATTTCTTCATCCTCATGGAGCTGCTCGCCGGCAGCGAGGATTACCAGTTGCTCTCGGCCGTGACCTCGTCGGAGCTGGGCGACGAGCAGCATGTCGAACGCATCAACCGGGCGGTGGACTACATCTTCCAGCACTACGCGCAGGGCATCAGCCAGGAAGAAGTCGCCGAACACCTGGGCATGACCACCACCTACTTCTCGCGTTTCTTCAAGCAGGCCACCGGCCGCGGCTTCGTCGAGTTCGTCAATCGCCTGCGGGTGAGCAAATCCTGCGAGCTGCTGAGCAAGAGCGACAAGCCGGTGACCGACGTGTGCTTCGAGTCCGGCTTCAGCAACATTTCCAACTTCAACCGCCGTTTCCAGCAGCTCAAGGGCATGACCCCATCGGGCTATCGCAAGCTCGCGGTGCAGCGCCTGACCGAGCAAAACCTGTACTGAATCAGCAGCAGCACTCTGCGCCAATATCGTCCAAAACCCTCATGCCAGGCAGTTTCTCCGACGGCCTGATTGGTTTGCGCTTCCTCTTCGAGTGCAAAAAAGTATCGATAGCTGTGCGTTCAAGGATTTGTCCGCACGCGCTTGCGGGGGTGTAATCCGGCCCGAGCGAAACAAAAACAATAACGTTCTTCCGTAGCCGTGCTGGCGCGGGAGAGGAGTTCACAAACATGAACAACTCGATCAAAGCACTCGTTGCAGCCTCCTGCCTGTCCCTCACCGTGGTCGCCCAGGGTGCCGAAACCCTGACCATCGCCACGGTCAACAACAGCGACATGATCCGCATGCAGCGGCTCGCCAAGACCTTCGAAGAACAGAACCCCGACGTCCGCCTGAAATGGGTGGTGCTCGAGGAAAACGTGCTGCGCCAGCGCCTGACCACCGATATCGCCACTCAGGGCGGCCAGTTCGACGTGCTCACCATCGGCATGTACGAAGCCGCGTTGTGGGGCGAGAAAGGCTGGCTGGAGCCGATGACCGAGCTGCCGGCCGACTACGACCTCGACGACGTCTTCCCCTCGGTGCGCGAAGGCCTGTCCGTCAAGGGCGAGCTGTACGCCCTGCCGTTCTATGCCGAAGCCTCGATCACCTATTACCGCAAGGATCTGTTCGAACAGGCCGGCCTGGAAATGCCCGAGCAACCGACCTGGGAGCAGATGGCCGAATTCGCCGGCAAGCTGCACCAGCCGGACAAGGGCGTCTACGGCCTGTGCCTGCGCGGCAAGGCCGGCTGGGGCGAGAACATGGCACTGATCACCACCCTGGCCAACGCCTACGGTGCGCGCTGGTTCGACGAGCAGTGGCAACCGGAATTCACCGGCAGCGAGTGGAAGAACGCGCTGAACTTCTACGTCGACAACATGAAGAAGTACGGCCCGCCCGGCGCGTCCAGCAATGGCTTCAACGAGAACCTGGCGCTGTTCAACAGCGGCAAGTGCGCACAGTGGGTCGATGCCAGCGTCGCCGGCTCCTTCGTCACCGACACCTCGCAGAGCAAGGTGGCCGACTCGGTCGGTTTCACCTTCGCGCCGACCCAGGTCACCGACAAAGGCGCCTCCTGGCTTTATTCCTGGGCGCTGGCGATTCCTACCAGTTCCAAGTCCAAGGACGCCGCCAAGACTTTCAGCGCCTGGGCCACCTCCAAGGCCTATGCCGAGCTGGTCGCCGAGAAGGATGGCGTGGCCAACGTACCGCCAGGCACCCGCGCCTCGACCTACAGCGATGCCTACATGCAGGCTGCGCCGTTCGCCAAGGTCACTCTGGATTCGCTGAAGAAGGCCGACCCGGCCAACCCCAGCGCCAAGCCGGTGCCTTACGTAGGCATCCAGCTGGTGACCATTCCCGAGTTCCAGGCCATCGGCACCAGCGTCGGCAAGCTGTTCGCCGCCGCACTGACCGGGCAGATGCAGCCTGAGCAGGCGCTGCAGGCCGCCCAGCAGAGCACGGCCCGAGAAATGAAACGCGCCGGGTATCCGAAGTAGCCATCTTGCGGTCCCGTAGGGTGGGTTAGCGGCGCCATCCAACAGCCGTCAAGGCGCCGCAAATGAAGCGCGGCGCGTAACCCACCAGGCGATAGTCGGCGTTGCGTCGATGGTGGGTTGCGGCGCCATGTTGACCGCGCAGCGACAGGGATGCTCGACAGGGCGCCTAACCCACCCTACGTAATGCGCCATCCGCCATACCTCACCCATTCCGCCTTCGGAGGCATGATGAATTCTCCGGCCATCGATACCCCCGCCGCGCAGGCCAGCACGCCGGTGGCGCAAAAGCCTCGGCGCCTGGCGCCCGGCTGGTTTCTGGTCAGCCCTTCGGTCGCTTTGCTGCTGATCTGGATGATCGTGCCGCTGGGCATGACCGTCTATTTCTCGCTGATCCGCTACAACCTGCTCTACCCCGGCGAGAACGATTTCGTCGGCCTGGAGAACTTCGAATACTTCGTCACCGACGCCGCCTTCCTGTCCGGCGCCGGCAATACCCTGCTGCTGGTCGGCAGCGTGCTGTTGATCAGCGTGGTGCTCGGCGTGCTGATCTCCGCGCTGCTGGAGGCCAGCGAGTTCTTCGGCCGCGGTATCGTGCGGGTGCTGCTGATTTCGCCGTTCTTCATCATGCCCACGGTCAGCGCGCTGCTGTGGAAGAACCTGATCTTCCATCCGGTATCGGGGATTCTCGCCGCCATCTGGCAGTTCTTCGGCGCCCAGCCGGTGGACTGGCTGGCCCACCATCCGCTGTTCTCGATCATCATGATCGTGTCCTGGCAGTGGCTGCCGTTCGCCATCCTGATCCTGATGACCGCCATGCAGTCACTGGATCAGGAGCAGAAAGAAGCCGCGCGCCTGGACGGCGCTGGCCCCATCGCCATCTTCTGGCACCTGACCCTGCCGCACCTGGCGCGGCCGATTGCCGTGGTGGTGATGATCGAGACCATCTTCCTGCTCTCGGTATTCGCCGAGATCTACACCACCACCAGCGGCGGCCCAGGTTACGAGTCGACCAACCTCGCCTACCTGATCTACACCCAGGCGCTGCTGCAGTTCGACGTCGGCATGGCTTCGGCCGGCGGGCTGATCGCGGTGGTGATCGCCAACATCGCTGCCATCGTGCTGATCCGCATGATCGGCAAGAACCTGACCGACAAGCAGTGAGGGCCCTGAGATGCTGACGCTGAAACAATCCCGTCGCCTGCAGAGCCTGATCATCGGCGCCCTGGCCTGGGCAATCGCCGCGGTGATCTTCTTCCCGATCTTCTGGATGGTGCTGACCAGCCTGAAGACCGAGATCGACGCCTTCGCCACGCCACCGCAGTTCATCTTCACCCCGACGCTGGAGAACTACCTGCACATCAACGAGCGCAGCGACTACTTCGCCTTCGCCTGGAACTCGGTGCTGATCTCCGTCTCGGCGACGCTGCTGTGCATGTGCCTGGCCGTACCGGCGGCCTATTCCATGGCCTTCTTCGAAACCCGCCACACCAAGCGCACGCTGCTGTGGATGCTGTCGACCAAGATGCTGCCGCCGGTGGGCGTGCTGGTGCCGATCTACCTGCTGGCCAAGCAGTTCGGTCTGCTCGATTCACGCCTGGCACTGATCATCATCTACACCCTGATCAACCTGCCGATCGTGGTGTGGATGGTTTACACCTACTTCAAGGACATCCCCGTGGACATCCTCGAAGCGGCGCGTCTGGATGGCGCCACCACCTGGCAGGAGATCGTCCGCGTACTGCTGCCGATCGCTCGCGGCGGCCTGGCATCGACCATGTTGCTGTCGCTGATCCTGTGCTGGAACGAGGCGTTCTGGTCGCTCAACCTGACCAGTTCCGCCGCCGCCCCGCTGACCGCCCTGGTGGCCTCCTACTCCAGCCCCGAGGGCCTGTTCTGGGCCAAGCTTTCCGCCGTTTCGACCCTGGCCTGTGCGCCCATCCTGATCTTCGGCTGGATCAGCCAAAAACAACTTGTACGCGGCCTGTCCTTCGGCGCGGTGAAATAACGGGAGACTTTCCACATGGCTGATCTGAAGATCCGCAATCTGCAAAAAGGCTTCGACGGCACGGCGATCATCAAGGGCGTCGACCTGGACATCCGCGACCGTGAGTTCGTGGTTTTCGTCGGCCCCTCGGGCTGCGGCAAATCCACCCTGCTGCGCCTGATCGCCGGGCTCGAAGAAGTCAGCAGCGGTCACATCGAACTCGATGGCCAGGACATCACCGACATGGCCCCGGCACGCCGCGACCTGGCCATGGTGTTCCAGACCTATGCGCTGTATCCGCACATGACCGTGCGCAAGAACCTGTCCTTCGCCCTCGACCTGGCCCGAGTGGGCAAGCAGGAGATCGAGGCCAAGGTCGCCAATGCCGCGCGCATCCTGCAGCTCGACGCCCTGCTCGAACGTAAACCCAAGCAGCTCTCCGGTGGCCAGCGCCAGCGCGTGGCCATCGGCCGCGCCATCGTGCGCAACCCGAAGATCTTCCTGTTCGACGAGCCGCTGTCCAACCTCGACGCCGCCCTGCGCGTGCAGACCCGCCTGGAACTGGCACGGCTGCACAAGGACCTGCAGGCCACCATGATCTACGTGACCCACGATCAGGTCGAAGCCATGACCCTGGCCGACAAGGTGGTGGTGCTCAATGGCGGGCGTGTCGAGCAGGTCGGCTCGCCGCTGGAGCTGTATCACCATCCGGCCAACCTGTTCGTCGCCGGCTTTCTCGGCACACCGAAGATGGGCTTTCTGCGCGGCACCCTGAACAGGTTCGAGGCCGACAACTGCGACGTGCAACTGGAGTGCGGCACGCACCTGACGCTGCCGCTGTCCGCCGCCGGCCTCAGCGTTGGCAGCACGGTAACCCTGGGCGTACGTCCGGAGCATCTCAACGTGGTCAGCACCGGCAACGGCCGCATGCAGGTGACTGCCGACGTCAGCGAGCGCCTGGGCAGCGATACCTTCTGCCATGTGTCCTGCGCCTCGGGCGAGATGCTCACGGTGCGCGTGCGTGGCGACTTCGCGCCGCGCTACGGCGACACCCTGACACTGGACTTCGACACGGCGCACTGCCACCTCTTCGACGCCGATGGCCAAGCCGTCGCCAAACCACTGCAGCAGGCCGCCTGACGCCGCTCCACCACGGGATTTTTCAGATGAAACTCAATCGCCAGCAGCTTTCCCGGCTTGGCGGCGCCGTCGCGCTGCCCAGCTACACCGCCGACATGATCCGCACCGGCATCGCCCATTTCGGCGTCGGCGGTTTTCACCGCGCCCACCAGGCGGTCTACACCGACGCCCTGATGAATCAGGGCCTGGCGCTCGACTGGGGTATCTGCGGGGTCGGCGTGCGCAGTGAGGACCGCGCCATGCGCGACGCCCTGGCCAGCCAGGATTACCTCTACACCCTGGTCGAACTGGGCGACGAGCCGAACCTGCCGGTGCGGGTGATCGGCGCAATCAACGACATGCTGCTGGCCGAAGAGTCGCCGCAGGCGCTGATCGACAAACTGGCCGACCCGGCGATTCGCATCGTCTCGCTGACCATCACCGAGGGTGGTTACTGCATCGACGACAGCACCGGCGAATTTCTCGCCGAGCTGCCGGCCATTCAGCACGACCTGCAACATCCCGAGTCGCCAAAGAGCGTGTTCGGCTTTCTCTGCGCCGCCCTGGCCAAACGCCGCGCCGCCGGCATCCCGGCCTTCACCCTGATGTCCTGCGATAACCTGCCGCACAACGGTGATGTCACGCGCAAGGCGCTGCTGGCCTTCGCCCACCTGGCCGACCATGAGCTGGCCACCTGGATCGACCACCACGTGAGTTTTCCCAACGCGATGGTCGACCGCATCACGCCGATGACCAGCGCCGCCCATCGCCAGCAACTGGCCGAGCAGCACGGCGTCGACGACGCCTGGCCGGTGGTCTGCGAGCCCTTCGTGCAATGGGTGCTGGAAGACAAGTTCGTCAGCGGCCGCCCGGCCTGGGAGACGGTCGGCGTGCAGTTCACCGACGACGTCACACCCTACGAGGAAATGAAGATCAAGCTGCTCAACGGCAGCCACCTGGCGCTGACCTACCTGGGTTTTCTCAAAGGCTATCGCTTCGTCCACGAAACCATGAACGACCCGCTGATGCGCCAGTACGTCCGCACCTTCATGGACCTCGACGTGACGCCGCAGCTGGCGCCGGTGCCGGGCATCGACCTGAGCACCTACAAGGACACGCTGATCGAGCGCTTCTCCAACCAGGCCATCGCCGACCAGCTGGAGCGGGTCTGCTCCGATGGCTCGTCGAAGTTTCCCAAGTTCATCGTGCCCACCCTGCATCGCCTGATTGAAGACGGCAAACCGCTGGACCGCGTGGCCCTGGTGGTCGCAGCCTGGGCGTTGTACCTCAAGGGCGTGGACGAAACCGGCGCCAGCTACCGCATACCCGACCCGCGCGCCGAACATTGCCAGGCACTGGTGGCCGACGATGCGCAACTCACCGCACGGGTGCTCGGCGAGGAGGCGATCTTCGGCAGCGCACCAGGGCGTTCGGCCGAGTTCGTCGCCGCCTTCGAACGCAGCCTGGCCAGCCTGCGCGAGCAGGGCGTGAGCCAGACCCTGCACAACCTGTTGCACGCCTGAGGCCCTGGAGACGCATATGCCCAGCCTGCTCGCGCAACTCAAGCAGCACAGCGTGGTGGTCGCCGATACTGGCGACCTGGCCGCCATCGATCGTTTCCAGCCCGAGGACGCCACGACCAACCCATCGATCATCCTCAAGGCGCTGCAAGCCGGGCAGTACCAGCACCAGGTAGACCACGCGCTGCGCCAGGCAATGGCCAGCGGCATTTCGGTCCCGGCGATCATTGCCGATGCCTGCGACCGGCTGGAGGTGAGCATGGGTGTGGAAATTCTCGCCGCGATCAGCGGCAAGGTCTCCACCGAAGTGCCGGCGGCGCTGTCCTTCGACACCGCGGCCACGCTGGCACGAGCACGCTCGCTGCATCAGCGCTACCTGCAGTTGGGCATTCCCGGCGAGCGCGTGCTGGTGAAGATCGCTGCCACCTGGGAAGGCATTCAGGCGGCGCGGCAACTGGAGCACGAAGGTATTCACTGCAACCTAACGCTGATCTTCAACCTGGCCCAGGCACGCGCCTGCGCCGAGGCCGGCATCTATCTGGTGTCGCCCTTCGTCGGGCGCATTCTCGACTGGCACAAGCGGCAGAATCCGGACATCAGCTTCGACGCCGAGAACGATCCCGGCGTGTTGTCGGTGCGCCAGGTCTATCGCTTCTTCAAGCAGCATGACTACGCCACGGTGGTGATGGCAGCGAGCTTTCGCAACATCGGCGAAGTGCTCGCCCTGGCCGGTTGTGACCGCCTGACCATCAGCCCTGCCCTGCTCGCCGAACTGGAGCGAAGCAGCGGGGAGCTGCAACCGGCATTGGCGGATGACGGCCGCCGCACACTCGCGCCGACCTGCCTCGACGAAGCGCAATTTCGCTGGCAGATGAACGAAGACCCCATGGCCACGGAGAAACTGGCCGAAGGTATTCGCCAGTTCCATGCCGATCAGCTCGCCCTGGAAGCGCTGCTGCTCGAGCGCATGCGGGAGCTCTGAGCATGTATCTCGGTATCGACTGCGGTACTCAGGGCACCAAGGCCCTGGTGCTGGATGCCGACAGCGGTCAGGTGCTCGGTGCCGGCAGCGCCAGCCATACGCTGCAGAGCGGCGCCAATGGCCGACGCGAGCAGCAGCCGCAGCAGTGGCTGGAGGCCTTCGAACAGGCCACTCGACAGGCGCTGGCGGCCGCCGGCATCAGCGGCGAACAGATTCTCGGCATCGGCGTCTCCGGCCAGCAGCACGGCCTGGTGCTGCTCGATGAACAGGGTGCGGTGCTGCGCCCGGCCAAGCTCTGGTGCGACACCGAATCGACCCCGGAGAACCGGCGCCTGCTCGATCACCTGGGTGGCGAGGACGGTTCGCTACAACGCCTGGGCGTGGCCATCGCGCCCGGTTACACGGTGTCCAAACTGCTCTGGACGAAAGAACAGCACCCTGACCTGTTCGCCCGCATCGCGCATATCCTGCTGCCGCACGACTACCTCAACTACTGGCTCACCGGTCGGGCCTGCAGCGAGTACGGCGACGCCTCCGGTACGGGCTATTTCGACGTGCGTACGCGCAGTTGGGACCGCGAGCTGCTGAACCTCATCGACCCCAGCGGGCGCCTTTGCAACGCGCTGCCAGAGCTGATCGAGCCGGATCAGCCAGTGGGCCAGATCCTCCCGCAGATCGCCCGGCAACTGGGCCTGAACCCGGATGCCGTGGTAGCCAGCGGCGGCGGCGACAACATGATGGGCGCCATCGGCACCGGCAACATCCGCCCGGGCGCGATCACCATGAGCCTGGGCACCTCCGGCACCCTCTACGCCTACAGCGACCACGCGATGATCAGCCCGCACGCGCAGGTGGCGACCTTCTGCTCGTCATCCGGCGGCTGGCTACCGCTGATCTGCACCATGAACCTGACCAGCGCCACCGGGCTGATCCAGCAATTGCTGGAGCTGGACATACAAGCCTTCGGCGCGCTGGTCAAGCAATCGCCCATCGGCGCCGAAGGCCTGCTCATGCTGCCGTTCTTCAACGGCGAACGGGTGCCGGCATTGCCCAGTTCGCGCGCCAGCCTGCTGGGCATGGACAGCGACAACCTGACCCGAGCCAATCTGTGCCGGGCAGTGGTCGAAGGCACCAGCTTCGGCCTGCGCTACGGCCTCGACCTGCTGCGCGCCAGCGGCCTGCAGAGCCAGACCATCCGCCTGATCGGCGGCGCGGCGAAGAGCCCGGTGTGGCGCCAGGTGATCGCCGACATCATGGGCACGCCGCTGGTCTGCCCGCAGCACACCGAAGCCGCCGCACTGGGCGCCGCCATCCAGGCCGCCTGGTGCCTGACGCCCGGCGCGGATCGCCAGGCGCAACTGGACGCGCTGTGCGAGCGTTGCGTGCATCTGGATGCCAGCACTCAGACGCAGCCAGACCCAGCACGCACGGCGCAGTACGAAATGGTCTATCAACGCTACCGCGAGCAAGTCAGCCTGCTTGCCGATAACAAACCGGCGTGAGAGCGCCACGACTCTAGACGGAGACGCACATGTACCTGGTCTGTGGCGAAGCGCTGTTCGATGTGTTCATCCAGAGCGACAGCGCACGTGGCAATGAGCTGGCCTTCAAGGCCATCGCCGGTGGCTCGCCGTTCAACGTGGCGCTGGGCTTGCGCCGGATGGGCGCCGACTCGGCGCTGTTCACCGGGATTTCCTCGGACAGCCTCGGCCAACGTCTGCGCCAGGTACTGCGCGACGAGGGCGTGAGCGATACCTATCTGATCGCCAGCGATGCGCCGACCACCCTGGCGATGGTCGGCCTAGACGCCGCCGGCTCGCCGCACTATTCCTTCCGCGGCGAGGGCTGCGCCGACCGCCTGCTACTCACCGAGCACCTGCCAACACTGGATGCCCGGGTGCGCGGCCTGCATCTCGGGTCTTTCTCCCTGGTGGTGGAGCCGGTGGCCAACACCCTGCTGCAGTTGGTACAGCGCGAACATCAGCAACGCCTGATCAGCCTCGACCCCAACGTGCGCCTCGGCCCGGCGCCGGATATCGCCCACTGGCGCGAGCGCGTCGAGACCTTCGCCCGCTACGCGCATCTGATCAAGGTCAGCGAAGAGGATCTGCAGCTCTTGTACCCCGAGCGCGAACCGCAGCAGGTCGCAGCAAGCTGGCTCAATGAACGCTGCCAATTGGTGTTTCTCACCCACGGCAGCAAAGGCGCCAGCGTCCACAGCCGCCATGGGCACTGGTCGGCACCGGCGGTTGAGGTACACACCCGCGACACCGTCGGCGCCGGCGATACCTTCCAGGCCGCGCTGCTCAGTTACCTCGCCCGCCACGCGCTGGACACTCCCGAGGCGCTGGCGACGCTGAGCCGCGAGCAAATCAACGACATGCTGCGCCTGGCCATCGAGGCGGCCGCGCTGACCTGCTCGCGAGTCGGCCCTGACCTGCCCTATCTGCACGAGCTGGACCGCCATCACCTGGCAGCGCGCTGAAGAGGATTGCCAATGCCTTACGCCCCCTCCTCCCAGGACGTCACCCGACTGCCCAGCTGGCAGGCACTGAACGAACATCGCCAGGCGCTGGACGGCTTCAACCTACGCCAGGCGTTCGCTGACGACCCACAACGCTTCGAGCGCTTTTCCCTGGATGACTGCGGCCTGTTCCTCGATTACTCGAAGAACCTGATCGACGAGCGCACGCGCAGCCTGCTGGTCGACCTGGCCAGAGACGCTGGCCTGACGCAGGCCATCGCGGCGCTGTTCGAGGGTGCCCAGGTCAATGCCTCGGAGCGTCGCCCGGCCTTGCATACGGCGTTGCGCCGGCCGTTGGGCGACCGCGTGCTGGTCGATGGCGAGGACGTCATGCCCCAGGTACACCGCGCCCTGCTACGCATGAGCGAGCTGGTCGGGCGCGTGCATCACGGCCTGTGGCGCGGCTATAGCGACAAGCCCATCACCGATGTGGTCAATATCGGCATCGGCGGCTCCTTTCTCGGCCCGCAACTGGTCTCCGAGGCGCTGCTGCCCTTCGCCCAGCGCGGCGTACGCTGCCACTACCTGGCCAATATCGACGGCAGCTCGTTTCAGGAGCTGGCCGCCAAGCTGAGCGCCGAGACCACGCTGTTCATCGTCTCGTCGAAAACCTTCAGCACCCTGGAAACCCTGAAGAACGCACAAGCGGCGCGCGGCTGGTACCTGGCCCAAGGCGGCCCGGAGGAAGAACTGCACCGGCATTTCATGGCGGTGTCGAGCAACGTCGAGGCTGCCAAAGCCTTCGGTATTCGCGAAGAAAACATCCTGCCGATGTGGGACTGGGTCGGCGGGCGCTACTCGCTGTGGTCGGCCATCGGGCTGCCGATCGCCATGTCCATCGGCATCTCCAATTTCAAGGAGCTGCTCACTGGCGCCTATCGCATGGACCTGCACTTCCAGCAGGCGCCATTCGAACGCAACATGCCGGTGCTGCTGGCCCTGCTCGGCGTCTGGTACGGCAACTTCTGGGGCGCGCAGAGCCACGCCATCCTGCCGTACGACCATTACCTGCGAAACATCACCAAGCACCTGCAGCAGCTGGATATGGAGTCCAACGGCAAACGCGTGCGCCAGGACGGCAGCGCCCTGCAGATCGCCAGCGGGCCGGTGATCTGGGGCGGCGTCGGCTGCAACGGCCAACACGCCTACCACCAGCTGCTGCACCAGGGCACGCAGCTGATCCCCGCGGACTTCATCGTTCCGGTGAGCAGCTACAACCCGGTGGCCGACCATCACCAGTGGCTGTTCGCCAACTGCCTGTCGCAAAGCCAGGCGTTGATGCTCGGCAAGAGCCACGCGGAGGCCGAAGCCGAGCTGCGCGCCCAGGGCCTGAGCGAAGACGAGGTGCAGCGCCTGGCGCCGCACAAGGTGGTACCAGGCAACCGCCCCAGCAATACCCTGGTGCTGGAGCGGGTCAGCCCCGGTCGCCTGGGCGCACTGATCGCCCTCTACGAGCACAAGGTCTTCGTGCAGAGCGTGATCTGGGGGATCAACGCCTTCGATCAGTGGGGCGTGGAGCTGGGTAAGGAATTGGGCAAGGGCGTCTACTCGCGCATGGTCGGCAGCGACCCGAGCGGCGCCGAAGACGCCTCCACCCAAGGTCTGATCAATTTCTTCCGCAGTCACCATCGCGGCTAACCCACAGCAGCGGCTGGCCCAGCCGCCAGCGCCGTGCATCAATTGCAAAGATCTGCCAGTTGTCGCTCGGCTTGCCGAAGGCGACACTTGCGTGTGACTCGCACCCAGCTGCCGCTGTCGTTTTAGCAGCGTATTTTCGATAACGAAGAGGTTCAGGGCATGCCTTACAAACACCAGGTGATTCCGCTTCAGACCCACGAGGGCAACGAGACCGCCGATCAGGCGCTGCACAGCATCGTCGACGGCTTCAAACGCTTTCGCAACGAGGTCTTCCCGCAGCAGGAAGAGCTGTTCAAGAAGCTCGCCACCGCCCAGAACCCCCGCGCCATGTTCATCACTTGCGCCGACTCGCGCGTGGTGCCGGAACTGATCACGCAAAGCTCGCCCGGCGACCTGTTCGTCAACCGCAACGTCGGTAACGTGGTGCCGGCCTACGGGCAGATGATGGGTGGCGTCTCCACCGCCATCGAATACGCGGTGATGGCCCTGGGCGTACAGCACATCGTCGTCTGCGGCCACTCCGACTGCGGCGCGATGAAGGCCGTGCTCAACCCGGCATCGCTGGAAACCATGCCCACGGTAAAAGCCTGGTTGCGCCATGCCGAAGTCGCACGCAGCGTAGTGGCAGAGAACTGCAACTGCAGCGACGACAAGGAAACCCTGGCAGTGCTCACCGAAGAAAACGTGGTGGCGCAGCTCAACCACCTGTGCACGCACCCGTCGGTAGCGGCCAAGCTGGCGCGCGGCCAGTTGTTCATCCATGGCTGGGTGTACGACATCGAAACCAGCCAGATCAAGGCCTACGATGCCGAGCTGGGCAGCTTCCTGCCGCTCGACGGCGACAAGATCCCGATGGCCACACCGCGCTCGCGCTTCCCGCAGGACTGAAACGCGCCGGCCGGAGTCAAGGCTCCGGCCGGCTGAAGGGAAAAGGCCATGCCCCGCGCAAGCGGTGCTGATCGCCTGCGCTGTGCTTGCGCACCTGGGGCATGACCAGAGAACTGCAGTAAAAAAGGAGCCTTGCGGCTCCCGGGTCTCAAACCCTGTGGCGCCTCATGCGAAGCGCCTGCGAATAAAAAAGGAGCCCGGGTTACGCCCCGTCAAACTTGCCCATCCAACAGGCCGGGCTCCATAGAGGTTAACCTTCGATTTCCACCAGTACTTCGCCCGGATTGACGCGGTCGCCCTTGGCCACGTGAACGGCCTTGACGGTGCCGGCAATCGGCGCCTGCACTTCGGTTTCCATCTTCATTGCTTCGGTGATCAGTACCGCCTGACCCGCCTTGACCGTGTCACCTTCCTTGACCAGCACATCGACGATGTTGCCTGGCATGGTGGTGGAGACATCGCCCGGTGCAGCGGCCTGCTTGCGCTTGCCAGCGCTGCCAGCGACGAAATCGTTGAGCGGCTCGAACACCACTTCTTCCGGCATGCCGTCGATGGACAGGTAGAAGTGACGCTTGCCGTCGCCCTTGACGCCGACACCGGTGATGTCCACGCGGTAGCTTTCGCCATGCACGTCGACCACGAACTCGGTCGGCACACCTTCACCGCCCACCGGCGCCGCCTTGCCCTGACCATTCGGCATGGGCAGCAGCTCTTCCGGCTTGAGGGTGCCGGCCGCGCGCTCTTCGAGGAACTTGCGCCCGATATCGGGGAACATGGCGAAGGTCAGCACGTCCTCTTCGGACTTGGCCAGGCTGCCGATCTCTTCACGCAGGCGCGCCAGCTCGGGTTTGAGCAGGTCGGCCGGGCGCACATCGATCACTTCTTCGCTGCCGATGGCCTGCTTGCGCAGTTGCTCATCGACCTTGCCCGGTGCCTTGCCGTAGCGACCCTGCAGGTAAAGCTTCACTTCGTTGGTGATGGTCTTGTAGCGCTCGCCGGCCAGCACGTTGAAGAACGCCTGGGTACCGACGATCTGCGAAGTCGGCGTAACCAGCGGCGGGAAGCCGAGGTCGGCACGCACGCGCGGAATCTCTTCCAGCACTTCGTTCATGCGGTTCAGCGCACCCTGCTCCTTGAGCTGGTTGGCCAGGTTGGAGATCATCCCGCCCGGCACCTGGTTGACCTGCACGCGGGTGTCCACGCCGGTGAACTCGCTCTCGAACTGGTGGTACTTCTTGCGCACGGCATGGAAGTACATGCCGATTTCCTGGATCAGCTCCAGATCCAGGCCGGTGTCGAACTCGCTGCCCTTGAGCGCGGCGACCATCGACTCGGTGCCCGGATGGCTGGTGCCCCAGGCCAGGCTGGAGATGGCGGTGTCGATATGGTCGGCACCCGCTTCGATGGCCTTGAGCTGGCACATCGAGCCGAGACCGGCGGTGTCGTGGCTGTGGATGAACACCGGCAGATCGACTTCGCTCTTCAGCGCCTTGACCAGTTCGAAGGTGGCGTACGGCGTGAGCAGGCCGGCCATGTCCTTGATGGCGATGGAGTCGATGCCCATCGCCTGCATGGCCTTGGCCTGGGCGACGAAGGCTTGGTTGGTGTGTACCGGGCTGGTGGTGTAGGCGATGGTGCCCTGGGCGTGCTTGCCGGCAGCCTTGACCGCCTCGATGGCCACGCGCAGGTTACGCACGTCGTTCATCGCATCGAAGATGCGGAACACGTCGATGCCGTTGACCGCAGCCTTGGCCACGAACGCCTTGACCACGTCATCGCTGTAGTGGCGATAGCCGAGCAGGTTCTGCCCGCGCAGGAGCATCTGCAGACGGGTGTTGGGCAGCGCAGCCCTGAGCTGGCGCAGGCGCTCCCACGGGTCTTCCTTTAGGAAGCGCACGCACGAGTCGAAGGTGGCGCCGCCCCAGACTTCCAGCGACCAGTAGCCGACGCGGTCGAGCTTGTCGCAGATCGGCAGCATGTCTTCGGTGCGCATGCGCGTGGCCAGCAGCGACTGGTGGGCATCGCGCAGGACGGTATCGGTAACGGTGATCTTCTTGCTCATGATGTCCCCTACAGGCCCGCGTGGGCAGCGATGGCGGTGGCGATGGCGATGGCCAGGTGCGACGGGTTGCGCTTGATCGAGTACTGGGTCAGTTCCGGGTGGCTTTCGACGAAGCTGGTATTGAACTGGCCGCTACGGAATTCCGGGTTACGCAGGATTTCCTGGTAATAAGGCGCGGTGGTGCGCACGCCCTGCACGCGCATGTCGTCCAGTGCGCGCAGGCCACGATCCATCGCCTCTTCCCAGGTCAGCGCCCAGACGATCAGCTTCAGGCACATCGAGTCGTAATAGGGCGGAATGGTGTAACCGGTGTAGATCGCCGTGTCGGTGCGCACGCCAGGGCCGCCGGGGGCGTAGTAACGGGTGATCTTGCCGAACGAGGGCAGGAAATTGTTCTTCGGGTCCTCGGCGTTGATACGGAACTGCAGGGCATAACCACGGTGGATGATGTCTTCCTGCTTGACCGACAACGGCAGGCCGCTGGCGATGCGGATCTGCTCGCGAACGATGTCGATGCCGGTGATTTCCTCGGTGATGGTGTGCTCCACCTGCACCCGGGTGTTCATCTCCATGAAGTACACCTCGCCTTCGGCGAGCAGGAACTCCACGGTGCCGGCGTTCTCGTAGCCCACCGCCTGCGCGGCGCGCACGGCCAGGTCGCCGATATAGGCGCGCTGCTCGGGAGTGAGCTGCGGGCTCGGGGCGATTTCGATCAGCTTCTGGTTACGGCGCTGGATCGAGCAATCGCGCTCGTACAGATGCACGGTGTTGCCAAAGCTGTCGGCGAGGATCTGCGCCTCGATGTGCTTCGGATTGACGATGCATTTTTCCAGGAAGACTTCGGCGCTGCCGAAGGCCTTGGTCGCCTCGGAGATCACCCGCGGGTAGGCCTGTTCCAGCTCCTCACGGCTGTTGCAGCGGCGGATACCACGACCTCCGCCACCGGAGGTGGCCTTGAGCATTACCGGGTAGCCAATGCGCTCGGCTTCACGCAGGGCTTCGGCCAGGTCGGCGACGTTGCCTTCAGTGCCGGGGGTGCAGGGCACGCCAGCGGCCATCATGCTGCGGCGGGCTTCGGTCTTGTCGCCCATGCGGCGGATGACTTCCGCGCTCGGCCCTATGAATTTGATCCCACGTTCGGCGCAGATCTCTGCAAGTTCGGCGTTTTCAGAAAGAAAACCGTAACCAGGGTGCAGCGCATCGCAGCCGGTTTCCACGGCCAGATTGACCAGCTTGCGCGGGTTCAGATAGCCAGCCAGCGGGTCTTCACCAATGCTGTGCGCTTCGTCGGCACGCTTGACGTGCAACGCATGACGGTCCGCATCGGAGTAGATCGCCACCGAGCGGATACCCATCTCGGCGCATGCTCGCACGATGCGGACGGCAATCTCACCACGGTTGGCGATCAGTATTTTTCTTATCACGATCCAATCCTCAGCGCAGAGCTGCAAGGGCCGCAGCAACAGTTGGTTGCAAACGTGGTGAAACCCTATCCGGCTGTACGAATTAACAAAAATGAATAATTATTTGATCGTGCATAAGTAATTACTTATGAATTGATCGAACGAGGGCGAAAACGTGCGTAAAACCCTGCTGCGCATGACGCTGCGCCAGCTTCAGGTGTTCCGGGCGGTGTGCGAACACGGCTCCTACAGCCGCGCAGCCGAGGACATGTCACTGACCCAACCGGCCGTGAGCCTGCAGATTCGTCAGCTGGAGGAGCTGGTCGGCCAGCCCTTGTTCGATTATGTCGGCAAGAAGCTTTACCTGACCGAAGCAGCCGAGGCACTCAAACGGGCCAGCAGCGATATCTTCGGCCGCCTGGAAAGCCTGGATATGCAGCTGTCAGACCTGCAAGGCTCACTGCAGGGGCAGCTCAACCTGTGCATCGAATCCAGCGCCAAGTACTTCATTCCCCACCTGTTCGCCGAATTTCGCCGCCAATACCCGGATGTCATCCTCAACCTCACGGTGGTCAACCACGCTCTGGTGGTGCGCCGCCTGACCCAGAGCCGCGACGACCTGATGATCATGAGTCAGGTACCGCAGGACATGGCGCTGGACTTCATGCCCTTCCTCAACAACACGATCATCGCCGTGGCGCCGCCCGATCACCCGCTGTGCGAGGCGGACAGCCTGCAGTTGCAGGACCTCACCACCTACCCGCTGCTGATCCGCGAAAGCGGCTCGGGCACTCGCCGCGCCTGCGAGGAGTACTGTCACCAGAAACGCGCACACTTCCCGCATACGTTGGAAATCGGCTCGCTGGAATCCCAGCGCGAAGCGGTGCTGGCCGGACTAGGCATCGCGCTGCTACCGCGCCATGCCGTACGCTTGGAGTTGCAGTACGGCCTGCTGCGCGAGCTGCCAGTGGCCGAATTGCCACTGCAACGCAGCTGGTGCGTGGTGAATATCCGCGGCCGGCGCCTGTCCCCGGTGGCACAGGCGTTCGTCGACTTCATCCGCACCGAGCGCGCGCATATCGGCAAACTGGCCGAACGCTTTCAGGCCAGCAGCGCAGGATCGGGCAAGAATCTCGCAGGATCGGCCTAACCCTTCTTAACTGGCATACGGGACATTGGCAGCCTGGGATCGCTCCACCAAAACCTGCCTGGGAGAAACCTATGCTGTCGGGAATCAGCGCCCTGCTCGGCGCCATCCGCGCGCTCGAACGCGATAACGGCCAGGCCGTGCTCGCCACCGTGGTCAAGGTCGAAGGCTCGGCCTACCGCCGCCCCGGCGCGCGCATGCTGATCCCGCTCTACGGCGGTACCGTGGGCACCATCAGCGGCGGCTGCCTGGAGTCCGAGGTAGCAAAGAAGGCCTGGTGGCTGACCGATAGCGGCGAAGCCGTGATCCGCCGCTACAGCACCGCGACCCAGGACGACGATGACGATCAGGACGCCGCGCTGACCTTCGGCCTCGGCTGCAACGGCACCGTGCACGTATTGCTCGAACGCCACAGCGCGGAAAAGCCGCTGGCCGTGCTCGAGTTGCTGCGCCAGGTGCGCGAAAGCGGCCAGGCCGGGGCGGTTGCCACGGTGATCGGCAGCTATCGCAACGCCCGCGTGCGTGTCGGCGATCGCCTGTGCCTGCATCCATCGCTCAGCGACAACGGCCGCCTGCTCGATTCCGCACTCGACGCCGAGGTTCGCGCCGATCTGCAGCGAACCCTGACCGATGGCCGCTCCTCACTGCGCAGCTACCGTGATGCGCGTGGCGAGATAGAGGTGTTCTGCGAATACCTGGCGCCGCAACGGCGCCTGGTGATCTTCGGCGCCGGGCATGATGCGCAGCCGCTGACGCACATGGCAAAACTGCTGGACTGGCACGTCACCGTGGTCGATGGCCGCGCCCATTTCGCCCGCGCCGAACGCTTCCCCGACGCCGACGCCGTGCTGCAGGTCAATGCACAGCCGCCCTTTGACCTGCATACACTGACCAACGACGCCATGGTGGCGATCATGACCCATAGCTACAGCCAGGATCGCCATTGGCTGGGCAGCGTGCTGCAGGGCTCGCCCGCCTACATCGGCCAACTGGGGCCACGCGATCGCACCGAACGCCTGCTGGGCGAGATTCGCCAGCACAGTGCGCACCTGCCGGCACTGGAGCGCCTGCATTACCCCATCGGCCTGGATATCGGCGGCGATACGCCGGAGAGTGTGGCCACGGCGATCCTCGCCGAGATGACAGCCGCCATTAACCAGCGCACAGGCGGCATGCTCAAGCATCGCCAGGCAGCAATACATACGCCAACGCCGCAGGGCGCAAGCGAGCTGGAAGCGGCACTCCGTCTGACCGCCCTCTGAGCACACCCGACACGACTCCGTAGGAGCGGCTTCAGCCGCGATCCATCGCAAAGCTCGCCGCTGAAGCGCCTCCTACACAAGAACCACCTTCCTCTCCTCCCGTGGGAGGGGCTTTAGCCGCGACGCCGTTGCAGCAATCTCGCCGCTGAAGCGCGCCTTCACAAACCAAAACGCCCGGGCAATTGCCCGGGCGTCGTGTCTACCGCACCTGAACTCAGGCTTTGATCTGCGCCGGGAACGGCAGCTTGCGCAAACGCACGCCGGTCGCTGCGAACAGCGCATTGGCCAGAGCTGGCGCCAGCGGCGGTACGCCCGGCTCACCGACACCTGTCGGGTTCTCCGCGGACGGCACGATATGCACCTCGACCTTGGGCATCTCGTTCATGCGCAGCACCTGGAAGTCGTGGAAGTTCGATTGCTCGACCCGCCCTTCCTTCAAGGTGATCGCGCTATGTCGGGCAGCCGCCAGGGCGAAGCCGATGCCGCCTTCCATCTGCGCCTTGATCACATCCGGGTTGATCGCGATGCCGCAGTCCACCGCGCATACCACGCGGTCCAGACGGTAGCTGCCATCGGCCTTCACCGTGACCTCAGCGACCTGCGCGACGAACGAGCCGAACGATTCATGCACGGCAATGCCACGCCCGCGCTTCTCGCCCTCGGCGCCCGCCGCCAGCGGTTTGTCCCAGCCGGCCTGCTTGGCGGCCAGCTCCAACGCACCGCGATGACGCGGATGGCTATCCAGCAACGCATGGCGGAAGCTGTAAGGGTCCTGCCCAGCCGCGACAGCGGCCTCATCGATCATGGTTTCGGCGACGTAACCGGTGTGGGTATGCCCCACCGAGCGCCACCACAGCACCGGCACCTTGATATTGGTCGGCGTGCTCAGCTCCACCTGCAGGTTGGGCACGGCGTAGGAGAGATTGGAGAGGCCCTCGACCGAGGTATGGTCGATGCCTTCCTTGATCATGAAGGGCTCCATCGAGGTACCGGTCATGATCGACTGCCCAACGATACGGTTGTGCCAGGCCTGCAGCTTGCCGGCCTCATCCAGGCCGATGCGCACGCGGTGCAGGTACAGCGGTCGGAAATAACCGCCACGGGTATCGTCCTCGCGCGTCCAGACCATCTTCACCGGCGCATCCACGCCCTTGTCACGCGCGGCCTTGGTGATGGCCACCGCCTCCAGCAGGTAGTCCGACACCGAACCGGCGCGGCGACCAAAGCTGCCGCCGGCATACAGCTGGGTCAGCGAAACCTGCTCGGGCGTGAGGCCCAGGTAGCTACTGATGATGGCCTGGTCGACGGTCTGGAACTGCTCGCCGTTCCAGATTTCGCAGCGGTCGCTGGACAGCTTGACCAGGCAGTTCATCGGCTCCATCGCCGCGTGCGCCAGATAAGGAAACTCGTAGTCGGCCTCGACGGTTTTCGCCGCCTGGGCCAGCACCGCATCGGTATCGCCCTTGCTCGTGGCCGGCCGACCTGGCTTGCCCGCATCGTCGCGGTATTGCGCGAGAATTTCCTCGCTACCAAGGGTGAAGGCCTGGCTCTCATCCCAGTCGATCACCAGCGCATCGCGCCCCTGGCGCGCCGCCCAGGTGTTCTTCGCCAACACGGCGACGCCCGAACGACCATGGGGCAGATCGCGAAACTCCACCACCTCGACCACATCACGCACGGCCTTGGCCTTGCTGCTATCGACCGAGCGTGGCACACCGCCAAAACGCGGCGGATAGGCAACCATGGCCACCAGCATGCCGGGTAGCTTGAAGTCCTGGGTGAAGATGGCGCTGCCATCGGTCTTGCCCGGGCTGTCCTTGCGGCGCAGCTCACGCTTGCCGATCAGCTTGAAGTCCTTCGGGGCCTTGAGCTGCACCTGCTCCGGCACCGGTAGCGAGGCTGCCGCCTCGACCAGCTCACCGAAGCCGGCACTACGACCTGAACCGGCGTGACTGACCACGCCCTTGTCGACGCTGATTTCACTTACCGGCACGCTCCAACGCTGCGCGGCCGCAGCCACCAGCATGGCCTTGGCGGTCGCACCGGCGTTGCGCATCTGCTCCCAGGAATTGGCCATGGCGGTGCTGCCGCCGGTGCCCTGCATCGGGCCGAAGGCGAGGTTGTTGTAACGCTTCACATCGGCCGGCGCGCCTTCGACGCGCACCTTGTCCCAGTCGGCATCCAGTTCTTCGGCCAATAAGGTGGCCAGACCCGTGTAGCTGCCCTGGCCCATTTCCAGGTGTTTGGCCAGGACGGTCACCGTGCCATCGAGGTCGATGCGCACGAAGGCGTTCGGCTCCAGCGGGCCTCCTGCTGCGGCCAGCGCATCCATGCCGCGCAGCAGCGGCGCGAAGAAGATGCCCAGCGCCAGGCCACCGCCACCCTTGAGCAGGGTGCGACGGCTGACATTGAGGATGCCGCGAGTGGCGCTATCGGGAGTTTCGATCTTGCCCATGTCTATGCGCCTCCTCAGGCCAGTTTGTCGGCAGCTTCGTGAATCGCGGCGCGAATCCGCACGTAGGTAGCGCAGCGGCAAATATTGCCGCTCATGGCCGCATCGATATCGGCATCGCTCGGCGCCTTGTTGCTACTCAGCAAGGCCGTCGCCGCCATGATCTGCCCGGACTGGCAGTAACCGCACTGCACCACGTCGAGTTGCCGCCAAGCCTGCTGGACCACCTTGCCCACGGCATCTTCGCCGACCGCTTCGATGGTGTTGATGCGCTTGCCGACCACTGCCGATACCGGGGTAACGCAGGAGCGGGTCGGCTGACCTTCGACGTTCACCGTGCAGACGCCGCACAGCGCCATGCCACAGCCGTACTTGGTGCCGGTGAGATTGGCGACGTCGCGCAATGCCCAGAGCAGCGGCATATCGTCGGCCACGTCCAGCTCGTGGTCCTGGCCATTGAGATTCAGGGTAATCATGGTCTGCCCACCTTGTTCTGATGGTGTCTGATGTTTCCGGCATGGCTTGCCGGTGGTCACGGTCAACCCCGCACACAGGGGGCCAGACCATCACTGTAGTGGGCACAAAAGCGCCTGTCGCCGCCGACCACAGAGATCGGCAGAACCGGGCAATAAGTTCGTAGAATCGGGCAAGCTCGCTGCCCTGCTCGCAGGCAGGACAGCGAGAGAGGATCAGGCCGCGCGACGCGACGTACGCTCAGCCTGCTGCGAGTAGCCGGCGGACACCAGCTCGGGGAAGTCGGCAAGTTCGCGTTGCAGCTGGCACTGCTCGGCATAGTGCTCGATAGCCCGGCGGTAGGCCATGCGGCGCTGGTCTTGCAGTTTGCGCCGGGTCTTGGCGTCGGGTTGGTCGTGCAGGTGCGCATCATCGAAGATACGAGGCATCTCGGTTCTCCCGGAACGAGGACTGGAGCACCCAGCTTCGCTCGGCGAGATGACGCTTTGACGGCAGCGCTATGAAGCCTCGGTGACGGCGGATGTCGCAATGGTTTCAGACTTTGCCTCCGACTAATCGCGATTGAGCAGGCGCACCGTGTCGACCGGTAGCAGCAGCGTATCCAGTGCAACATCCACAGGTAGAGAAACCAGAACAATCGGACAAGCCAGAAAATACCAACACCACAGATCGCCTGTCAGCTCTAGTGCGGTGTTGGTCGCTGGATACAGACCAGAAGGCCTATCCGGCCCCAGCCTGGAAACCACGGTACTGCATCCCATAACGAGCGCGATGAGCGCAATCAGCACTCCTTGTCTCACCATGTCTTTCATCCTTGAAAGCATTCGCTAATCGCTCTATTCAGTCCTCGCTGTTACGCAGCGACTTCGGTGACAGCCGCAAGCTGCGCAGGCTGCGCTTGACGCTCTTGAGGTGGTTGACCAGGCTCGGCCCGCGCGCCATGGCCACGCCCATGGCCAGCACATCGATCACCACCAGGTGGGCGATGCGCGAGGTCAGCGGGGTGTAGATCTCGGTGTCTTCCTGCACGTCGATGGCCAGGTTGACGGTCGACAGCTCGGCCAGCGGCGTCTGGCTCGGGCACAGGGTGATCAGGCTGGCGCCGGATTCACGCACCAGGTTGGCACTGATCAACAGGTCCTTGGAGCGACCGGACTGGGAGATGCACACCGCCACATCGCCGGGCTGCAGGGTCACCGCGCTCATCGCCTGCATGTGCGGGTCGGAATAGGCCGCGGCATTGAGCAGCAGGCGGAAGAATTTGTGCTGGGCATCGGCGGCCACGGCGCCGGATGCACCGAAGCCGTAGAACTCCACGCGCTGCGCGTTGGAGCAGGCGGCGATGGCGCGCTGCAGCGCCTCGGGGTCGAGCTTCTCGCGCACCTCCATCAGCGTATGCAGGGTGGTGTCGAAGATCTTCAGGCTGAAGTCGGCGACCGAGTCGTCTTCATGAATGGCGAACTGGCCGAAGCTGGCGCCAGCGGCCAGGCTCTGCGCCAGCTTCAGCTTGAGATCCTGGAAGCCACTGCAACCGATGGCACGGCAGAAGCGCACGATGGTCGGCTCGCTGATACCGACACTGTGCGCCAGCTCGGCCATCGAGCTGTGCATCACCGATGCAGGATCGAGCAAGACGTGATCGGCCACCTTGAGTTCGGACTTGCGCAGCAGGTGGCGCGACTGGGCGATGTGTTGCAACAGATTCACGGAGATAGGCTCTATGCAGAAAAGGGTCTACCGCGGCGCTCGGCGAGTCTTGGCTCGGTTATGATCGGCGGTCGGCGGTTGTAGTGACCTTGTAGTTATACTACATAGCTCACGCCCGCGCACAGCCAAGCGCTTGCCGAACAGCTGAACGAATGTTTCAAACATCGGGCACGCCGCAGAAATACAGGCATTCTTGGGGCGGTTTTCACTGCCTCCTTCCTGCAAACGCAGGTAGTGTGCAACGGTCTGCTAAACGAGTCGGAGTGTTTCCCTTGAGTATTCCCTGCGACATGCTGGTCTTCGGTGGCACGGGCGATCTGGCCCTGCACAAGCTGCTGCCGGCGCTCTATCACCTGCACCGAGAAGGGCGCCTGCACGCCGATGTGCGCATCCTTGCCCTGGCCCGCAGCAGTCACACCCGCGAGGCCTACCAGGCCCTGGCCGAGCGCCACTGCCGTGCCCAGGTCGCCCGTGCCGACTTCACCAACGAGGCCTGGGCGAGCTTCGCCGCACGCCTCGACTACTTCGCCATGGACGCCGCGCAGAGCGCCGATTTCGGCCGCCTGGCCAAGCGCCTGGGACGTGACGAGCAGCGCGTGCGGGTGTACTACCTGGCCACCGCACCGAGCCTGTTCGAAGACATCGCCGCGCACCTCGCCAACGCCGGTCTGGCTGGCCCGGCAGCGCGCATCGTGCTGGAAAAACCCATCGGCCACTCGCTGGAGTCGGCCCGTGCGATCAACGCTGCCATCGGCGCCGTGTTCGACGAGGCACGGGTATTCCGCATTGATCACTACCTGGGCAAGGAAACCGTGCAGAACCTGATGGCGCTGCGCTTCGCCAACGCCCTGTTCGAGCCGGTGTGGCGCGCTGGGCACATCGATCACGTGCAGATCAGCGTGTGCGAAACCCTGGGCGTGGAAAACCGCGGCGGCTACTACGACAAGGCCGGCGCCATGCGCGACATGATCCAGAATCACCTGCTGCAACTGCTCTGCCTGGTGGCCATGGAGGCGCCGGTGCGCTTCGACGCCGACGCGGTGCGCAACGAAAAGGTGAAGATCCTCGAAGCGCTGAAACCCATCTCCGGGCTCGACGTGCAGGACAAGACCGTGCGCGGCCAGTACACCGCCGGCAAGATCGGCGGCCACGACGTCCCCGCCTATTACTTCGAGAAGAACGTCGACAACGACAGTGATACCGAGACCTTCGCCGCCGTGCAGGTGGAGATCGACAACTGGCGCTGGGCCGGTGTGCCCTTCTACCTGCGCACTGGCAAGCGCCTGGCAAAGAAGGCCTCGGAGATTCTGATTCAGTTCAAGCCGGTGCCGCACCGCCTGTTCAACGATGGCGAAGCCAACCAGTTGCTGATCCGCCTGCAGCCGGAAGAGCGCATCAGCCTGCAGCTGATGGCCAAGAACCCCGGCAAGGGCATGCACCTGAAACCGGTGGAGCTGGACCTCAACCTGGCCAATGCCTTCAACCACCAACGCCGCTGGGATGCTTACGAACGCCTGCTGCTCGACGTGATCGAAGGCGACTCGACGCTGTTCATGCGCCGCGACGAAGTGGAGGCGGCCTGGCAATGGGTCGACCCGATCCTGCAGGGCTGGCACCAGCACTACCAGAGCCCGCGCCCCTATCCGGCCGGCAGCGATGGACCAGAGCAACTGCAACACCTGCTGGAGCGTCACGGGCGGCACTGGGCGGAGTGATCCGCCCCGATTACTCAGGCGGGCTTGCGGCGCCCATGCATCAGCACGACCACCAGCACCAGCATCCCCAACACCCCCGCTCCGACGAACAAGCCCTCATACCCCAGCGCCTTGGCCAGCACCCCGCTGCTGGCGCCGACGAAGCCGGACAACAGCAACTGCGCCGAGGCCTGCAGGGTGAAGTCGGCGCCTTCGTGTTCGGGGCGGCACATGCGCATCATGGCGGCGAACAAGGCGACGGTGGACATGCCGTCGGCCACCTGTTCGAACAGGGTCACGGCATAGACCAACCCGGTATTGGCGCCCTGCCCCACCAGTAAAGCCAGAGCGGCGATGCCGATGGCTTGCAGGGCGCCGAACAGGATCAGCGCACGCAGCACGCCGATGCGCGCGTAGAGCAAGCCACCCAGCAAGGCACCGCCGATGCCGGCCAGGCTGCTGATCAGGGTCAGTTGGCCTAGCGCTGCGGTGCTCCAACCCTGATCCACCAGCATCGGTTTGATCATCGGCGAGCCGAGCGAGTCGCCCAATTTGAAGGTCAGTACCACCGCCAACCACAGCAGCATGCCGGGTTGCGCCAACAGGCCACGGTAGTGGTCGAACAGCAGACGAGGGCCGAGGGCGTTTTCAGCCAGAGCAGGCTGGAACGGCAACACGCGGCGCTCGGGAAACAGCCAGATCGGCACAGTCATCAGCAGGATCAGGCCGGCCACCAACCCCACAGCCAGGTTCCAGCCCAACGGGTCGATCACCAGCAACAGGCCGCTGCCGCTGACGATCATGCCGACCTTGTAGCCGCCCACCTGCAGGCTGTTGCCCAGGCCACGCCAGCGTTCGGGCAGCAAGCGTACGGTGAGCCCGTCGGTGGCGATGTCCTGGGTCGAGGCCAGCAAGTTGATCAGCAGCAGCAAGCCAAGCAATAACCACAGGCCGGAGCCGAACAGCGTCTGCGGTGCCAGCAGCGCCAGCGCGGCGACACAGACGATGACGCCGCTCTGCAGCGGCAGAATCCAGCCACGATGGTGACCCAATCTGCGCGAGGCCAGGCGGTCGATCCAGGGAGCCCAGAAGACCTTGAGCAACCAGGGCAGCGCCAGCAACTTGAGCAGACCGATCAGCGCCAGGTCGACGCCATGTTGGCGTAGCAGTACCGGTAACGAGTGGGCGATCAGCCCGGATGGCAATCCCTGAGCACAATAGAGCGAGGCCAAAAGCACCAGTGTGGCGCTGGACGGACGAGGTGCAGGTGGCGACATGGCAGGCGCTCGCAGCAAAAGCGCAAGCCTAGTGGTTTGCGCCGGCAAACGGCAACGAGGCGGTGGTTACAGTTCGTAGCTCGGTTCGTCGCGGCTGAAGCCCCTCCCACAAAGCCTCGCCAGCCCGTAGCCCGGATGCAATCCGGGGCACTTCAATCGCGAGTGAAATCGTTCCTACACGGGGTCGGCCGCTGGACTCTCCGATGCGCACCTACAGGCTATTCAGGCACTCGCTGAGGCCGTTTGCCAGATTTTCCAGCAGTTGCTCATAACCGCTCGCGCTGACCGGCAAGGTGCCGCCCAGGGCATCCAGCTCCGCCAGTTTGACCGGCAGGCCCGCGGTGAGGGTTTCCGCCAGGCGCGGGCGCAGCGGCGGTTCGCTGAAGACGCAGCTCGGGCCGGTCTGCTGCAGGCGCTCGCGCATGGCAGCGACGTGACGCGCACCGGGCTGTACTTCGGTCAGCACGCTGAACACGCCGGCGTGCTTGAGGCCATAGGCGGCCTCGAAATAGTCGAAGGCCTCGTGGAAAACGAAATACGGCTTGCCTTGCAGGTCGGCCAGTTGCGGGCGAATACGGCCATCGAGCACATCCAGACGAGCTTCGAAGGCTTTCAGGTTGGCGGCGTAGCGCCCGGCATTGGCGGTATCCAGCTTGGCCAGGTCTGCCGCCATGCGTGCGGCGATGACCTTGGCGTTGTCTGCTGCCAACCACAAATGAGCATCCAGGCTACCCGGGCGGTGGTCGTGATCGTGGCCCAGGTCGTCGCCAGCATGTGCGTGCTCGTGATCATGATCGTCGTGATCGTCTTCCTCATGACTCTCGCCGAAATGACGCAGGGTCATACCGGGCAGGTCCTGCACGGCCACCTGAGGCTTGTCACGGCTACCCAGCACGCGCGGCAGGAAGGCCTCCATGTCCGGTCCGATCCAGTACAGCAGGTCAGCATCACGCACTCGCCGTACGTCGGACGGGCGCAACGCATAGTGGTGCGGCGAAGCGCCAGGCGGCAGCAGCACTTCAGGTTCACCGATGCCGTCCTGCACCGCCGCGGCAATCAGTTGCAGCGGTTTGATACTGGTCAGCACACGCACCTCGGCCTGAGCGCTGGCGACGAAAAACAGGGTAAAGAGACAGAAAAGACGCAACACGGGCATACTCGAATGGCATTGAACAGGTAATATAATAACGTCTCTCACTCGCGCCGTCCTTGCCCATGACCGACACTCCCCTGTCTGCACGCCCCCACGATCACTCCCGCTGCGTCAGCCATGCGCTGGCCGAGGCCGAAGCCATCTGCGCGCGCCAGGGCCTGCGCCTGACTGCTCTGCGCAAGCGCGTGCTGGAACTGGTCTGGGCCAGCCACAAGCCACTCGGCGCCTATGACATCCTCGGCGTATTGAGCGATGAAGACGGTCGCCGCGCAGCGCCGCCCACGGTGTACCGCGCACTGGATTTCCTGCTGGAAAACGGCCTGGTACACCGTATCGCATCACTTAACGCCTTCGTCGGTTGCAGCCATCCCGAGCACCCGCATCAGGGCCAGTTCCTGATCTGCCGAGCGTGCCATGCGGCGACCGAACTGGAACAAGCCACCATCAGTCAGGCCATCGTCGACAGTGCAGCCGGCGTCGGTTTCGTCGTCGAGGGTCAGACCGTGGAAGTCGTCGGCCTGTGCGCAGGCTGCAAGGGCACGGCATGAGCGACGCGCTGATCCGCCTCGACGGCGTCGCTGTCAGCTTCAACGGCCAGCCGGTGCTGGATAACGTGCAGCTTAGCGTACAGCCCGGCGAGATCGTCACCCTGATCGGCCCCAACGGCGCCGGCAAGACCACCCTGGTGCGCGTGGTGCTCGGCCTGCTGCAGCCCGAGCGAGGCAGCGTGCGCCGCACGCCGCGCCTGCGCATTGGCTACATGCCGCAAAAGCTCCATGTCGACGCCACCCTGCCGCTGTCGGTGCTGCGCTTTTTGCGCCTGGTGCCGGGTGTGGATCGCCAGCGCGCGCTGGCAGCACTGGCTGAAGTCGGCGCCGAGCAGGTGATCGACAGCCCGCTACAGAGCATTTCCGGTGGCGAGATGCAGCGCGTGCTGCTAGCCCGCGCCCTGCTGCGCGAGCCACAACTGCTGGTGCTCGACGAGCCGGTGCAGGGCGTCGACGTCGCCGGGCAGGCCGAGCTGTACCGGCTGATCTCGCGTCTGCGCGAGCGTCACGGCTGCGGCGTGCTGATGGTCTCGCACGACCTGCATCTGGTGATGAGCGCCACCGATCAGGTGGTTTGCCTCAACCGCCATGTCTGCTGCTCCGGCCACCCGGAGCAGGTCAGCGGCGACCCAGCCTTTATCGAACTGTTCGGCCAGGACGCCAAGAGCCTGGCCGTCTACCACCACCATCATGACCACGATCACGACCTGCATGGCGGCGTGGTCAAGCCCGGCCTGACCATTCACGGCCCGGCCCACGTCCACGGCCCGAACTGTAAACACTGATGCCTGACTTTCTCCTCAATGCCCTGCTCGCCGGCCTGGCGCTGGCCTTGGTAGCCGGCCCGCTCGGCTCCTTCGTGGTCTGGCGGCGCATGGCCTATTTTGGCGACACGCTGTCCCATGCCGCCCTGCTCGGCGTGGCGCTGGGCCTGCTGCTCGACGTCAGCCCGACCCTCACCGTGACCGTCGGCTGCGTGCTGCTCGCCGTGCTGCTGGTGACCCTGCAGCAGCGCCAGCCACTGGCCTCCGACACCCTGCTGGGTATCCTCGCCCACAGCACCCTGTCACTGGGCCTGGTGGCGCTGAGCTTCATGCATGACGTGCGCATCGACCTGATGAGCTACCTGTTCGGCGACCTGCTCGCCGTCAGCCCCACCGACCTGGCCTGGATCATCGGCGGCAGTGCGCTGGTGCTGGCGCTGCTGGCCTGGTTGTGGCGGCCGTTGCTGGCGATCACCGTGCACGAGGAACTGGCGCGGGTCGAAGGCCTGCCGGTGGCCGCGATACGCCTGGCGCTGATGCTGCTGATCGCCGTGGTGATCGCCGTGGCGATGAAGATCGTCGGCGTGCTGCTGATCACCTCCCTGCTGATCATCCCCGCCGCCGCAGCCCAGCGCCACGCACGCACGCCGGAACAGATGGCCGTCGGCGCCAGCTTACTCGGCCTGCTGGCGGTGTGTTGCGGCCTGGCGCTGTCTTGGTATCAGGACACACCAGCCGGGCCGTCCATCGTGGTCAGCGCTGCTGCGTTGTTCCTGGCCAGCTTTGCGCTGCCCAAGCGCAACAGCTGATGGCGCGCTCTGCGTAGCCGATCAAGATGAAATCAGCGGTACGAACCTGTATGATTGCGCGTTTTTTGCACAATTCGAGACGCGTAGTTATGAAGTCGTTCGCTTTTCGTGGTCTTCCGCTTTTTCTGGTTCTACTTCTGGCCGGTTGCCAGAGCAGCCAGCAGCACAGCCTCCCGCCGGTCGATGATCTGGTCATCGCCTTCCGCCAGCTCGACCTGAGCCTGGCCGAAGAGCGTCTCGATGATGCGCGCAGCCAACTCAACACCCTGCAGCAACGCGCCAGCCGCGACACGCGTCTGGAGCAGTACCAGCGCCAGCTGGCCGAGGCCTACATGGAACAGGGCCGCGAAGCACTGCAGCAGGGCGATCTGGATCGCGCCGCGCAGGCCTTGGGCCAGGCCCGCAGCCTGATGCCACAGGCGCCGGCCCTGAGTCGCGACCTCAACCAGGCCATCGACAGCGCACGCACGGCACGCCAGACGGCCGCCGAGCAACAAGCACGTGATGCCGCCGCCAAGCTCGATGCTGAACGTCAGGAACAACTGCGTCAGCAGCGCCTGGCCAGTGAGCGCCAAGCTGCCGCCAAGGTAGCAACGGCTCAGGTAGCTGCGAGCCAGCCGACGCCCACGGTCGAGAGCACACCCAAAGCACGCCTGATCGACCCAAGCGCCGCCACCAGCAGCGTGGCCTTGCCTATGCTGGACAGCCAGGACAACGAAAACCTGCGCCGCCTGCTCGACGGCGTAGCCGCCGATGTCGTGACCTTTCGCTGTGCGGTGCGCATCGAAGTGCGCGAGGCCAAGGATTACCCCTGGGTCGCGGCGCTGCTCTCGGCGCGGATCAAGAAGCTCGACCCGAGCTTCCGTCCGCAGTTGAGCCAGAAGATCGCGCCACAACAGGTACCGCGCCTGCTGTTGAGCCCACAACGCAACTGAGAACGGGCGCGCGCACTATCGCTGATCGGTAATACCATTTTGTAATAAACATAGGCCTACAAAGATTTTCTCGGCCTAAACACTGCCGGGTAAACTAGCGCACTTTTGCGCCCTACCCGGCGCTCGATGCGCCGGCTCGACAACACTCTGGAGCCGGCGACTGAACACACCCAAAAGGTCGTTCGCGTGATCCAGTTTCAATCCGTCCACAAGGCCTACCGCGTCGCAGGCCGTGAGATTCCGGCGCTGCAGCCCACCACGCTGCAGGTCGGCAGCGGCCAGGTGTTCGGCATCATCGGCCATTCCGGCGCCGGCAAGAGCACCCTGCTGCGCCTGATCAACCGCCTGGAGGAACCCTCCGGCGGGCGCATCGAGATCGACGGCGTCGACGTCACTGCCCTCGATGCCAATGGTCTGCGCCGCTTCCGCCAGCAGGTCGGGATGATCTTCCAGCACTTCAACCTGCTGTCGTCGAAGACCGTTGCTGACAACATCGCCATGCCGCTGCGCCTGGCCGGCGAACTGAGCCGTGCCGAAATCGACGCCCGCGTCGCCGAGCTGCTGGCGCGCGTCGGCCTGCAGGATCATGCCAACAAATACCCCGCGCAGCTCTCCGGCGGGCAGAAACAGCGTGTCGGCATCGCCCGTGCGCTGAGCACGCGACCGAAGATCCTGCTGTGCGATGAGGCCACCAGCGCCCTCGACCCACAGACCACCACCGCCGTGCTGCAGCTGCTGGCCGAGATCAACCGCGAACTGGGCCTGACCATCGTGCTGATCACCCACGAGATGGACGTGATCCGCCGCGTCTGCGACCGGGTGGCGGTGATGGACGCCGGCATCATCGTCGAGGAAGGCCCGGTGGCCGAGGTGTTCCTGCACCCGCAGCACCCGACCACGAAGCGTTTCGTGCAGGAGTCCGAGCACGTCGACGAAGCCGAACAGCGCGATGACTTTGCCCATGTCGAAGGCCGCATCCTGCGCCTGACCTTCCAGGGCGAAGCCACCTACGCACCGCTGCTGGGCACTGTGGCCCGCGAAACCGGGGTGGACTACAGCATCCTCGCCGGGCGCATCGACCGCATCAAGGACACCCCCTATGGCCAGCTCACCCTGGCCCTGACCGGTGGTGACATCGACGCCGCGCTGGCGCGCTTCGCAGCCGCCGACGTGCATCTGGAGGTACTGCGCTGATGCTCGAACAACTGCTGCCCAACGTGTTCTGGCCGGAAATCTGGCAGGCCAGTCTCGACACCCTGAACATGCTGCTCGGCTCGATGCTGTTCACCGTGCTGCTCGGCCTGCCGCTCGGCGTGCTGCTGTTTCTCACCGGCCCGCGCCAGCTGTTCGAGCAGAAGGCCTTGTACGGCGCGCTGTCGCTGGTGGTGAACATCCTGCGCTCGGTGCCTTTCGTGATCCTGCTGATCCTGATGATTCCCTTCACCGAGCTGCTGGTCGGCACCTCGCTGGGCGTGGCCGGCGCCATCCCGCCATTGGTGGTAGGCGCCACGCCGTTCTTCGCACGGCTGGTGGAAACCGCCCTGCGTGAAGTCGAGCGCGGCATCATCGAAGCGACCCAGGCGATGGGCGCCACTACCTGGCAGATCATCACCCGCGCGCTGCTGCCCGAGGCGCTGCCCGGCCTGCTCGCGGCCACCACCGTCACCGCGATTACCCTGGTGTCTTACACCGCCATGAGTGGCCTGATCGGCGGCGGCGGCCTCGGCGACCTGGCCGTGCGCTACGGCTACCAGCGCTACCAACCGGACGTGATGGCCGTGACCGTGATCCTGCTGCTGATTCTGGTGCAGGTGCTGCAGATGGTCGGGGATCGACTGGTCATCCATTTTTCTCGCAAGTAATCACGACAAGCGGCGACTCGCTACCTGCGAGACCCGCACCAACCTTCCCAAAAGGAACCTTGAAATGAAGAAGCTGCTGACTGCCATCGCCGCCTGCGCGGCCTTCTCGGCCCAGGCCGAAACCCTCAACGTCGCTGCCACCCCGGTGCCGCACGCGGAGATCCTCGAGTTCGTCAAACCAGCCCTGGCCAAAGAAGGCGTGGAGCTGAAGGTGCGTGTGTTCACCGACTACGTACAGCCCAACCTGCAGGTACAGCAAAAGAACCTCGACGCCAACTTCTTCCAGCACCAGCCGTACCTGGACGAGTTCAACGCCAGCCGCAAGACCGAGCTGGTCAGCGTTGCCGGCGTGCACGTCGAGCCCTTCGGCGCCTACTCCAGCAAGATCAAGGATCTGAGCGAGCTGCCACAAGGCGCCACCGTGGCCATCCCCAACGACGCCACCAACGGCGGCCGTGCCCTGCTGCTGCTGCAGAAGGCCGGCGTGATCAAACTCAAGCCGGAAGCCGGCATCCTCGCCACGCCGAAGGACATCGTCGAGAACCCGAAAGCGATCAAGGTGCGTGAACTGGAAGCGGCCACCCTGCCGCGCGTACTGAGCCAGGTCGACCTCGCCCTGATCAACACCAACTACGCCCTGGAAGCCAAGCTGAACCCGACCAAGGACGCCCTGGCCATCGAAGGCAGCGACTCGCCGTACGTGAACATCCTGGTGACCCGCGCTGACAACAAGGACAGCGAGGCCGTACAGAAGCTGGTCAAGGCCCTGCACAGCGCCGAAGTGAAGCAGTTCATCGAAGAGAAGTACCTGGGCGCCGTCGTCCCGGCGTTCTGATCGCCGCCGACCGCTCTTGCTGTAAACAATGCCGCGCCGCTGCAAAGCTGCGCGGTATTTTTATGCGTGGAATCTCAGCGATCCGTAGGGTGCGCCGTACGCACTGCCAACAATACGGATCAGCGCCGCAGGCACTCCAGCAGACAATCCAGCGCCGGCTGGCGCTGCGCACGGCGCACCAGGGCGACCAGCTCGCGATGGAAGGTCAGCGCGCCCAGCTCGATCACCCGCAGCCGCGTCGGCCGTTGCAGCCACAGGCCCGCACGCGGTACCAGGGCCACGCCCATACCGTTTTCCACCAGGCGCACGATGGCATCCAGCTCATCCAGCTCCAGCGCCTCACGTACGTTCAGGCGCTGCTCGCGCAGGAAACGGCTGACCTGACGACCGCCGAACGAGGCGCGGTCGTAGCGCACGAAGGGCTGCTCCGCGAGCAGCCGCAGCGGGTCGTCGCCCGGCACGTCCAGCGGCGCAATAAGCACGAAAGGCTCCTGTGCCAGCGGCACTTCCAGGATTTCCTTGGGCAAGGCGAACGGCGGCTTGATCAACAGGGCCAGGTCCAGCTCACCGGCATCCAATTGGCTGAACAGCTGTAGGGAAACGCCCGGCACCAGCTTCAGCTCGACGAGCGGTGCCAGCTGGCGAAAACGCGGTAAAGCCTCGGCCAGCAGACCAGTCTGCAAGGTAGCGATGGCACCGACGCGCAATTCGCCCTGCCATTGATCGGCAGCCTGTGGCAGCGCCATCTGCGCATACAGCGCGAGCATCTGCTCGGCCAGCGGCAGGGCGTGGCGACCTGCGGCGTTGAGCACAGCGGCGCGGCCACTGCGGTCGAACAGGCGTACACCCAGGTGTTGCTCCAATACGCGCATCTGCGCGCTGACCGCCGACTGGGTCAACCCCACCTGCTGGCCGGCAGCGGCGAAGGTGCCCAAGCGAGCGACGGTGACGAAGGTTTTCAGTTCGCGCAGCATCGAGGCCTCGATTGATCAAAAATATTTGAGCTTGCTCGCAAGGATATTCGCTTTAGAACAATTTTGCTGTTGATAGGCTGGTGCAATGAACACCGATGGCGGGTTGCACCCGCCCTACACACAATAACCAGAGGTATTCCGTGATGTCCCTTGCGCCCTTCCACCTGGCAATTCCCGTTCATGACCTGGCAGCAGCCCGGCATTTCTACGGCGAGGTATTCGGCTGTGCCGAGGGTCGCAGCAGCGACCACTGGGTGGACTTCGATTTCTTCGGCCACCAGTTGGTGATCCATGAAGCGCCGAAGATGGCCTACCAGGAGTCGGCCGCCAGCAACCCCGTGGACGGCCACGACGTGCCGGTGCCGCACTTCGGCGTGGTGCTCGGCTGGGCCGACTGGGAAGCGTTGGCCGAACGCCTGCGCAGCCGCGAGACGAAGTTCGTCATCGAGCCCTATGTACGCTTCAAGGGCCAGGTCGGCGAGCAGGCCACCATGTTCCTCCTCGACCCCTGCGGCAACGCGCTGGAGTTCAAGGCGTTCAAGGACATCGGCCAGCTATTCGCCAAGTGAACGCAGGCTGCCTGGGTAGCGAGCAAATGCCGCTCAATCCAGTGGATTATCGATCTGCGCACGCAGCAGCTCGGCGAAGGCGCTTGCCTCCACCGGGCGGCTGATCAGAAAGCCCTGGATCTCATCGCAGTTCTGGCTCTTGAGAAAGTCCATCTGTGCCTGGGTTTCCACGCCCTCGGCCACCACTTTCAGCTCCAGGCTGTGAGCCATGGCGATGATCGCGCGGGTGATTGCGGCATCCTCGCCACCGGGTGACAGGTCGCGGATGAAGGTCTGGTCGATCTTCACGTAATGCACCGGGAAGCGCTTGAGGTAGCTGAGCGAGGAGTAGCCGGTGCCAAAGTCGTCGATGGCCAGCTTGACCCCCAGTTCGCGCAGCTGGCGGAAGGTGACGATGACGCTGTCGACGTTATCCAGCAGTTGGCTTTCGGTCAGCTCCAGTTCCAGATACTGCGGCGCCAGGCCGGTCTCTTCGAGCACCTGGCGCACCAGGCTGGTGAGGTTGCCCTGGCGCAGCTGATGCACCGAGATGTTCACCGACACACGGATTTTCGCCAGCCCCTGGCGCTGCCATTCACACGCCTGCTGGCAGGCCTGACGCAGCACGAACTCGCCAATCGGTGCGATCAGCCCGGTTTCCTCGGCCAGACCGATGAACTCGCTCGGCGGCACCATGCCCTGTTGCGGATGGCGCCAGCGCACCAGCGCCTCGGCAGCATTGAGCTGGTCGTCGGCGAGGTTCAGTTTGGGCTGGTAGAACACCTCCAGCTGGCCTTCGTCGATGGCCTTGCGCAGCTGGTTCTCCAGTTGCAGGCGCTCCAGGGTGCAGGCCTGCAGGTTGTCGGTGAAAAACTGGAAGGTGTTACCGCCCAGATGCTTGGCATGCTGCACGGCCATGTTGGCCTGACTGATCAGCGCGCTGATCTCGCGCGCGTAGTCCGGCATCAGGCTGATGCCCAGCGAGGCGCTGATCACCAGTTCGTGGCCACCAACGGTCATTGGCACACGCAACTTGGCCAGTAACCGACTGGCCACCCGTGCCAGGCTGGAGAGGCTGCCGTAGGCGTCGAGGATGATGGCGAACTCGTCGCCTGAGAGCCGCGCGATGCAGTCGGCCTCGGGTACGGTCTGGGTCAGGCGACGACTCATCTGGCGCAGCAACTGGTCCGCCACTTCATGGCCGAGGCTGTCGTTGAGCAGCTTGAAACGGTCCAGGTCGATGTGCACCAGGGCAATGCTGCGGCCGCTCTGGCGGGCGCGCTGGCTGGCATCGTGCAGACGCTCCTTGAACAGACTGCGGTTGGCCAGGCCGGTCAGATCATCGTAGTGCGACAGGTAGCGCAGGCGCTCCTCGGCCTCGCGTCGCGCACTGAGGTCGGCAAAGAAGCCGACGATTTGGCTGGGCCGGCCGCTGGCGTCGCGTATCAGGTTGAGCTGCAGCCATTGCGGGTAAAGCTCGCCGCTCTTGCGCGTCTCGATCAGCTCGCCCTGCCAGGTGCCAGTGCTGTCCAGTTCCTGGCGGATCATCTGGTATTGCCGGCGCATCTCGCGGCTGCCGATCAGGCTGGTCACCGTGCGCCCGACCACTTCCTCACGGCTGTATCCGGTCACCGCGCTGAACGCGCGGTTGACCGCCAGCACACAGTAGTCGGGGTCGAGGATGAAGATGCCTTCGCTGGCCGCTTCGAACACGGTCGCCGCCAGACGCTGTTGCTGCTCCTGCTGACGCCGCGCACTGACATCGCGCCGCGTGCCGAGCATGCGCCGTACACGGCCGGCGGCGTCGCGCTCGACCGCACGGCCACGGTCCTCGACCCAGACCCAGTGGCCGTCGACATGGCGCACGCGGTACTCGATCTGATAATCCTCGCTGCGCCCCTTGAGGTGCCGGACCAACGCCCGGCGCAACCCTGGCAGATCATCCGGATGCAGGCGCGGGGTCAGGTCGCGCAGCATCACCTGCACCTGCTCCGGCTCCAGACCGAACAGCTCGCGCAGGTGCGAATGGTGCACCTGATCGCTTTCCAGATCCCAGTCCCACAGCCCCAGCTCACTGGCCTCCAGCGCCAGGGCTAGGCGCTCCTGGCTCGTGCCCAGGGCATGAGTCGCCTCGTCCAGCTCCAGGGTACGCTCGGCCACGCGCATTTCCAGCGCACCATGGGCACCACGCAGCTCACGTTCGGCGCGACGGCGTTGCTCAACCTCGCGCGCCAGCTCTTCGTTGAGCCCTTCGGCGCGCTGCTTAGCGCGCTCCAGGTTGCTGATCAGCGCCAGGTTATGGAACCGTTGCAGCAGGCTGCGCTGTACCAGGCGATTGACCTGCCAGGCCACGATCAGCAAGGCAAGAAACAGGATCAGCCCAAGCAGCCCCCAACCGCGTTGCAGGCTGTTGTCGGCCAGCAACAGATAGGTCACCGAAGGCAGCAGGCAGGGCAAGGCGAAGCTGAGAAAGGCCGACAGGCTGACGGCATAGGCCACGCTGGCTGAAAGAATCGCCGCAGCGATCAGACCATAGACCAGCGCCTGCTGGTAGAAGACATCGGCGGGCACCAGCACGATCACGGCGAAGGCGAGGGTCAACCCGGATGCACCGGCGCCGAAGAGGAAGATGCGGCGCCAGTAGGGTTCGGCCTGGCGGCTCGGCAGCGCCGCGTTGAAGGCATTCACCTGGGTCAGACGCAGCAGCACCAGCAACACCACCCAGCCCAACCATGCTGCGAGCATGAGGGCGCTCTGCTGATTCCACAGCAATAGGCTGCAGGCCAGGCCAACCAGGAGCATGAGCAGAGTGGGCAGGCGCGAGCCCAGAAACAGCAAGCGGGTGCGCTCGACGGCAATATCCGTGGCGAACTGACGTTCAGCCTGATGCGGGTCCAGCGTCACCTCTTGAACTTCGGCGCTAGTCGTGGCGGTCATGGGCGATTTTCTTGTAATGGTTGCCTGAGGGGCTGCGGTGTTTTTCAGCTGCCTCAGCCCTGACGTCGCGGGAGAATACCCGAGACAGACGCTCTGCCCAACAATGATGTGGCCCCTTTCACAGCTTGACGCCCAACTTTTGGCGGGCACCGGCAGAGCATGATGGCCTTTGGCCGCCTGACCAGGCGCATCTGCGCCCTGACCTGCCAGTCGTCGGTTGCATCGGACGCGTTTCTCCACGCTCGGCCAACGGTTTGCCCTCACCTGTCCGGCCCCCTAGAATGCCGCGATGCAAAATGACCTCGATCACAGACTCACTACCCTCAATCCCGCCCAGCACCACGCGGTTACCACACCGCCTGGTCATCAGCTGGTGCTGGCCGGCGCCGGCTCGGGCAAGACCCGCGTGCTGGTGCATCGCATCGCCTTCCTGATCCAGCGCCTGGACGTGTCGCCGCACAGCATTCTGTCGGTGACCTTCACCAACAAGGCGGCTGCCGAGATGCGTCACCGCATCGAAGACGTGCTCGGCCACGCCCCTGCGGGCATGTGGGTCGGTACCTTCCACGGTCTGGCTCACCGCCTGCTGCGTGCACACTGGCAGGAGGCAAAGCTAGCCGAGAACTTCCAGATTCTCGACTCCGACGATCAGCAGCGCCTGATCAAGCGGGTGATCCGTGAACTGGGCCTCGACGAACAACGCTGGCCGGCCAAGCAGGCGCAGTGGTTCATCAACGGGCAAAAGGACGAGGGCATCCGCCCGCAAGGTATCCAGGCCAGCGGCGACCTGTTCCTGGCCACCATGCGCAGCATCTATGAAGCCTACGAGGCGGCCTGCGCACGCACCGGTGTCATCGACTTCGCCGAACTGCTGTTGCGTGCCCTCGACCTCTGGCGCGACAACGCCGGCCTGCTGGAGCACTACCAGCGCCGCTTCCGCCATATCCTGGTCGACGAGTTCCAGGACACCAACGCCGTGCAGTACGCCTGGCTGCGCTTTTTGGCTAAGGGCGGCGAAAGCCTGATGGTCGTGGGCGACGACGATCAGTCGATCTACGGCTGGCGCGGCGCGAAGATCGAGAACATCCAGCAGTTCGACAGCGATTTCGCCGATGCCGAGATCATCCGCCTGGAGCAGAACTACCGCTCCACCGCCAATATCCTCAATGCCGCCAACGCGCTGATCGCCAACAACCAGGGCCGCCTCGGCAAGGAGTTGCGCACCGACGTCGGCGATGGCGAGCCGCTGGCCCTGTATGCCGCCTTCAACGAGCACGACGAAGCGCGCTACGTGGTCGAGACCATCGAGGATGCCCTGCGCAAGGACGGCCTCAAGCGCAGCGAGATCGCCATTCTCTATCGCTCCAACGCCCAGTCGCGGGTGCTGGAAGAGGCGCTGCTGCGCGAGAAGATCCCCTACCGCATCTACGGTGGTCAGCGCTTCTTCGAGCGTGCCGAAATCAAGAACGCCATGGCCTATCTGCGTCTGCTCGACGGCCGCGGTAACGATGCGGCGCTGGAGCGCATCATCAACGTGCCGGCGCGCGGCATCGGCGAGAAGACCATCGAAACCATCCGCGAGTACGCCCGCGCCCATGACGTGCACATGTGGGAGGCGATCCGCCTGATGCTGACGGTCAAGGCGCTGCCCGCTCGCGCCTCGGGGGCCCTGGCCGGCTTCATCGAACTGATCGACAGCCTGGCCGAGCAGGTCCTGGCCATGCCGCTGCACCAGATGACCCAGGTGGTCATCGAAAAGAGCGGCCTGCTCGCCTATCACGAGGCGGAAAAAGGCGAGAAGGGCCAGGCCCGGGTGGAAAACCTGGAGGAACTGGTCAGCGCCGCACGCACCTTCGAGAACGATGAAGACGACGAGCTGACCCCGCTGCAGGCCTTCCTCACCCACGCCTCGCTGGAGGCCGGGGACACCCAGGCCGCCGAAAACGAAGACAGCATTCAACTGATGACCCTGCACAGCGCCAAGGGCCTGGAATTCCCACTGGTGTTCCTGGTGGGCATGGAAGAGGGTCTGTTCCCGCACAAGATGAGCCTGGAAGAACCGGGCCGATTGGAAGAAGAACGCCGCCTGGCCTATGTCGGCATTACCCGTGCCATGCAGAAGCTGGTGATCAGCTACGCCGAAACACGGCGTCTCTACGGTAGCGAGACCTATAACAAGGTGTCGCGCTTCGTCCGCGAAATCCCCGCACCGCTGATTCAGGAAGTACGCCTGAGCAACAGCGTCAGCCGCCCGGTGAGCACCAGCTCGATGGGTGGCGGCAGTCTGTTCGCCGGCAGTGCCGTACCGCAAACGCCCTTCAGTCTGGGCCAACGCGTACGTCACAGCCTGTTCGGCGAGGGCACCATCCTCAATTTCGAGGGTGCTGGCGCCCAGGCGCGGGTTCAAGTGAATTTCGAAAACGAAGGCAGTAAATGGCTGATGCTGGCGTACGCCAAGCTTGAAGCCTACTAGTACACCGTATCTGGAGATAATCGATGAATCGCCGCAATCTGTTCGGCACCGCCCTGGCGCTGATCGCCGCCATCGGCCTGGTTGGCTGCAAAGAAGACAAGGCTGCCAGCGAGCAAGCCGCTGCCAAGCCGGCAGAAATCATCCACTGGAAAATGGTCACGTCCTGGCCGAAGAACTTCCCTGGTCTGGGCACCTCTGCCGAGCGCCTGGCCGAGCGCATCAACGCCATGAGTGCCGGGCGCCTGACCGTCAAGGTCTACGCCGCTGGTGAGCTGGTACCGGCGCTGGAAGTGTTCGACGCCGTTTCCCGCGGCACCGCCGAGATGGGCCACGGCACCCCGTACTACTGGAAAGGCAAGGTGCCAGCTGCGCAGTTCTTCAGCAGCGTGCCGTTCGGCCTCTCCACCCTGGAAATGAACGCCTGGCTCAGCCACGGCGGTGGCCAGGCGCTGTGGGATGAAACCTACGCACCGTTCGGTGTGAAGCCGCTGTCGGCGGGCAACACCACCATGCAAATGGGCGGCTGGTTCAATAAGGAAATCAACAGCCTGGACGACATCAAAGGCCTGAAGATCCGCATGCCGGGCCTCGGCGGCGAAGTCTGGAGCCGTCTGGGTGCGATCACCGTCAACCTGCCGGGCGGCGAAATTTTCACCTCCCTGCAGACCGGTGCCATCGATGCCACCGACTGGGTCGGCCCCTATAACGACCTGGCCTTCGGCCTGCACAAGGCTGCCAAGTACAACTACTTCCCGGGCTGGCAGGAGCCGCAGGCGGTGGTCGAGGCCATGGTCAACCAGAAGGCCTTCGACGCATTGCCGACCGACTTGCAAGCCATCGTCGTCGAAGCCGCGCGTGCCGCGACCCTGGACATGATGGACGACTACGTGTTCAACAACGCCAAGGCGCTGCAAAGCCTGAAGAGCGAAGGCGTGCAGTTCAAGCGTCTGCCGGATGACGTGCTGCAAGCCATGCGCGAGCAGTCCAATCTGGTGCTCGAGTCTTTGGCCGCCGAGAACGATCTCAACGGCCGCATCTGGGCCTCGCAGAAAGCCTTCCTGGAAGAGGCCAGCGCCATGCAGGAGCTGACCGAGAAAGAACTGTACAACTGGCGTTGAGCCAACCGAACGGGGCTGAAAAGCCCCGTTTTTCTTAGGGATTGCGCCCATGCATCTTCGTTCGCTGCTTCTACTGCCCCTGCTCGCCTTCAGCCTGATCGGCTGCAAGGAAGACTCCCCGCCGGCCAACCAGGCCACCGCTCCCGCGCAAAGCTTCCATTGGAAGATGGTCACCACCTGGCCGAAAAACGCGCCCGGCACCGGCACCGCTGCCGAACGCCTGGCCGAGCGCGTCAACGCCATGAGCGCCGGGCGCCTGACCATCAAGGTCTACGCCGCTGGCGAGCTGGTGCCGGCGCTGGAAGTATTCGACGCGGTCTCCCGCGGCACGGCCGAGCTCGGCCACGGTACGCCCTACTACTGGAAGGGCAAGGTGCCGGCGGCGCAGTTCTTCGGTGCGGTGCCCTTCGGGCTGTCCACCCTGGAAATGAACGCCTGGCTGAACAAGGGAGGTGGTCAGGCGCTATGGGACGAAGCCTATGCACCATTCGGCCTCAAGCCGCTGACGGCGGGCAATAGCACCATGCAGATGGGCGGCTGGTTCAACAAGGAAATCAACAGCCTGGCTGACATCAAAGGCCTGAAAATCCGTATGCCGGGCCTCGGCGGCGAAGTCTGGAGCCGCCTGGGTGCGACCACCGTGGTGATGCCGGGCGGCGAAATCTTCACCTCGCTGCAAAGCGGCGCCATCGACGCCACCGACTGGGTCAGCCCTTACAACGACCTGGCCTTCGGCCTGCATAAAGCCGCCAAGTACTATTACTACCCGGGCTGGCAGGAACCACAGTCAGTGCTCGAACTGCTGATCAACCAGAAAGCCTTCGACGCCCTGCCCGCCGACCTGCAGGCCATCGTCACCGAAGCGGCGCGTGCGGCGACCCAGGACATGATGGACGACTACGTCTACCACAACGCCCTGGCGCTGGATGAACTGAAGAAGAGCGGCACGCTGCTCAAACGCTTCCCCGACGAAGTGCTGCAGGCGATGCAAAAGGAGAGCGAACAGGTGCTGGGCGAGCTGGCCGCACAAAGCGAACTCAATGGCCGCATCTGGGCCTCGATGCAGGCGTTCCAGGCGCTGGCTATCCCCATGCATGCACTCTCGGAAAAGGAGCTGTACGACTGGCGCTGAGCCGCTCAGCGCTATAGCCCTTGCCCTTGTGGGAGCCTCGCCCCGGGGCGAAGCTGTATTACCTCAGGTTCGCGGCGGAGCGCCGCTCCTACCCGTTCGGCGCGGCCACATCTGACCTATCCGGCTCCGTTTGTCGTTCCAGGCTGCACCTCCAGCCCCGGCGGCCATACTTCAGGGATGAAGAAAAAGCCGACCGACCCCGCCCACATTCTTGATACCGCCCTGCAACTGGCCGACGTCTGCGGCTGGGAGCGCCTGCACCTGTTCGACGTCGCCGCCGCGCTCGATATAGGCCTGGACGATATCGCCCGCCATTACCGCGACAAGGATGACCTGGTGGAGGCTTGGTTCGACCGCGCCGACCTGGCCATGCTTGGTCACGCAAAAAATCCCGCTCTGCAGGGGCTGAACGCCGAACAGCGCCTGGAAAATTGCCTGCTGGCCTGGCTCGACAGCCTCGCCGCACATCGGGCCGTCACTGGGCAGATGCTGCTGTACAAGCTCGAGCCCGGGCATATCCACCTGCAGGTGCTCGGCCTGATGCGCGTAAGCCGCACCGTGCAGTGGTGGCGCGAAGCAGCCGGACGGCAAAGCCTGCACCTGCGCCGTATCGCCGAAGAAACCCTGCTCACCAGCGCCTATCTGCGCAGCTTCGTGCATTGGCTGCGTCATCCCGAAGAAGACGCAGCAACCTTCCGCGCCTTTCTGCGTGCTCAACTACGCTGCGGCCCGCTGCCTCTGCTGCTGCAACGCCCGTAGGGTGCGCCAGGCGCTTCGGTACCAAGCCGGGCAGGCACGGCGCCATCCAGTGCAGGCAAAAGCCGGAAACATTCTGTCACTGGTCATGCCCCCCCTATGACGGGCAAGATGCCGGCCAAGCTTTTCCATAAGAGAGAAAACCGTGATGCAGCGTTTCCTCAGTATCGCCATGGTTCTGTGCCTGGCACTGACCTTCAGTTTCGAAGCCCACGCCAAGCGTTTTGGCGGTGGCAAATCCTTCGGCTCCGCACCCAGCCATCAGACCCGCCAGGCCACGCCGCCGGCGCAATCGGCTGCCCAGGCACCCGGTCGTCAACAGCCTGCCGCTGCCGCCAGCGGTGCTTCGCGCTGGCTCGGCCCGCTGGCCGGTCTGGCCGCCGGTGGCCTGCTGGCCTCGATGTTCATGGGTGATGGTTTCGAAGGCCTGCAGATCATGGACATGCTGATCTTCGGCCTAATCGCTTTCCTGCTGTTCCGCTTCCTCGCTGCCCGTCGCGCTCGTCGACAGCCGCAAATGGCCGCTGCCGGTGCGCCGTACCAGCGTGAAATGCCAAATGCCGACAACGCGCCGGCCGCTGGCAGCAATATCTTCGGTGGTCGTCTGGCCTCGGCCGCTCCGGTGATTAACGCCCCGGCCTGGTTCAATGAGCAGAGCTTCATCGCCGCCGGTCGCGAGCACTTCATGAACCTGCAGCAGCACTGGGACGCCGACGAGATGGACAAGATCGCCGAGTTCGTCACGCCGCAACTGCTGGACTTCCTCAAGCGCGAGCGCGCCGAGCTGGGTGACGGCTTCCAGTCCACCTACGTCGACAACCTCGACGTGCAACTCGATGGTGTCGACGACAACGCCGAGAAGACCATCGCTACCCTGACCTTCAGCGGTGTGTCGAAGACCTCGCGCTTCGAGCAGGGCGAGCCGTTCAGCGAAAGCTGGCGCCTGGAGCGCGCCCAGGGCGACAACCAGCCCTGGCTGATCGCTGGCATTCGCCAGAACTGATCGCGACGACGCAGAACAAACCCGGGCTTGCCCGGGTTTTTTTATTGCGGCATTTGCCGGTTATCGCGGCTGAAGCCGCTCCTACAGCCCCTCACGACAGATCCTTAGCAGCCCGGCGCATGCCGATATGCGGGATGTCGTCCTCCAGATACACCTCGGTCACCGCCTCGAAGCCATAACGCCCGTAGTAGCCCTGCAGGTGCGCCTGCGCCGATAGATAAACCGGCACCCCCGACCAACGCTGACTACACTCGACCAGCGCCCGCTCCATCAGCCGATGGCCCAGCCCGCTGCCGCGCGCCCGCTCGGCGATCACCACCCGACCGATTACCACCTCGCCGTCCATGCGTTGCGGATCGAGCAAGCGCAGATAGCCCACCAGCCCAGATTCATCACGCGCCAGCAGGTGGCAGGTGTCACCGACCAGGTCCTGGCCATCGGTTTCCAGATAGGGGCAGTTCTGCTCGACCACGAACACCTGGGTGCGCAGTGCCAGCAGTTCATAGAGGGTCGCAGCATCGAGTTCGCTGTGGTGCAGGCAGTGCCAGGTAAGAGATGACATGAAAGGCTCCGCAAAAGCGCCAGTATGCAGTGACGACGACATGTTTTCATTCTGCCGGCCAGCTACTGTATAAAGCCGATCCCCCAAGATGAGGAGCCGACGCCGTGGAAGAAGTCATCGAACAGCTGCGCGAACTCAACGAGCCGGTACCGGTACCGCTGGAGCTGCCGGAAGAAGAGACCCTGGTGGAGATTCAAGAGCAGATCCTCATCCACTTGCCCTTCGAGCTGCGCGAATACCTGCTCAAGGTCAGTGATGTGGTCTACGGCCGCCTGGAGCCGGTGACCGCCAGTGATCCGCAATCGCACACCTACCTACCGGAAGTCGCCTCGGTGGCCTGGGATCTCGGCCTGCCGCGCGATCTGGTGCCACTGTGCCAGGACGGCCGCGACTACTACGCGGTGGACGTGGAAGGCCAGGTCTGGCTGTGGGATGGCGACGAAGGCGAGCTGACCGACGAAAGCTGGGACTCGGTCTGGCACTGGTGCCGTGACGTCTGGCTGGAAAGCTGATCACGCTTTCGCACTAGGGTGCGCCCTACGGACTATCTGCTTCCCGAACGCCGTCGCCGCTGAAGCGCCTCCCACGATGTGTATCCGAGACTCGGCCGCGTGGGAGGGGCTTTAGCCGCGAGCCGCATCAAGTGAGTTACGCGAGCAGCGCCCTCACACCTCACCCTGCTCCAACGCCAGCAGGTTGAGCAGAAAGCGCGCGAAGTAAAGCAGATCCTGTTCCATCGCCTGGCGAGCGCCCTTGGCATCGCCGGCTTCGATAGCGGCAAAGGCGTCTTCATGAAAGTCATTGAGCCGCAGCGACAGGTCGGCGCCGGTGAACAGGCGGTTGAAGAAGGGGCCGATCTGCAGCCATAGCGACTCGATCGAACGCAGCAACACCGGGTTGCCACATGCACCGTACAAATGCAGGTGAAACTGGCTGTTGGCGTTGAGGTAGTCCTGCACCTGGCGCTGCTCGATGGCGGCGTCCATGCGCTGCACACAGTCACGCAGCAGGGCCAGGTCGCTGCTGTCCAGACGCGGCGTGGCCAGCTCCACTGCCAGGCCTTCCAGCGCCAGGCGCACCTGGAAGATGTTTTCGTAGCGCTCGCGGGTCATCGACGGGACGCGCACCGAGCGCTGCTGCTCGCCCTCCAGCGCGCCCTCGGCCACCAGCCGCTGCAGGGCCGCGCGAACCGGCATCGGGCTGGTGCCCCATTCGGTGGCCAAGTCGCGGATCTTCAACCGCTCCCCGGGTTGGAAACGCCCGACCAGCAGTCCTGAGCGGATGTTCTGATACAGCTGCTCCTGCAGATTGTCAGCCATGTGCCACCTCCATCGGTGGCGCCGGCAATTGGGCAAGGGTCAGGCTACAGTCACGCATGGGAGGCTCCGATTGAAGATGTGGCGAGTCTACGACAGGAACTGATTTTGTGTGAAAAACGGCTGAATATGAAATTTTTCGTGATCACAAATAAAGATTTGAAGCCGAAATAATCGACTCATATCTAACCATTTACTATTTTGTGATCACAAAATATCATGCCGGCAGCATTCAATCGAGGTATGCCCCATGACCACCGCCAGTGGCATCAGCCAAGTCGCCGTTGACCGTTTCGTCGCCGCCGAGCGCGAGCGGTTCCTGTCCCGCAATCCGAAGTCCGTGGCCCTGGCCGAGCGCGCCCGCCACTCGCTGTACGGCGGCGTGCCGATGCACTGGATGGCCGACTGGTCGACACCGGTACCGCTGTTCGTCGAGCGAGCCAAGGGCGCACGTTTCTTCGATGTGGACGGTCACGAGTACATCGACTTCTGCCTGGGTGACACCGGCACCATGTTCGGCCACTCCCCCGATCCGGTGGCCCGCGCCCTCGCCGAACAAGCGAATAACGGCCTGACCACCATGCTGCCGGGCGAGGACGCAGTGGTTTGCGGCGAGCTGCTGGCCCAGCGCTTCGGCCTGCCCTACTGGCAGGTGACCGCCACCGCCACCGACTCCAACCGCTACGTGCTGCGCTGGGCGCGCGCCATCACTCAGCGCAAGACCCTGCTGGTGTTCGACGGCTGCTACCACGGCACCGTCGACGACGTGATGGTGCGCGAACGCGATGGCCAGACCGTGCACCGCTCCGGTCTGGTCGGCCAGGCCTACGACCTGACCGAGCACAGCCGCGCCATTCCCTTCAACGATGTCGCAGCGCTGGAGGCGGCGTTGGCTCAGGGCGACGTCTGCGCCCTGCTCTGCGAACCGGCGATGACCAACATCGGCATGGTCCTGCCCGATCCAGGCTTCATGCAGAAATGCCGCGAGTTGACGCGTAAGTACGGCAGCCTGCTGATCATCGACGAAACCCACACCATCTCCACCGATATCGGTGGCTGCACGCGCCTGTGGGGCCTGGACCCGGACTTCTTCGTGGTCGGCAAGCCGATCGCCGGGGGCGTGCCTTGCGGCATCTTCGGTTGCAGCGCAGAGATGGCAGGCGCCATGACCCAGGCGCGTCAGCGCGCCAGCGAGGCAAGCCACGGTCACGGCCACAGCGGCATGGGCACCACCCTGTCGGCCAACGCCCTGGCCATGCACTGCATGCGCGCCAACCTGGAGCAGGTGATGACCCAGGCGGCCTACGACCACATGTTGCCGCTGGCGGCGCGCCTGGCCGAGGGTTTCCGCCAGTTGATCGACAAGCATGGCCTCAAGTGGTCGGTGACCGAACTTGGCGCGCGTTGCGAGTTCCAGTTCTGCGCCACGCCGCCACGCACCGGCGCCGAGGCCGAAGCGGCGTTCCATGACGAGCTGCAAATGGCCCTGCACCTGTACCTGATCAACCGCGGCATTCTGATCACGCCATTCCACAACATGACCCTGTGCTGCCCGAGCACCACAGCGCAGGATGTGGACAAGCTGATCGCCATGCTCGACCAAGCCCTCACCGAGCTGCTGGCCATCCCCGGCGCCCGCGAGTAATTCATCGATCAGCCTGTGGGAGGGGCTTTAGCCGCGACAGTCGCCGCTAAAGCGCCTCCCACGAGATAACGACTCACTGTGAGAATCACCATGCAATTCGCCAACCCGCAGGAAGCCCGCGACTTTCTCGCCGCCCACCCCGAGGTCCGCAGCATCGAGCTGATGCTGATCGACGCCAACGGCATCCCGCGCGGCAAGCTGCTGCATCGCGACGAGCTGCTGGCTATCTACGAAAACGGCCGACCGCTGCCCAGCTCGATCCTGTCGCTGACCATCCAGGGCGAGGACGTCGAGGAAAGCGGCCTGGTCTGGGAAGTGGCCGATGCCGACTGCTGGACCTACCCGCTGCCCGGCAGCCTGACCCTGCAACCCTGGCGCGCGGTGCCTACCGGCCAGCTACAAGTGAGCATGCACCCGACCCAGGGTCTGCCAGCCACGCCGGGCGACCCGCGCCATGTGCTGGTGCGTGCCATCGAGGCGCTCAAGGCCGACGGCTATCACCCGGTGATGGCGGTGGAGCTGGAGTTCTACCTGCTGGACAAGCAGCGCGACGCCAATGGTCGCCCGCAGCCCGCCGTGCAGATGAATGGCGTACGCCCGCAGGCGCCGCAGGTCTACGGCGTGTATGAGCTGGAGCAGATGCAGCCCTTCCTCGACGACCTCTACGCCGCCTGCGAGGCGCAGGGCCTGCCGGTGCGCACGGCGATCTCCGAATACGCCCCCGGCCAGCTAGAGCTGACCCTGGAGCACCGCTTCGATGCGCTGCAGGCGGTGGACGAAGGCGTGCGCTACAAGCGCCTGGTCAAGGGTGTGGCCAACAAGCATGGACTGCAGGCCTGCTTCATGGCCAAGCCGTTCGGCGATCTGGCTGGCAGTGGCCTACATATGCACGTGTCGCTGGCCGATGCTGACGGCAACAATTTGATGGCCAGCGAGCTTTCTGACCTTGAAGGCAGACAGGGCACGCTCTTGAGACATGCCATTGGCGGCATGATGACAACGCTGGGCGATGCCATGGCGATCTTCTGCCCCAACGCCAACTCCTTCCGCCGTTTCCAGGCCAACAGCTACGCGCCGCTGGCCAAGAGCTGGGGGGTGAACAACCGCACCGTGTCGTTCCGCGTGCCAGGCGGGCCGGCCAACAGTCGCCATGTCGAGCACCGCATCTGCGGCGCCGACGCCAACCCGTACCTGGCTGCGGCGGCGATCCTCGCCGGCATCCACAAGGGCATCCGCGAGCAGCTCGACCCAGGCGCAGCCATCGTCGGCAATGGCTACGAGCAGGCCCGCGAAACCCTGCCCACCGACTGGCTCACCGCCCTGCGCAACCTGGAAGATTCAAGCTGGGCACGCGAATCGCTCGGCGAGGATTTCCTCGAGGTGTTCCTGGCGATCAAGTGGGCCGAGTACCGCCAGTTCATGGGAGAGGTGGGCGAGCAGGACTGGCGCTGGTACCTGACTCACGCCTGATCGTCGCGGACGATAAGTTGGCGGCGAGCCCTGCCGCACACCCTTATCTACAGCGGCATGCAACGCCCATTGAATCCCGCCTCGTGCGGGCCGTCGAAACACAGCTGGCCGCGTCCATCGGGCTCGGCCAGCTGTGTCGGATGGTATGGGTTGCGGGCATCCGGCATGTTGGCCAGCTGCTCGTCATCGAAAGGCCCCGGAGGCAGGCTCACCACTACGGCCAACAAGCGGCGCTTCGCCTCCAGGTCATGCAAGCGCCCGGCATACAGGCGCATGTTCGGGCCAGCGATAGCCAGTAGGATGTTGCCAGCCCGGTTACGTATACCGCCAACCGAGGCCGGCCCAGGAACCGGCTCCTGCAGCGCGGCGGCGAACGCATCCGGCTCCAGCTGCGACAACTCCACGGCTCGCGCATAAGGCGCCAGGCTGGCGTTGATGGTCATCTGCGGTCGGAAAAACAGCAGCAGCCCGAGGTATTCCCGGCCGGAGACGCTATCAGGCAGCTGCGCATACATCTGCGCTATACCGTAGAACTCGCGCTGCATGGGCTTGAGCAGCGAGCGCTCGGCCGCGCTGAAGGGCTCCGGAACCGACGGGCGTGGGATCAGCCCATGGCGATAGAGACGAACCTGCCACTCCAGGTTATCGCTGATCAGCCGCCCCAGCAGCATCTTCAGCACCAGGTTGTCCGCGCGCACCAGTTGCTGGCGCAGTAGTCTGAGCTCCTCGCGCAACCCTCCCTGCGCCACATCGCTTTGGCCATCGCGGGCCATTTGCAGCATGAGCAGATCGTGCACCCGCTGGCCCGCGTAGACATAAGTCAGGCGCGGTAGCGGCTCGGCTAGGCTCACCGAGGTCAGCGTGCGGTAGTCATCCATGTTGAGAAAATCCCAGTAGCGCCGCTGCAGAGCGAACCAATCCGGGGCGATACGGCTCCCCAGGTCGGCCTGCTCCAGCAGGCTGTCGAAGCAGCCGGGCGCCTCGATTCGGCAGAACAGTCGCCCTTCTGGCAACGGCAGGCTGGCAACGCTCGGCCCCGAATAATCGCTATCGGTCACACCGCGCCCGGCGTGCCAGCGCTCGTAGTGCTGCAGACGGTCCGCGCCCAGTGCCTCAGGCTGCTCATCTAAAGGGGCATCGATCCCGTTGAGGTAAAGGTACGCGCGGCTTTCGCCCGTTGCCGCCTGCACCTGCTGCTGCCAGTCCTGCACCTGAGTGCCAGGCGGCTCGTCACGCAGCCAGGCGTAGCCGCCCACGAGGAGCAGCGCCGACAAGCACATGATCAGGACAGCAACCTGCCCAGGCCTCATGGGCTGACCTTGATGTAACGACCACCGACGCTGATGCCCATGCCGCCGTAATCCTGGCAGCCCTCGGCGAATACCTCCTGCACGCGCAGCTCGATGCCTTCACGCAGCAGTTGCACTGCGCAATCGTTGCCCAGGCCGGCGTCCTGCAGGCGCATCTGCACCTCGTCGCCGACCAACTTGCCATCCAGCTCGCCAATCGCAGCCGGGCCGTACTCCTCGACCCGAGCGCCGGCGCGTACGGGCGAGAAACTGGCGAGATAGCCGCCATTACTGTCTTCGCTGATCAGCAGCTCGCTCCATACCGCCTGGCCGCCGTAACGCAGGTAGCGTCCGGTCGGGCTGGTGGCGAGGGTCTGGTAATCCAGCGCCTCGGCTACCTTGGTCAGGTGCAGGCGAGTCGAGGAGCCACTGAGGTTGTTGTCCAGCGCCACGCCTAACCAGGCGCGCGCCATGCCGGTCTGGCCGGAGCGCAGGTTAGCGAGGATGAGATTGTTCAGTGCCAACTCCAACTGTGCCGTATCACCATCTTCGACGCGTCGTAACTGACGTTCGAACGCTTCGATGGCCTGCTCGAAGCGGCCGTCCTGATAGGCGGCGCTGCCGACCTGGTTGCACTGCACCGCTGTGGCGCATTCTTCGGTCGCCTGCACGGCACCGGCGAGCCCTAGCAGAGCCAGGAGCATAAATTTCGAGCGAATCAGCATGGATGGCATCCTTGCAATAGTGAGTGTGTATCTTGCATTGCACCAGCAGGCCTTACTCTCATAAGCCCCACACGTACTCGGAGCGACGATGGAAGCCGGAACCGCGCAACTGACGATGACCGTACTGATGACACCGGATATGGCCAATTTCTCCGGAAATGTCCACGGCGGTACGCTGCTCAAGTACCTCGACGAAGTCGCCTACGCCTGTGCCAGCCGCTACGCCGGCTGCTACGTGGTGACCCTATCGGTGGATCAGGTGATGTTCCGTGAACCGGTGCACGTCGGCGAACTGGTCACCTTCCTCGCCTCGGTCAACCACACCGGGCGCACGTCGATGGAAATCGGCATCAAGGTGATCACCGAGAACATCCGCGAGCGCTCGGTGCGCCACACCAACAGCTGCTTCTTCACCATGGTCGCGGTCGATGCCAATGGCCGCCCGGCACCGATCCCGGAACTGCAACCGGACACCGCCGACGGCCTGCGCCGCCAGCGCCAGGCCAAGCAGCGCCGGCAGATTCGCGACGAGTTGCAACAGCGCTACCAGGCGTTGAGCGAAGAGAAGAACGCCGAAGCGTAGGGCGGATGCAACCGGCCGCAGATGGCGCCTCGCGCCTCAGTCGTGACCGATGTAGAACAACAGCTCGCGGCGCTGCGGGTGATCCTTGAGCCAGGTACGAATTTCGTCGGCGCGGGCGATGGCGTCTTCGCCGGCGATGCGGCTGAAGCGGTCGCGCCGGGCCTGTTCGCTGGCCTTCTGCCGTACCTGGCGCTGCCAGGCATCGGTGAAGATCGCCGGCATGCGCTGGCTCAGCTCCAGGGCCTTGAGCAGTTGCCATTCGCCGCTGTCCAGCCAGGCTTCGTCGCACGTGCCGCACAGGTCGAGACGATTGGCGCGGGTGCCGCTGATCTGAAACTTGCTCATCAGCTTGGCGCACTTGGGGCAACTCAAGGCATGACTGGTTTCGCCCACTTCAGCCTCGGCGGCCAGCTCGGTTGATGTCTCTTGTGCTGGTTGACGCTCGGCCCAGTCGCGGTAGTGCAGCAGGCTGACCAGCGTGCCTTGGCACTGTGCGCAGCCATGGCCGAGCAGGCCATCTTCGAGTTTTGCCGGTTGCAGGCGAGTGGTGCGGCAGGCGGGGCAATGCATGGTGACGTCCTTTTCATCTGAAGAGAGCGAACGCTAATGCAGAGCCGACGCATGGGCAAGCCACTGTGCTGAGAAGCACGTGGCAGATAAGCTAAGCTCTGTCTCCCGAAGCTGGAGTCGCCATGATCAACCTGTTCGATGTGTTCCTGCTGATGCTGTTCGCCGCTGCCTGCGCCTGGCTATGGCGCGGCCACGGTATTCGCGAGCGTGCGCTGGCCTTCGCCAAGCAGCACTGCGCAAAACTCGACGTGGAGCTGCTCGATGGCGCCGTGGCATTGCGTCGTCTGGCCATCCAGCGCGATGCCAGAGGCCATCGTCGCCTGGCGCGACTGTATGACTTCGAGTTCACCGTCACCGGCGAGCAACGACTGCGCGGACATATCAGCATGTTCGGCCCGCACCTTGGCCGCATCGAACTGCAGCCCCACCCGATATTGGAGCCGCAGCCCGAACCGGTTGCAGTGCAACAACCAGGCAACGTCATTCGCCTGGAAGACTGGCGGCGCAAGGCGCAATAGCGCCTACCCGATTCAGCCGCGCTGCAGCAGGAAAGCGGCCACGCGCTCGGCGCTGTCCGCCGGGTGCTCCTGCATGAAACAGTGCCCGCCCGGCACCACCTGACTGCGCACATGGGCGTTGCCCGCGCACCAGCGCGCCACGGACTTGGCAACGAAGGGATAGGTGTGTGCACCGTGAATCACTTCGGTCGGCGTCGTCACCTTGGCCAGCGACGGCCACAAGCCCCGCGGGAAGGAGCCAAAGATATCCGCCTCACGGCTTGGCCGGCACTTGAGCTCGACGCCACCCTCGACATCCTTCAGCGCATGCTCGATATAGGCGTCGAACGCTGCCTCGTCCCAACCACGGAACATGCCACGGCCATGTAACGCAGCGTGAGCACTGGCGCGGTCAGTCCATTGCCGACGGCGCTTCTGCGCCTTCTTCGCCATCCCGGTACGCTGCGCCAGGCCGACCACGTCGGACAATGCCATCACCCCGATCATCGCCGGACTGAACAGCACCGGGTCGAGCAGCACGGCGCGCCGGAACAGCTCTGGATGGCGCGCCAGGATCAAGCTGGTAAGCACACCGCCGAAGCTGTGCCCGAGGGCAAAGCGCGGTACGTCGCCGAATGGCCCACGCAAGGTGTCGAAGGCCTCCACCGCCAGCTCAGCGCTGCGGTTCCAGCCATGGAAGCGGCCGCCATGATCGCTGTCACCATGGCCCTGTACATCGCACAGCCAGAGGTCGAAGTCCTCGGCCAACGCGGCCAGCATTGGTGTATAGACGCGCCCGCAATAGCCATTGCCGTGCAGGAAATGCAGCAACGGCTTGCCCGACGGCGGCGTGTGCCAGCCGCGCAGGGTGAAGCCGGCAGAGGTGTCGTGAGACCAGGGCAGCAGTTGCATGAAAGTTATCCACAGCGACGAGAGCGCGGCGAGTTTATCAGCCCACCGCCGGGATTCGGCACGCAGCGAACGAAGCGCTTAGCGTTTTGGCGTCCTGCGCCTGATCGAAGATCAATTCCAGGCGCGAGTCCTTACGCCATTCGCTCGGGGTCCAGGCCTGTAGCGCTTGCCCCTGCAAGGCATTCAACGACTGCCAGCCTTCGCCGCCGTGCAGCACGGCCTTGGCCCTGCGCCAATCCATACGCTGCAACCACTGGCTCACCTGCGCGAGATCGAAACGCTGGCTGGGGTGCCAGCGCCAGCCAATGCTCCAGCCCTCGGCCTGATCCTGCACCTGGCAGATCGGCTCGGCAGCGTAGCGCCAGATCTGCGCCAGGCCGGGTGCAGCTGTGGGTAACTCGGTGCTCGCCTTGATGGACGAAGCCTGCGCCGCCAGCCCCGGCAGCAAGCCCAGGTCAAGCCGGCCCTGCTCGCTCCAGTGCAGCGGCACGGGCGGCAGGCTCGCGGCAATTCGCACCCGGCTCGCCTCGTCCAGAGACTCGCTCTTGTTCAACAGCAGCAAGCCGGCCTCATCCAGTGCCTGACGCTGCACGTCCGGCAACGGCTGACCGCTAGCCAGTGCGGCAGCATCAAGCACCATCAGTGCCGGTTGCACGGCCAACACGCCTAGCCAGGGCGGCCGACGCAGTTGCGCCAGCAACTGTGCCGGATGCCCCAAGCCGGATGGCTCGATCAGCAGGCGATCTGGCTTCGCTTTGCGCAGCAGGCGCCCGAGGCCGACCTGAAATGGCGCGCCATTGACGCAGCACAGGCAACCACCGGCCACTTCGGCCATGGCGATACCGTCGTCGCCTTGCTCGAGCAAGGCGGCGTCCAGACCGATCTGGCCGAATTCGTTGATCAGCACCGCCCAACGCTCGCCCGCCGGTTTCTGCGCCAGCAGGTGACGGATCAGCGTGGTCTTGCCGGCGCCGAGCGGGCCGGCAATGAGGTGGGTAGGGATTTGACTGAGCATGAATTTATGTTCGGTGGTTCGCCAGACAAGTGCCAGCACAGACTGCAAAGAAACAGCATGTTAGATTCGCCGGCAGTTTTTCGGGAGTCGAAATGATGCGTGCATGGCTGTTGCTGTTTTCCCTGCTGCCGGGCCTGGCTCTGGCCGAAGCCTGCGTGGTGCACAGCCAGGCCGAACGCCTGGACGTGAAGGTCTGCCAGGAAAATCGCAACATCCCCACCACGCTGTTCCGCGACGGTTTCTGCCAGCCGCAGTTGCAAGGCCAGACGGTCGAGGTGGAGTTCGTCGAACAGTGCCCCAAGGGTGCCCACGGCGTCTGCCAGAACGCCCGCGCCGGCAGCGGTATGTACCTGCAGGATATCCACTACTACGGCGTGGCCAGCGACGCGTTGTACCTGGAGCCAGCCTGCAAGACGCAGTATCAGGGCCAGTGGATCAAGCCCTGAGGCGAGTGTTGTAGGGCGGGTGCAACCCGCCACTCCCTGCCTGGCGGGTTGCACCCGCCCTACGCGGAACGCTGACATCAAACTGTCACCCAACAGGCGCCTAATGACCTCGGGTACCTCACGTAACCCTCATGTCGAGTCACGCGTCGACATGATCTCTTGGTGCTTAAGGCCGGGGCAGTCGCTCCGGCCTATTTTTTAAGAGCTTGCCGCTATCCGTAGGGTGTCGCGGGGCCGCCTAGGCTGTGCGCACCAGCAAACGCCTCGGTGTCGCGGTGCGCACAGCGCACCCTACGCAACTGCAGTTTCGCGCGGCTCAGGCCAGCCAATCCAGGGTCAACAACAGACGTCGCTCACCCACTGGCGGCTGCGGCGAGCGGTGGATCAATCCGCGCCCTTCGTTGCCATGCCATTTCTCGCCCTTGGCCAACGCCACATGTCCGCTTTCGAGGCGCTGGATCAGGGCCTCGTCCTGCGGCTCGGCACCCGGCTGACCGAGCTTGCTGCGCGGCATCACGCCCTCCTCCAGCCAATCGCTGCCGACACCGGCATAGCTGGTGATCAGCCTCAGCGGCACGTGGTCGACGTGAAAGCGCGGGCACATGGCCTTGTCCAGCGCGCGCAGGCGCAGGCCGATGCGCTGAGCATCGAGCAGGCAGGCATAGGCACGCACCAGCCAGGCCACATCGGCGAGAAAGGCCGCCTGACCCGGCAGATCGGCGTACTGCGCCACCAGGCCATCGAGATTCGGCTCGCTGTCCGCACGCGGCAGCTCCAGGGTCATGGACTGCGCCAGCGGCTCACCTTGCGCCAGCAGCGCGTCGGCGAAGTCGGCGATCTGCGCCGGCAGGCGACGCTGCCAGACAGCCAGGTTGACGCCGTCGTGCAGCACCTCACCCAGCACCTGGATATCCTCGCCCAGCACCTGCCGGGACAGGTTCGGCAACTGCAGGGCGAACATCAGGCGGCCTCCTGCTGCCAGGCACCGAAGGGGTCAGCGAGCAGGCGCCAGGCATCCGGGCCGCCGGCCATTTCCTCATCGGTCAGCAGGCAATCGTCCAGCTCACGCACCAACTGCGGGAAGTCGATGTTCTGGCCAATGAACACCAGCTCCTGGCGGCAATCACCGACTTCAGTGCTCCAGTGCTTCATGATCGTCTGCAGACCTTCCTCGTCCTGCGGCCAGTGTTGCTTGGGCACGAAGCGCCACCAGCGCCCGGCCAGGCCATGGCGCATCAGCCCGCCAGCCTGCGACCAACTACCGGCTTCCTGATACTTGCTGGCCAGCCAGAAAAAGCCCTTGGAGCGCAGCAGGCGGCCATTCGTCCACTCACGCGAGAGGAAGTCGAAGAAGCGCTGCGGATGAAACGGCCGGCGCGCACGGTAAGCGCTGGAGGCAATGCCGTATTCCTCGGTTTCCGGCACATGCTCGCCGCGCAGCTCCTTGAGCCAGCCCGGCGCCTGCGAGGCGCGGTCGAAGTCGAAGCGGCCAGTGTCGAGGATGGTGTCCAGGGCGATCTGGCCCATGCTCATGGCCTGAATGTCGGCGTGGGTGTTGAGCCCACGGAGGATGGCCATCAGCTCCTCGCGCTCGGCCTGGCTGATCAGGTCGATCTTGCTGATCAGGATGACATCGGCGAACTCCACCTGCTCGATCAGCAGGTCGGTGATCGAACGCTCGTCCTCCTCGCCCAGGGTTTCGCCCCGGCTGGCCAGGCTGTCGGCCTCATGGAAATCGCGCAGGAAGTTCACCCCGTCGACCACCGTGACCATGGTGTCCAGCCGCGCCAGGTCGGACAGGCTGCGGCCCTGCTCGTCGCGGAAGGTGAAGGTCTCGGCCACCGGCAGCGGCTCGCTGATGCCGGTGGATTCGATCAGCAGGTAGTCGAAGCGACCTTCGCTGGCCAGGCGGCTGACCTCGTCGAGCAGGTCTTCGCGCAGGGTGCAGCAAATGCAGCCATTGCTCATCTCCACCAGCTTCTCTTCGGCGCGGTTGAGGCTGACGTCTTGCTGGACGGTGGCACCGTCGATGTTGATTTCGCTCATGTCGTTGACGATCACGGCGACCTTGCGGCCTTCACGGTTCTTCAGCACATGGTTGAGCAGGGTGCTCTTGCCGGCGCCAAGAAAGCCGGACAGCACGGTAACGGGTAGACGCTGATTCATGGGGGTGTTCCTCGTTCAGTCACGGTCACGCTGATGTTTTTCGCGCTGCTCCTGACGCTCCTTGGCTTCGATGCTCAGGGTCGCGGTCGGGCGCAGCAGCAGGCGTTTCAGGCCGATGGGCTCGCCGGTCTCGGCGCACCAGCCGTATTCGCCACGCGCCAGGCGTTCGAGCGCCTGGTCGATCTTGTCCAGCAGCTTCTTTTCCCGCTCCAGCAGGCGCAGCTGCCACTGGCGCTGTTCCTCGGCGGCGCCGATATCGGCGACGTCGCTGCTGGTATCGGGCTGGCGCAGCTCGGTGAATTCCTCGTCGATGCGCACCTGCAACTCGGCTCGCTGGGTCAGCAGCAGCTCGCGAAAGAACTGCTGCTGGGCGTCGTTCATGTAGTCGTCGGCTGGCTGAGCCAGCAGTTCGGCTTCGGTGGTCGCGGTCAGGGTCATGGCAAATCGGCTGGCTTGTTTTAATTGTTATAACATAACATTTATTTCTGACCGCTACCCACGGATTTACGATGAACGAACAGCCTCTGCCGGATATTGCCGCCCAAGCCACCCACTATGACCTGCCGCTGGACTGGGTCGGCATGGCCGGCATCGCCCTGCCCATTCGTTTGGCGGACGCCGCCGTGACCGCCAGCGTCGACATCGGCGTGAGCCTCGATGATGCCGGCGCACGTGGCATCCATATGTCGCGCCTGTACCTGGCGGCGCAGCGTCTGGTGCATCAGCCATTGAACGTGCCGGCAGTGCTGCAGGTGCTGGATGACTGCCTGAGCAGTCACCAGGAGCTGTCCGACAGCGCCACCCTGACTCTGCGCGGCGAGGTACCACTCAAGCGTCCGGCGCTGGTCAGCCCGTTGAACGGTTGGAAGGGCTACCCCTTCGAACTGCGCGCCCGGCAGGACGGCCGGGGCGTGAACATCGAATTGCAGGTTGAGGTCAGCTACTCGTCCACCTGCCCTTGCTCGGCAGCGCTGGCAAGGCAGTTGATCCAGCAACGCTTCGCCTGGGACTTTCCCGACCAGCAGGTGGATTACTCCAGCGTGCTCGACTGGCTCGGCTCGACCCAGGGCATCGTCGCCACACCGCACAGCCAGCGCAGCACGGCGACCTTGCGACTGCGCCTGGCACCGGGCTGCGTCGAACTACCCGTACTGGAGTTGATCGACAGCGCCGAGCAGGCCCTCGGCACGCCGGTACAGACCGCGGTGAAGCGCGCCGACGAACAGGCCTTCGCCCTCGCCAACGGGCAGAACCTGATGTTCTGCGAAGACGCCGCACGCCGCCTGCACCGCGCCCTGCGCCAATTGCCGCAGGCCAGCGCGTTCCGCCTCAAGGTCGTCCACGCGGAAAGCCTGCACGCCCACGACGCGGTGGCGCAAAGCCGCTGGAACTGGAGTTGAGCCATGACTGCCGACGCCTTCTGGTTGCAGCTGGAATCCGCCGAAGCAGGCCACGCCGTGGCGCTTGACGAGGCCCTGGCGGCCATCGCCTGGAACGACGCCGGGCTGATCCCGGTGATCGCCCAGCGCCACGACAGCGGCGAGGTGCTGATGCTGGCCTGGATGAATCGCAGCGCGCTGCAGGAAACCCTGGCCAGCGGCCAGGTCTGCTACTGGTCGCGCTCGCGCCAACTACTGTGGCGCAAGGGTGAAACCAGCGGCCATCGCCAGCGCCTGCTCAGCGCGCACCTCGATTGCGACGGCGACGCCCTGCTACTCAAGGTCGAGCAACTCGGCCCGGCCTGCCATACCGGCCGACCCAACTGTTTCTACAACGACCTCGACGGCGAACAGCTGCGCGTGGCCGTGAGCGGCCCAGCATGAAGCGCATGGCCATCGCCCTGGTGCGTTTCTACCAGTACCTGATCAGCCCGCTGCTCGGGCCGCGCTGCCGCTTTCACCCCAGTTGCTCGCACTACGCCGTCGAAGCCCTGGAAAAGCATGGCCTGCTGCGCGGCCTGTGGCTCAGCCTGCGCCGGCTGTTGCGCTGTCATCCCTGGCATCCGGGCAGCTACGACCCGGTGCCCGAACCCTCGCCCAAGGAGCGACCATGATCCGCAAGAATCCGTCCGGCCACCTGCCGGTCATCGCCGAATCCGCCTATGTCGACAAGACCGCCATCATCTGCGGCAAGGTGATCATCCACGACAACGTCTTCGTCGGCCCCTATGCGGTGATCCGCGCCGACGAGGTGGACGCCAGCGGCGACATGCAGCCCATCGTCATCGGCGCCAACTCCAACATCCAGGACGGAGTGGTGATCCACTCCAAGTCCGGCGCGGCGGTGACCATCGGCAAGCACACATCCATCGCCCACCGCTCGATCATCCACGGCCCGTGCAGCGTCGGTAACCGCGTGTTCATCGGTTTCAACAGCGTGCTGTTCAACTGCGCCGTCGGCGACGGCTGCGTGGTGCGGCACAACGCCGTGGTCGACGGTTGCGACCTGCCGGCAGGCTTCCACGTCACCTCCACCCAACGCATCGGACCGAAGACTGACCTGGCCAGCCTGCCGCGCGTCAGCGTCTCGGCCAGCGAGTTCTCCGAGGACGTGGCCCGCACCAACATCGACCTGGTGCGGGGCTACAAAGCCCTGCAGAACGAGTTCTGACCGTGCTGATCCGTAACGCCCGCCTGGTCAACGAGGGCCGCGTGTTCGAGGCCGACCTACGCATCCGCCACGGGCGCATCGACGCCATCGCCGGCAGCCTCGCCCACCAGCCCGGCGAGGGCCTGCTCGACGCCGCCGGGCAGTACCTGCTGCCGGGCATGATCGATGACCAGGTGCACTTTCGCGACCCCGGCGCGCCGCACAAGGGCAGCTTCGCCAGCGAGTCGCAGGCGGCAGTGGCCGGCGGTATCACCAGCGTCATGGACATGCCCAACACCAACCCGCCGACCCTGACGCTGGAAGCCCTGGCGGCCAAGGAACAACGCGCCGCCAGCTGCTCGAAGGTCAACTACGGCTTTCACTTCGGCGTCAGCTACGACAACCTCGACACCGTCGCCGCACTCGACCCTAACCGCGTGGCGGCGGTGAAGGTATTCATGGGTGCCAGCACTGGCAACATGCTGGTCGACGATCTGCCAGCGCTGGAACGGCTATTCCGCGACTGCCCGACGGTGCTGCTGACGCATTGCGAGCACACCCCGCGCATCCGCGAACGCGAGGCGCAGTGGCAGGCGCGCTTCGGCGACACCATCCCCGCCGGCGAACACCCAGCGATCCGAGATGCCGAGGCCTGCTACCAGTCCTCCAGCCTGGCCGTGAGCCTGGCGCGTCGCTACGGCACACGCCTGCATGTGCTGCACCTGACCACAGCCCGCGAGCTGAGCCTGTTCCAGTCTGGCCCGCTCGCCGGCAAGCAGATCACCGCGGAGGTCTGCGCCCATCATCTGTACTTCGATGAGCGCGACTACGCGCAGCTCGGCCACCTGATCAAGTGCAACCCGGCGATCAAGACCCAGGCCGACCGCGACGCACTGCGCCAGGCCCTGCTCTGCGGACGCCTGGACATCATCGGCACCGACCATGCGCCGCACACCTGGGAGGAAAAGCAGCGCCCCTACCTGCAGGCGCCATCCGGCCTGCCGCTGGTGCAGCACGCCCTGCCGTCATTGCTGGAGCTGGTGGCCGACAGCCTGCTGCCACTGCCCCTGCTGGTGGAAAAGACCAGCCACGCCGTGGCCCAGCGTTTCGCCATCGAGCAGCGCGGCTACCTGCGCGAAGGCTACTGGGCCGACCTGACCCTGGTCGAACGCCTGACCGAGCCACGCCCGGTGGCGGCCGACCCGATCCTCGCCCACTGCGGCTGGACGCCGTTCCAGGGCCGCAGCTTCCGTCATGCCGTGCGCAGCACCTTCGTCTCCGGACAACTGGCCTGGCACGCCGGCCAGGTGCAAGACGATTGTCAAGGCTTGCCGCTGCGATATCGGCGCGATTGAGGCTGTACTACCACCCCCCGCCGCCGCCTCCTCCGCCACCACCGCCGGAAGAGCCGCCACCGGAAGACCCACCGCCACCGCCTCCCGAAGAGCTGCTCGACTGCGGGGGCGTCGACGCCAACGCCGTAGCGCTGCTGAGGCCGGCCGCCAGGGCACTGCTCATCGCTTGCGGGGAACTGTAGCTACTGCGGCTGTGATACCAGGTCGGTTGGTAATCTCGCTGCTCAGGGTCGATCAGGCCGCTGGCCAGTGCCGCACTGAAGCGCGCGCTCCACTTGTCCTCGACGCCCAGGGCCATGGCGAAGGGCAGATGGCGTTCGTACAGGGCGATGCTCATCGCCGGCGCATCACCCGCCAGCGCCAGAACATCGCTCTCGGCCAGTTGCAGGTAGTCGCGGTAGCCTTCCAACGCATCGAGCAGGCGCCGCCCTTCCAGGGTCGGGGCCGGCATCAGGTAATAGAAAACCACCACCAGCGCGACATACAGCACGATCAGCAGCAGAACCGGCAGGGAAGCTGCCTCGGCAATCATCAACAGCCCCACCGGCACCGGCCAGGCGAACATCAGTGCGGCGAAGAACAAGGGAAGTTTCTTGCCCAAGCTCGGCTGCCGCCGCGCCAGGTTGAACATGATCAGCGTCGGTACGCCAAAGCCCAGGCCAAACACCAACCCTGCCATGCCGGTGGCAAAATCATCGCCATGGCTGCCCATCACCAGCATCACCGCACTCCCGAGCAGGGCCCACAGCAAGCCCAAGGCCCAGATGCCACGGTTGTTGCTGAACCAGGCCTTACCCTGCTGCTTCAGCTGGTTTTCCAACGTGCTCAGCGTGTCAGCGAGGCGAGGCTCGTATTTCTTGCCGATAGCGATCGAACCATCCTCCTTGCCGGCCTTGAACAGACGGTCGCTCAATTCACGATCCTGCCCATTCAGATCGCCTCGCAAACCCGCGCGCGACAGGATAAAACCGCTACGCGGCCTGTCTTCGATACGCAGATGCTTACGGATTGCCATGTCGGTCAGCCACACGCTGAAGGCCCGTGCCTCGCCGAAAGCGCCGCGCAACCCGCGATGCCAGAGATAGCCCGCCTGCACCGCGCTCATACCCTGCGGCCCCTCGAACAGCGGGATAATCACGCCCTTGCGCGGGTCGCGGCCGACGCGATGCCAGGCGTTCAGATAGAACAGCAGTAGGCCGATCAGCAGCAGCGTGCCAACGCCCACACCAAGGTTGTCCAGGAGCGCACGTTTGACGTTATCCAAGCCGCTTGGCCGCGGCACCAGCCCAGCCTGCCAATCCACGGCTATCGTCAGGCCGTGGTGGGTGGGAAGCTCCGCAGTGGTGGCCAGGCGCAGGTGATCATCGCCGCGTTCGACAATCTGGAAGTCCTGGCCCTGATCACCTTGGGCGCCGGTGTAAGCGGCCAGTTGGCCGATTTGCGCGCCCTCCGGCAGGCGAACCTCGACCGAAGCCTGGCGAATGGGAAATATCCAGCCGTTACCGGTGACGTTCCAGTACAGCTCGTCACTGTCGGCGTGATGCAACAACGCCCGCTCGACTCGATAGCGCAATTCGTAGCGATAACGCCCCGGATCGAGCAGGACGCTAGCCGAGCCGAGGTAATAGCGCACCCAGGCGCCATTGCGCTCGGTGCGCACAGGTTCCTTACGGCCGTCGCGGGTCACGCCCAGCAGGGTGATCGGGCTGCTTTGCTCCAGCCCCATCGGCAGCGCATAACTGACCGGCAGATCGCGGTAGATGCCACGACGAATATCCTGGCCCTCGGCGCGTACGGTAATCCGCTCGGTGACCAGCAGGTTGCCGTCAGCCTCGACCTGCAGGGTGACGGCAAAGTCCTCGATGGCCTCCTGCGCCAACACCAGGCCGGGTAGCAGAAAACAGCTAAGCAACAGGCCACGCAACCATCCTTGCATGCTCAGAACTCCATCTTCGGCGACTGGCCTTCACGCGGGTCATCCAGGGTGAAATATTCGGCCTGGGTAAAAGCGAACAGCCGAGCCACCAGATTGCTCGGCACCGACTCGACCAGTACGTTCAGCTCACGCACCGCGCCGTTGTAGTAACGCCGAGCCATCTGGATATGGTTCTCGACCTCGCTGATGTTGCCCTGCAGCTCACGAAACTGGCTGTCAGCCTTGAGCTCTGGATAATCCTCGACCAGCACAAACAGCTGGCGTAGCTGGTGACTGAGCAGCGTCTCTACCGGCGCACGTTGGGCCAGCGGCGAATCCGCCAGTTGTACCGCGCGCATGCGCTCTTGCACCAACGCCTGCAGCGTGCTCTGTTCATAGCCCATGTACTGGCGCACGCATTCCACCAGCGCCGGAATCAGGCTGGAGCGGCGCTTGAGCTGCACATCGATGCCGCTGGCGGCCTCAGCCACGCGGTGGCGGTTGAACACCAGGCGGTTGTAGTAGAAAACCACGGCGCCGCCGAGCACCAGAAGCGCGCCCGCCAGCCACCAAAATCCCGAAACCTGCATAGCCTCTCCTTGGTTGGCCCGTGGCCGCCCGCTTTGCACTGACATCGTGGCAGCCCGTATCCTGTAGTGCCAGCCAGTCAGCGAGGCACGCATGCAGATCGAGTTGATCGAGATCCGCGACCACCTGAATCGCTTCGCCCCTTTCGACACTCTGCCGGAGCAGACTCTCGACGAGATCGCCCGCCAGGTGCAAGTGGGCTACTTCAAGGCCGGCAGTGAAATCCTCGCCGTCGCTGCGCCGATCCACGAGCTGCATTACGTACGCAGCGGCGCGGTGGAAATCCATCGGCGAAGCGGCGAACTGCACAACCGCCTGACCGAAGGCGACATCTTCGGCCAGGCCGGGCTGCTGCGCGGCAACAAGGTGCGCCTGGGCGCCACGGCACTGGAAGATTGCCTGATCTACTTCATACCGGGCCCCCTGTTTCAACAGCTCTGCGACCAGTTCGACAGTTTTGCCGACTTCGTCGAGGCCGAAGGCCAGTCGCGACTCAAGTCCGCCCTGGAAGACAGCCACGGCAAGGCCAGCGAATTGATGAAGATCAAGGTGCGCAAGCTGATCTCGCGCAGTGCGATCAGCGTGCCGCTGGATACGCCGATCCAGCAGGTGGCGCAGGTGATGACCGAGCACAGCGTGTCCTCGGTGATCGTCGTCGATCCCGGCACGCGCTGGCCCGACCCGAACCAGGTGGACGTCGCCGAGCAGCAGAACCAGGTGATGGCTGGCATCCTCACCGACCGCGACCTGCGCACCCGCGTGGTCGCCGCCGGCCTGCCCAGCGACACGCCGGTCAGCCAGATCATGACGCCCAACCCGATCACCCTGCAGGCCGACGACTCGGTGTTCGAAGCCATGCTGTGCATGCTGCGCAACAACATCCACCATCTGCCGGTGCTGCATCGCCGCCGCCCGGTGGGCGTGGTGGCGCTGGCCGACATCATCCGCTACGAGTCGCGCAGCAGCCTGTATCTGGTCAACGGCATCTTCAACAAGACCTCGGTGGAGGGGCTCAAGAGCCTGCTGCCGGACCTGCGCGCCACCTTCGTACGCATGGTCGCCGACGATGCCAGCGCGCACATGGTCGGCAGCGCCATGAGCGGCATCGGCCGCGCCTTCAGCCAGCGCCTGCTGGAGCTGGCCGAACAGAAACTCGGCCCGCCGCCTGTGCCCTACTGCTTCATGGCTGCAGGCTCCATGGCCCGCGACGAGCAACTGCTGCTCACCGACCAGGACAATGCTCTGGTGCTCGACGATAGCTTCGATGCGGACGAACACGACGCCTACTTCGCCGAACTGGCGCAGTTCGTCAGCGACGGCCTGGCCGCCTGCGGCTACAGCTACTGCAAGGGCGGCATCATGGCCACCAACCCCAAGTGGCGGCAGCCGCTGAAGGTGTGGCGGCAGTACTTCAGCGAGTGGATCGAGCGGCCCAACCCGGAAACCCTGCTCAACGCCAGCATCTTCTTCGACCTCGACGGCCTCTACGGCGAAACCGAGCTGGTGGAAAACCTCAAGGACCTGTTGGCACAGAAGGCCAGCGCCTGCCCCGCCTTCCTCGCCGCGCTGGCGCGTAACGCGCTCAACCGCACACCGCCGCTGGGCTTCTTCCGCACCTTCGTGATGGAAACCGACGGCCGCCACCGCAACATCATCAACCTCAAAGGCCGCGGCACCGCGCCGCTCACCGACCTGATCCGCGTGCACGCCCTGGCCTGTGGCTCCAAGGCGCAGAACTCGCTGGATCGCCTCGACGCCATCGCCGCCACCAAGCTGCTGCCCAAGGAGGCGTTGGAACACCTGCGTTACGCCTTCGAGTTCCTCAGCCTGGTACGCGTGCGCCACCAGGCCCGTGAAGTCGAGGCTGGCAACGCACCGAGCAACTACATCGAGCCGGAACAGTTCAGCGCCAGCGAACGCCAGCACCTCAAGGAAGCCTTCCAGGTGATCAGCAACGCGCAGAAATTCCTGCGCTTTCGCTACCCCGCACAGCCAGCGAGCCGCCCGCGATGAGCGAGCGCGCAGCCCAGGACTGGCCGCAACTGTTCGCCAGCCTCGCCGAAAGCAGCCGCGACCCGCGCCTGCGCGCCTTCTACGGCGCCGGCTGCGTCGCCGCCGATACGCCATTGGCGGAAGTACCGCTGGTGGCGCTGGACGTGGAAACCACCGGCCTCGACCCGCGTGAACATGCCATCGTCAGCCTTGGCCTGGTGCCACTGAGCCTGCAACGCATCCGCTGCAGCGAGGCGCGCTACTGGGTGGTCAAACCCACCAGCGAGTTGAGTGCCGAATCGGTCACCTTCCACCACATCACCCACAGCGACATCCGCCACGCCCCACGCCTGGCCAGTGTGCTCGAAGAGCTACTGGAAGCCCTGGCCGGCAAGGTGGTGGTGGTGCACTACCGCAATATCGAACGCAGCTTCCTCGACCAGGCCGTGCGCCAGCACCTCGGCGAAGGGCTGATCTTCCCCACCATCGACACCATGGAACTGGAAGCCCGCCTGCACCCCAAGCGCACCGTAAGCTGGTGGGACCGCCTGCGCGGCCGCGAACCCATTTCCATCCGCCTGGCCGACAGCCGCCTGCGCTACGGCCTACCGCTGTACTCGGCGCACCATGCGCTGACCGATGCGTTGGCCTGTGGCGAGCTGCTGCAGGCGCAGGTGGCGAGGCACTATCCGGGGCATACGCCAGTGGGGGCGGTCTGGGGCTGATTGATACAGGGCATGCGTGTATGCCCCCGTCAGAGCGGGAGGGCAAAAGTGGAAGTCAGGCAAACACTCTGCCCGGCCAGTCATCCCGAGATAAGGTTAAGCGTCGAAAGCCTTTCGCGTCAGGCGTAGCGCAATGATACGGAGCTAAATAGAGCGCTCAATTATCGGATTGATGCCGCCTTCAATCTAATCACTGTTAGAACACACAGGAACCAGAAGCTCGTGTCTCAGAAGCGACCGCGCGTCAACCTTGAGCCTGCAATACAATCCGATTTCGAAGCGCTCGTCGCCATCCGCATCGAAGCCATGCGCGAGAGCCTGGAGCGCATCGGACGGTTCGATCCAGCGCGCGCAAGAGAGCGCTTTCTTGCCGGCTTCTCGCCCGAGAGCACAAGGCACATCGTCGTCGCCGGCAAGCGCGTCGGGTTTGTCGTCACAAAGCTCCAAGAGCCGTACCTATTGCTCGATCACTTGTACGTCAGACCTGAGCATCAACGCCTTGGCATCGGCGCCCAGGTCTTGCAGTCCGTGTTCAGTCAAGCCGAGTCACTGCAAAAGCCGGTCAAAGTCGGTGCGTTGCGGGAGAGCGAGTCCAATGAGTTCTACACCCGCCATGGCTTCCAGCTTGTGGAGCAAGGCGAATTCGACAACTACTACGTCCGTAGTCCCTCGAGTGCGCCCTGACCCTTCACACGGCCGGCCTCTCAGATCAGACGACAGACTCCGACGCACAGCATCTTATACGGCGATCCCCCCGCAGAGCGTGGGTACTACCGGCAACACCTTCAATCTATAACAGCGCAGACACACGCCCATGAATCGCCGCAAGAAGATCAAACAACTACTCGAAGCCCATGCCAAGAAGGCCAATGCCAAGCTCGCGCCCAAAAGCAGCAAACCCAAGTACATCAGCAAAGCTGACAGGGCGAAGTTGGAGGCTGAAACGGCTCAAGAGCCTCTCGCGCCCGTGGAGTAAAAGTCGGTTAGACGGATGATGTGGGCCCCATCGAAAAGCCAAGAGCATCGCGGCTAAAGCCCCTATCACACGAGCGGGCTAACCCAGCACCTTGTCTGCGGTATACACCGCCTCGTCGAGAAACACGTTCACCGCCGGGTGATCGCGCTCGCCCTTGCGGTAGGCGAGGAACACGCCACGCTGGATAGCCGGCAGCAGCGGCACGGCGGTGACGCCGGGTAGCGTTCGTACCAGGCGCAGGCCGGAGACGATGGAGATGGAGTTGCCCGAGGCGACCATGGCCGCGACCATCTCGAAGCCGGCGCAGTGGGCATTGATGCGCGGCGCATAACCCGAACGGCGGCACAGGTTGGTGATGAATTCGCCGAACGAGCTGCCGGTGGAGTCCAGCGCCCAGGCTTCGTCGCGCAGCTCGGCGATGGTCAGGCTGTCGCGCCGGGCCAGGGCATGGTCGATGGGCAGCAGCACGTGCAGCTGGTCCTGGGTCAGGGGAATCAGCGCGTAGTTCTCGCGGTTTTCGTCGGGCTGCACGGCCAGGTCGTCGATCACCGCCACGTCGATCTGCCAGGCGCCGAGGGCGCTGAGGCTTTCCTGCGGTTCCAGTTCCAATACCACCACGTTCAGCCGAGGGTAGGCGCTGCGCAACGCGCGCACGGTTTCGGCGATCACCGCCACGGCAATCGAGGGGAAAGCCGCCACACGCAGCTCACCGGCGATTTCACCGCGCAGCAGCGCCAGCTCCGAGCGCGCTTCGTCGAGCACCATGAGGATGCGCTCGGCATGCGCCACCAGGCGCTCGCCGGCCGGGGTCAGCACCACACCGCGCCCGCGCCGTTCGATCAGCGCCATGTCCGCTTCGCGTTCGAGCTGGGACACCTGCTGCGAAACCGCCGAGGGCGTCAGGTGCAGCGACTCGGCAGCAGCGGCCATGGTGCGGCAGCGGGCCAGTTCACGCAGGGTGCGCAGGCGGGTGATGTCCATGACGCGATCTCAATAGTTAAGGGTCGCTAACGAATAGGTTAAAAATAAATCAGTATACATAATGATATGGCCGGCCTTAGATAGAGATATCCACACGCGCTGAACCGGGCGCGTGGTTCACCCACATGACGGCATCGCTGAAAACCGGGTTTTCAGACGTGCCCACACAAGAAGAATCTCGCCATGGCTATCAGCGTTTTCGACCTGTTCAAAGTCGGTATCGGCCCCTCCAGCTCCCACACCGTCGGCCCGATGCGCGCCGCCGCGCTGTTCACTCACGCGCTGGAAAACCACGATCACATGCCGCAGGTGACCCGCGTCGCCGCCGAGCTGTACGGCTCGCTGGGCGCCACCGGCAAGGGCCACGGCAGTGACAAGGCGGTGCTGCTCGGCCTCAGCGGCCATGAGCCGGATACCGTCGACGTGGACCAGGTGCCGGGCTACATCGAGGCCATCCGCCGCGACAAGCGCATCGTCCTGGCCGGCAAGCACTCCGTCGCCTTCGACGAGAAGGCCGACCTGAAGATGTTCCGCAAGGCGCTGCCGCTGCATGCCAACGGTTTGCGCTTCGCCGCCTTCGATGCCGCCGGCATTCAGGTTCACGAGGCCACCTATTACTCGGTAGGTGGCGGCTTCGTGGTCAGCGAGGCGATTCTCGCCGACGGCTCCAAGCACAAGGTCATCGCCCCGGACGCCACCAGCCTGCCGCTGCCGTTCAGCAGTGGCGCCGACCTGCTGCGCCTGGCGCGCGAGAACGGCATCGGCATTGCCGAGGTAATGCGCCGCAACGAACGTCACTGGCGCAGCGACGAAGAGACCGATGCCGGCCTGCTGGAAATCTGGAAGGTGATGCAGGCCTGCGTCGACCGTGGCTGCCACACCGAAGGTATTCTGCCGGGCGGCTTCAAGGTACGTCGCCGTGCCGCGATCCTGGCGCGCAAGCTGGGCGGCTTCCAGCGCAGCTACCTGGAAGACCCGCTGCGCATGCTCGACTGGGTCAACCTCTGGGCCCTGGCGGTGAACGAGGAGAATGCCGCCGGTGGCCGCGTGGTCACCGCGCCAACCAACGGCGCCGCCGGCATCATCCCGGCCGTGCTGCACTACTACGCCAACGCCATTTCCGGCGCCAGCGACCGCGGCATCATCGATTTCCTGCTCACCGCCGGCGCCATCGGCATCCTGTACAAGGAAAACGCCTCGATCAGCGGCGCAGAAGTCGGTTGCCAGGGTGAAGTCGGCGTGGCCTGTTCGATGGCGGCCGGTGCGTTGTGTGCTGTTCTGGGCGGCACCCCGGAGCAGGTCGAGAACGCGGCGGAAATCGGCATGGAGCACCACCTGGGCCTGACCTGCGACCCGGTCGGCGGCCTGGTGCAGATCCCCTGCATCGAGCGCAACGCCATCGCCTCGGTGAAGGCCATCAACGCCGCGCGCATGGCGCTATACGGCGATGGCTCGCACTACGTGAGCCTGGACAAGGTGATCAAGACCATGCGCGAGACCGGCGCAGACATGCTGACCAAGTACAAGGAAACCGCCCGTGGCGGCCTGGCGGTAAATATCATCGAGTGCTGATGCACGACCGCCAGATACGAAAACGCCGCGAACCCTGACAGGTTCGCGGCGTTTTCATTTATGGCCGGAACGACCCGCTCCCGTCCATGGGAGAGGGTCGTTCATCGCTTAACGCGGCTCGCTCATCAGGCCTTTGACGATGGAAATACAGCCCACCAGCAGCACGATGGTGAACGGCAGGCCCGTCGACACGGCCATGGCCTGCAGCGCCACCAGGCCGCCGCCGAGCAGCAGGGCGATGGCGATCACGCCTTCGATGCTGGCCCAGAACACGCGCTGCGGTACCGGCGCGTTGACCTTGCCGCCAGCGGTGATGGTGTCGATCACCAGGGAGCCCGAGTCCGACGAGGTGATGAAGAACACCACTACCAGCACGATGCCGATGAACGAGGTGATACCGGTCAGCGGCATTTCACCGAGCATGCTGAACAGCTTCAGCTCCAGGCCGGCTTCCTGCGCACCGGTGAAACCATCGACCAGCAGCTGGTTGATGGCGGTACCACCGAAGGCAGTCATCCACAGCACCGACACCAGCGACGGCACCAGCAGCACGGCGACGAGGAACTCACGCACGCTGCGACCACGGCTGACACGGGCGATGAACATGCCGACGAACGGCGACCAGCTGATCCACCAGGCCCAGTAGAAGGCGGTCCAGCCCTGGCTGAAGTTGGCATCTTCACGACCGACCGGGTTGGACAGCGCCGGCAGGTACTGCAGGTAAGCACCGAGGTTCTTGAAGAAGTCGGTGAAGATCACCAGGGTCGGCCCGGCGATGATGATGAACAACAACAGGGCCATGGCCAGGCCCATATTGATCTCTGACAGGCGCTTGACGCCCTTGTCGAGACCGGCGACTACCGAAGCCAGGGCGATCAGGGTGATAGCGATGATCAGCAGCACCTTGGTGGTGTCCGTCGCCGGGATGCCGAACAGGTACTCCACACCCGCAGCCGCCTGCTCCGCACCAAGCCCCAGCGAGGTGACCAGCCCGAACAGGGTGGCGAACACCGCGAGGATGTCGACGATATGCCCCGGCCAGCCCCAGACGCGCTCACCGAGAATCGGGTAGAAGATCGAACGGATCGACAGCGGCAGGCCCTTGTTGAACGAGAACAGCGCCAGTGCCAGGGCGACGATGGCGTAGATCGCCCAGGGGTGCAGGCCCCAGTGGAAGATGGTCGCAGCCATGCCCAGACGCACGGCTTCTTCGGCGTTGCCAGCAGCGCCGCCAAGCGGTGCCCAGTCGGTACGCACGCCATCCTCACCGACGGTGATTCCACCCATCGCCGCGCTGTAGTGCGACATGGGCTCGGACACGCCGTAGAACATCAGGCCGATACCCATACCGGCGGCGAACAGCATGGAGAACCAGCCCATGTAGGTGTAATCGGGCGTCGCGTCCTTGCCGCCGAGGCGTACCTTGCCCAGTGGCGACAGGATCAGCCCGATACAGAGGACGACGAAGATGTTGGCGGCGCCGATGAAGAACCAGGCCATGTGGTGGGTGAGCCAGTCGCGCAGGCCGCTGAACAGCGGCTCGATCTGGTTCTGCAGAGCAAGGGCGAGGATCACGAAGATCACCGCGACCAGCGCGGAGATGGTGAAGACCTTGCCATGAATGTCGAGGGCGAAAACGAATTGCCCTTTGATGTTGTCCTGACCGATGACGTAATCGGTGTCGATCAGATTGGCCTCACCGGACGGTGCCGGGATGCCCTCGTGGGTTTCCGCTGCGGATGGCGGGGTCGTGTCATGCGAAGGGACGTTTCCCATACGTGGCGTGCTCCTTGATGCGTTTGACTCGCTAGACGAGCGTGAACAGGACGGATGCCCTCCTCCAATTAAAGACGACCCACAGACGGGTCGAACCGGAAAGGGTAACACATGAATTCCGCTCACTCAGACTCACAGACACATGAGAGTCCCGAATAATTCCCTGTAAGCTGGCAATTTGCCCGGCACTGCCACACCAGGAAACAGCGTGGCAGGATGTACGCAGAACGCCCTGCAACCGCCGTAGTCAGTTGCACACAGCCTGTGAAAGGAAGAGCCTGCATGCCTGCCGATTTCGGCATTCCCCACTTGTTCGCCTACCTGATCGCCACCATTCACGCCCTTGGCGTGCTGGCCGCGATCCACGCCGTGCTGACCGTGCGCACCGCCCAGGGTGCGCTCGCCTGGGGGCTGTCGCTGTTCTTCATGCCCTACCTGACGCTGCTGCCGTACCTGGTGTTCGGCCGCAGTCGCTTCGATGCTTACGTCAAGGCGCGGCGTCAGGCCGACAAGGAAATGCACCACGCCATGGCCGAGCAGGACTGGCGCCCCTGGGTCGAGGAAGCCAAGGCCGCGCACCTGTCGCCCGCCTACGACCGCCTGCGTGCTCTGCCGCGTCTGTCGCATCTGCCTGGCCTGACCGGCAACCGCGTCGAATTGTTGATCGACGGCGAGGCCACCTTCGCGGCGATACTCAACGCCCTGGCCGGCGCCCAGCAAGTAATCCTGTTGCAGTTCTTCATCATCCGTGACGACCGCCTCGGCCGGCGCCTGCAAGACGTACTGCTGGAACGCGCCGCCGCTGGCGTAAAGGTGCATGTGCTGTATGACGGCGTCGGCAGCCATTCGTTATCTGCCGCCTTCATCGACCGCCTGCGCCGCGGTGGCGTGCAGATACACGCCTTCCCCACGCGCTCCGGGCTGCTCAATCGCTTTCAGCTGAATTTTCGCAACCACCGCAAGATCGTCGTGGTCGACGGTGAGATCGGTTTTCTCGGCGGGCTCAACGTCGGCATCGAATACCTCGGGCAGAAGCCGCCGCTGGCGCCCTGGCGCGACACCCATGTCGAGGTGCGCGGCCCGGTGGTGGCCAGCCTGCAGGAAGCTTTCGCCGAAGACTGGTACTGGGCCTGCAAACGCTTGCCACCGCTGCTGATGCCGAGCAAGCAGGACGAACCCGGCCTGCTCTGCCAGGTGGTCGCCAGCGGCCCGGCCGACCCACAGGAGACCTGCTCGCTGCTGTTCGTCGAGGCGATTCATGCGGCACGCGAGCGGATCTGGCTGAGCAGCCCCTACTTCGTGCCCGACGAAGCGCTGTTCGCCGCACTGCGCCTGGCAGTGATGCGTGGCGTCGACGTGCGCCTGCTGCTGCCGGCACGCCCGGACCATCGCATCGTCTACGCCGCCTCCAGCCTGTATGCCTTCGAAGCCTTGCGCGCGGGCGTGCGCATCTTTCGCTACCAGCCGGGCTTCCTGCATCAGAAGGCTTTGCTGATCGATCACGATGTCAGCATGCTGGGCAGCGCCAACCTGGATAACCGCTCCTTCCGCCTGAATTTCGAGGTCAGCCTGCTGACCTTCGACGAGGGCTTCAACGCTCAGGTGGCGGCCATGCTGGAAGACGACTTCAGCCGCTCGCGCGAGCTGGTCAACGCCGACCGGCGCAACCTGCACCGCCTGCAACAACTGGGCATGCGCGTAGCAAGGCTGATCTCGCCGATTCTCTAAGGCGCAGCTATGGTTAGGGTGCCAGCCGCTGTTAGCTGTCAGCGAGACCCTGCCTGCCATGACCAAGTGCTTTGCCCTGCTGCTCTGCCTGCTCGCCCTGCCCGTCGCCGCGCAGGAGGACATTCGCGTCGGCGTCGAACTGCAGCCCTATCAGCCGTATTCCGACGTGGAGAACGGTGAGTACCGCGGCTACGCCCGCGACCTGCTGGACGCCTTCGCCGCCGAGTCTGGCTATCGCTTCGTCTACACGCCGCTGCCGGTCCGACGGCTGCTCGGCGATTTCCTGTCCGGCCGAGTCGACCTCAAGTTCCCCGATCACCCGCAATGGAATGCCGACCAGAAAGCCGGCCACGACATCCACTACAGCCACCCGGCAGCGCCTTATGTCGACGGCATGCTGGTCAAGCCGCGGTACCTCGGGCAGGGCCAGCAACGCATCGAACTACTCGGCACACAGAACGGCTTTACGCCCTGGCCCTACCTGGCGGACATTCGCGCCGGAAAAATCCGCCTGATCCAGGCCAACCAGATCGACTCGTTGCTGCGCATGGCCGCCAGTGACCGCGTCGACGCGGTCTACCTCAACCCCAAGGTAGTGGCTCACCAACTCCGGCAGATGCGCATGGCGCCCGACAGCCTGGTGTTCGACCCGGAGCTGCCGCATGTGGAGGATCACTACTACCTGTCCAGCATCAACCATCCCGAGCTGATCGAGGCGTTCAATCGCTTCCTCGCGGAGCGAGCCGATCAGGTCGCAGCGCTGCGTTTACGCCACGGCCTGTGAGCCGCCGCGCAGACGCTGTTCGGCGAACACGCGCGAACGACGTTTCCTGGCCCAGATCACCACGCCGGTCACGGACAAGACCGCAACAGCCAGGCCCAGCAACGACACCAGAATCCGCCCCGGCAGACCGATGATGCGCCCGGAGTGCAGCGGGAATTGCGCCTGCAGGAAGATATCCCCGGCACTGCCCGTGCCAGGTACATGCGCACCGGCCAGTTCGCCACTGCGGCTGTCGACGTAGATCCAGGGATTGCCCAACCCGGCATCGCCATGGTCATCACCCAGCTCGTAGAAACCGACGCCGTAGACACCGAACTCCGCCGAGTGGAACAGTCCGGCGGCAGGCGCTTGCCAGCCCAGTCGACGCGCTTCGGCATCGGCGATGGCGATGGCCTGGCGGCGATCGATCTGCGGCACGATCTGCTGGTCCAGGGTCACAGGTGTGCGACTGGCGAAAGGGCTTGGCGTCAGCGGCGAGAACAGCTCCACCAGCGGACGCACCACCTGGCGTTCGAGGTTCATCGATACCGAGGTGACGGCGAGGATCAACAGCAGCAACCATATCCATACGCCGCCGGAGCGGTGCAGGTCGAAGTTGAGCTTGTAGCCGCCCTGGCGCCAGCGAAAGGCGAACGACTTGCGCCACCTACGCAGGTTGGGGAACGACAGCCACAGTGCGACCAGGCAATCGAGACACCAGACGATGGCGACGATGCCGAAGAACAGCACGCCCAGCTCGATACCGAAGCCATCCGGGATGTGCAGGCTGTAGTGCAGCTTGTAGAGAAACGGCAGCAGGTTCTCCCGGCTCAGGGAGATCGCTCCCCACTCGCGCTGACCCTGGACATCGCCGTTCGCCGGGTCGATGCCCAGCTGATTGAAGCCTAACTCGTAGGCCTTGCCGGTAGCCGGATCGATACGCGGGTCGACGAAGACCCCCAGCGCATGGCCAGGCTCCAGCGCCAGCGGCATGAAGCTCACCTGCAAACGTGGGTCGCGTGCTTCCAGGGCATCCACAAGCTGCAGCGGGTCCTGCGCCGGCCCTGCGCTTTGCGCGTCGAACAGCTGCGGGTTGAGCCATTCGTCCAGTTCGTGATCCCAGGAAATGACAGCGCCGGTCAAGCCGGCGGTGAACAGAAACAGGGCAATGAACAGGCCGCACCAGCGGTGCAGCAGTACCAGAATTGGGCGCATCGAAATCTCTCATCGACGGCAGGGCCGCCCACACGGGCGGCCCTGGCTGTCAGTATTTCCAGGTCAGGGTGGCGCTGACGTTACGTGGTGCACCGTAGTAGGCCTGCGTCCAGTACAGGCTGTTCAGGTACTTCTCGTCGGTGAGGTTGTTGAGGTTGGCCGACACGCTCCAGTTCGGGTCGATGTCGTAGCTGGCCATCAGGTCGACCACGGCGTAGGCCTTTTGCTTCACGTCGGCAGTGCCAATCGAAGTGAAACCGTCATCGGCCGTCAGCGGCACGGCGATCTTGATATCGTCCTGCCAACGCACGGCGGCGCCGACCTTGAGCTTCTCCATACCCGGGATGCGGTAAGTAGCAGCCGTCTTGATCATGTGCTTGGGCGAGTAGGTCACCGCATGCGAGCCATCGGCATTGGTGATGTCGACAAAGGTGTAGCCGGCGCTGAGTTGCAGACCCTCCAGCGGCTCGCCAGAGAACTCCAGCTCGTAGCCTTCGCTGGTCAGGCCTTCGATGGCGCGGTAGTAAGCCACCGAACCATTCATGCCGGCCTGCTCGGCGAAGTTGTCCTGTTCGGTACGGAATACCGCCAGGGAAACGTTGACCTTGTCGTCGAACAGTTCACCCTTGATACCGGCTTCGTAGTTCACGCCCTCCAGGGGAGCCAGACGCGAGCCACTCACATCGTTCTTGGTCTGCGGGGTGAAGATCTCGGTGTAGCTGGCGTAGACCGAGTACTGATCGGTGATGTCGTAAACGATGCCCGCGTAAGGTACGACCTTGCCGCTGTTCTTCGACGACTTGGCCAGGCCATAGTTGGTGCCATCGCTCTTCACATCGACCACGCGAGCGCCAGTGATCAGGCTCAAATCATCGGTCAGGCTCCAACGTGCTGCACCGTAGACACTCTTCATGCGGTCGGTGAAGTCACTGCCGTTGCTGCCGTTATCGTTAAGGGGCTTCGGATAATTGCCGGTCCACTGCTCCAGCGGCGGCAGCATGGTGCCGGTGCTGGAGTCGTACCAGGACAGATCCTCAAGTTCGGAGCGCGACCAGCTGCCACCCAAGGCCGCTTCGTGCTGACGACCGCCCAGATTGAAAGGGCCACTGGCCTGCAGATCGACGATCAGCTGCTTGTTCTTTTCGTTGTATTCGGACGGATAGGAATACAGGCCTGCACCCGTCTGGCGGTTCGGCGTGCCGTAGACATAGAACATCGAGCCATCGCTCTTCTTCTCGACACGGGTGACCACTGTCTTGGCCTGCCAGCCATTGTCGAAGGTGTGCGCCAGCTCGGCAAAGGTGCGATTTTCCTGGTTGTCCCAGTAGGCCCAATCGGTCGCGGTGCTGGTAGAGCGCGAATAGTCGGTCTTGCCACCGTCCTGATAGACCAGCGGCAACGCCCCCCACATCGGCGAGTTGGCGTCGCTGGTCTGCAGGGTGTGGCCGAGGGTGAAGAGAGTACGGTCATCCAGATCGAACTCCAGCACACCATGGAACACGTTCTTCTCACGCGAGTAGCGGTCGAGGTAGGAGTTCTTGTTTTCGTTGGCATACACCACGCGGCCGCGGATGTTGCCGGCATCGGTCAGCGCACCGGATACGTCGGTGTCGATACGCCGCTTATCCCAGGAGCCGGCCGTCAGATCGACGCGCGCCTGCGGTGCCAGCGTGGGTCGCTTGCGCACGAAATTGACCGTCGCCGAGGGGTTGCCGGTACCGGACATCAGGCCGTTGGCGCCGCGAATCACCTCCACTCGTTCATACATGGCGGTATCCAGATCACCCTCGACGTTGCCGTAGACGAAGGGCACGGAGATGCCGTCGTATTGGAAGTTGGTGATGTCGAAGCCGCGAGCGGTGTAGTAGGTGCGGTCGGTTTCGACTTCCTGCACCTGCACGCCCGGCACGGCCTTGAGCGCATCGTTGACGCTGGTGAGCTTGAAGTCGCGCAGCTGGGCGCTGCTCAGGGTGGAAATCGACTGCGGCGTCTGCCGCGGGGTCAGGTCGAGCTTGGTCGCAGCACTGCTGGGCGTGGACTTGTAGCTGTCGACCTCGGCCGCTGCACTGTCGCCGACCACGGTCTGGGCATCGAGCTCGAGCTGCTCCTGCTCACTGGCCACGGCATGGTTGAAACTGCAGGCGGCCGCAATCGCCACGGCCAGGTGGGTTTTTCTGCTGAACAAGGGAGGATCTCCTGATGCGCTGTCGATAGCCGCTGGCAGTCCCTTCGCAGCCGAATGCCTCCCTGGCAGACATTTGCCAATCGCAAATGCAAATAATTAGCGACAAAATTCTCGCAGCAGGCGCCTCACCAAGTCAATACGAATAATTTACATCTTCAGCTGTATCTCAGTTGCCTTTGAGAGTGGCGCAATCCGCCCCCATCCAGCGGGCTTGGCTCTCCATGCTGCTCGGCTGGCCCTTGTAGGTGCCTTTGACCTGGGTGGTGAACTCCTTGTCGCTGACGAAGCGGGTCTCCCCCTCGCCTTGCGCATCCGGGCAGGTGAAGCGGAATTTCCACAGGTTGCCGCTGCGTTCGGTGATCTGCTGGTTACAACCAGAGTTGGGGTCCTGCAGGGGAATGTCCTGCGACTTGATCTGCTCTTCGGTCAGACAGATTTGCACCCCACCGGCACCGAGTTTCACACCGCGCTCGGCCATCATGCCTTCCATCATCTGGCGCTGCGCCGGCGGCAGGTTCTGCATCTGCGCAAGGATCTGATCCATGCCCGGCATGGCCTGACCGCCGACTTGCATGTTGTGCGCGCTGACCTCCCAGACACCGGGCTGCAGCTCTACGGCGCTAGCCACCACGGGCGACAGGCAGAGAGCAAGAGGTAGAGCGGTACGATAAAGAATGCGCATGACAGGTCTCCTGAGCGGATAGTAGGCCAAGCCGACGGCGCCTCGGCGAGACCAGGGCATCGAGCCGTCACTCCAACAAGAGTCACGCCCCGCGACGATTTGGACAGTTCATCAACGCATAAGATTCGTAGCGCGCATAGCCCTGCAGGCCGCAGATGAACAAAACCCCCACAGGCTTGCGCCGCATGGGGGGTTCTTTTTTGGAGCTGTTCACGATCTCGCGAGCTAGAGTCATGCAAGGCAGAAACAGGCGAGGAAGCGCAGTGTACGAGCTGTACATGAGCATTACTCGCCTGTTTTTAACGCAGCAGGACCGACGCGCAGCAGATTGTGGACAGTTCCAGCCGGCACTTGTGGCGCCGGAAGCCTGGGTCCGCTCTGGCGAACCTAGCCCGCGTCAGCCGCGGGGGAGCTCAGCTCACAACTCCAGAGTTCCAACGCCGGCTGGCTCGCTTTTGGCGGGCCGAGCCAGTCGCTCATCGGGCGACAACGCTGGTTGAAACACAGTTGGTAATCCCCGGCCTCAGGCGTACGCCCGACTCGCAGAGGTTGCAAAGGCGGTAGCTGACGCTGGTAGTGCCAGCTGCCATTGCGCAGTTCGGCGCCGTCGGGAATTTCCATTCCGGCGCCGGAACCCTTGACCCGCGCCTCACCGAGAACCAGGCCCTCGGCGGTGACGCGGTAATCCTCTTCCCAGCGAATCTTCTCGATGGTGTGTGTCCAGGCCAGGGTGAAGGACGGCGTGGGCAACTCTGCCCACACCGCGCCGGCCAACCCCAGGCACAGACCGATCACGCCGTCGCTGCCTCGGCGCGACGGGCGCGCCAGAAGTGCTGTGCGATGAAGATGGCACTGAGGACAAAGCCGATTTCGTCACTGATCGGGGTGGCGAGAATCAGGCTGGCGCCAGCGGCCAGACCGAGGATGCGCTCCCACCAGGTCAGCTTGGCCTGCAGGTAGCCAGTGAATACGGCGCCCCAGATACCGATGGCCAGCATCGCTTTGAGACCGACGTAGACCGTCGCCAGCAAGCTATCGCCCTGCAGCATCAGCGCTGGCGAGTAGACCGCCATGAACGGCACGACGAAGCCTGCGACAGCGATGCGCACCGCCCAGAAGCTGATCTTCAGACCACGCTCCTTGGCGATCGGCGCTGCGGCGAAGCAGGCCAGCGCTACCGGCGGCGTGAGGTCGGCCATGATGCCGAAGTAGAAGACGAACATGTGCGAGACGATCAGCGGTACACCTAGTTCCAGCAGTGCCGGTGCGGCAATCGAGCTGGTGATGATGTAGTTGGGGATGGTCGGAATGCCCATGCCCAGCACCAGGCAGGTGAGCATGGTCAGCACCAGCGACAGGAACAGGTTGTCCTGGCCGATGGCGAGGATGTAGCCGGCGAAGGTGGACGCCACCCCGGTCAGCGACACCACACCGATGATCACGCCGACCAAGGCGCAGGCGATACCGACCGGTACGGCATGACGCGCACCTTCGACCAGCGCGTGCAGGCACAGGGTCAGGGTTTCACGGCCGCCTTTGACGAACCAGCAGATCGCCACCAGCGCGGCGATGACGCCGAACACCACGCCGATACCCAGCTGGAAGAAGCCGGCGCAGAGCACGCCGAGGGCGATCCAGAAGGCAAAGCGCATGGCCTTCGACGACACCCGCAGGATGATCGCCGAGCCGAGGATAACCATGGCGGTCAGCGCCAGGCCGACGGTACCGGAGAACAGCGGGGTACGGCCGGAGAACAGCAGGTAGATGAGGATGAACAGCGGGATCAGCAGGAACCAGCGTTCACGCACGGCCTTCCACGGGTTCGGGCATTCGTCCTTGGGCAGACCGCGCAGGTTGGCGCGCTTGGCCTCTAGGTGAACCATCCAGAACACCGAGCCGAAGTACAGCAGCGCCGGGATCAACGCGGCCTTGGCCACTTCGAAGAAGGGTACGTTGATGGTCTCGGCCATGATGAAGGCCACGGCGCCCATGATCGGCGGCATGATCTGGCTGCCCATCGACGAGGTCGCTTCGACGCCACCGGCGAAGGCCGGGCGGTAGCCGAAACGCTTCATCAGCGGGATAGTGAACTGGCCGGTGGTAACCACGTTGGCCACGCCGGAACCGGTGATGGTGCCCATCAGCGCCGAGGACACCACCGACACCTTGGCCGGGCCGCCGACCTTATGGCCGAACAGGCCCATGGCGAAGTCTGTGAACAGCTTGATCATCCCGGCCTGCTCGAGGAAGGCGCCAAACAGGATGAACAGGAAGATGTAGGTGGCCGACACATAGGTCGGGGTGCCATACAGACCTTCGGTGCCGAACGACAGCTGGTTGACGATCTGATCGAGCCCGTAGCCACGGTGCATCAGGTCGCCCGGCAGGTACTGGCCGAGCATGCCGTAGGCAAGGAACAGCGCGCAGATGATCGGCAGGGCGATACCCATGACCCGGCGCGCAGCTTCGAACACCAGCACGATCAGGGTCAGGCCGATGATCATGTCGTCGGTGGTCAGGTCACCGGAACGTTGAATCAGGTCCGCCTCGAAGTACCACTGGTAGATGGCCGTGGCCATGCCGGCCAGGCCCAGCAGCCAGGCCAGCGGTTGCCACGGACGGCCCTTGCCGAGCGCCGGAAAGCTTATGAACACCAGCAGCAGCAGAAAGCCAACGTGCACCGCACGCAATACCTGGGTCGACACCGGGTGAAAGGCCGCGGTGACGATCTGGAAGATGGAGAACAGCAGGGCGACGGCAAAGAGCGCCTTCGGCCAGTCGGACGGGCTGGCGGCCAGGCCGTTGTTTTCTTCACTCATGGAGTGCAAACCTCATGACTACTTCGATTGCGGAGACAGAGTCGCCAACAAAACCTACCGCCTATGGGCGCCGGTTTTATTCGCGATTCTGTGAAGACCGGACCGCGGCGGGCTCGCCGCGGTCCGAGCCGTCATTACAGCGCGCCGGCTTCCTTGTAGAAGCGCTCGGCACCCGGGTGCAGCGGGATCGGCAGGTTCTTGGCAGCGGTTTCCAGCTTGATGTCCTTGGCCGCAGAGTGAGCGGTGCCCAGACGGCCGAGGTTGTCGAACATCAGCTTGGTCATCTGGTAGGCGACTTCGTCGGAAACGCCTTCATGGCTGACCAGGATGTTGGTGATGGCAACAGTGGGCACATCAGCGTCCTGACCGTCGTAGGTGCCAGCCGGAATGGTGGCAGCCTCGTAAGCGGCGTTGTCGATCTTCGCGGTCACTTCAGCCGGGATGGCGACGAAGCTGATCTTCATGGTCGAGGCCAGGTCACGGATGGCGGCCATACCCAGACCGGAGGACTGCAGGGTGGCGTCCAGCTGACGGTTCTTGATCAGCTCGACCGACTCGGCGTACGGCAGGAACTCGACCTTGCCCATGTCCTTGTAGGTCAGGCCAGCGGCTTCGAAGATGGCGCGGGCATTGAGCTCGGTACCGGACTTCGGTGCGCCGACGGAGATGCGCTTGCCCTTGAGGTCTTCCAGGGTCTTGATGCCGGATTCAGCGTTGGCAACGATCTGGATGTAGTTCGGGTAGGTACCGGCGATGGCGCGGATCTTCTTCAGCGGCGCCTTGAAGCCAGCGTCTTCGACGCCGTTCCAGGCATCGGCGACCGAGTCACCGAGGGCGAAAGCCAGCTCACCGCGACCGGCTTCGAGCAGGTTGAGGTTTTCCACCGACGCCTTGGTCGCCTGGACCGAGGTCTTGGAGCCTTCGATGCCGTTGCTGTACAGCTGCGAAAGGGCCACGCCAATCGGGTAGTACACACCGCTGGTACCGCCGGTGAGCACGTTGATGAAGGTCGGGGCAGCGAGCACTGCGGTGCTGGCAGTGATGGCCGCGGCAGCGGCGAACAGGCTGATTTTCTTGGTCAGTCGCATGGAAGTATCTCCGTCGTTGTTATTGGCTATATGCAGAGTTTCACTCTAGACGACGTCGCACAGGCGACGTCGACGTTGCGCGATCAGCAGCGCAGGGTGCAGCGTCGGACAAGAGCCGCGGCGGGCGCGGTAGGAAGGCGGCCCATGCACGGCAGCGAGTGCGGCATGGCGCGAGGGGCATGGCAGTTCATGGGCTGACCTCTTGTCGTTTTTATGGTCGCCGCGTCGGCAAGATGCTGCACGGCTGCAACTGTCATAGCAGATGCCGTGCCAGGGCCTGAAAAGCCCGATTTAGAGAGGTTTAATATAAGGACCGATGGGTCACTGAGCGGTAAACCGCTTACCCTCACGAGGGCATAGGCAGAATTCCGCCTATCACGTCACGTCCCCTGTAGGAGCCGCGCCCCGCGGCGAATGGTGGCCATCGCGCAATGCCAAGCGCCTACCCAAACGCTTCGCCTCCGGGCGGGGCTGCCACAGATCAAGGGAAACCGTCATGCCCGCGCAGGCGGGTACCCAGAATCTGCAAATTACCAGAGCTCCCGACTCCGCGGGAGTGACGATAAGTGGCCTTTTCAGAACATCTCAAGGTGAGCCGCCCGCCCAAGATCGCCGGCAAGCCGGCTCCTACAGCGTGCCCTACTCTTCGCCGCCTGGCAGGTATTCACCGCGCGCCAGTCCATGACGCTGCATTTTTTCGTTGAGGGTGCGCCGCGGCAGCTGCAGCATTTCCATCACTGCGGCGATATTGCCCTGGCACTGCAGCAGCGCGTTATGCAGGCACTGCGCCTCGAAGGCCTCCATCTGTTGCGCCAGAGCCTGGCCGGCAAAGCGCTCGGCCGGCGGCGGGCTGGAAAGCCCCAGCGCATGGCGCTCGGCGGCGTTGATCAGCTCACGCACGTTGCCCGGCCAGTCATGCCCGAGCAGCCGCGCCAGTTCGCTCGGCGCCAGCGGCGGCGCTTCGCGACCATGACGCAGCGCCGCCTCGTGGGCGAAATGCTCGAACAGCAGCGGAATATCCTCGCGACGCTCGCGCAGCGGCGGAATATGCAGGGTGGCGACGTTCAGGCGGTACACCAGGTCCTCGCGGAAGCGCCCGGCCTTGACCTCGTCGAGCAGGTCCGGCTTGGCCGCGCTGATCACCCGCAGGTCGACCTGAATGCTCTTGTTCGAACCGAGGCGTTCCAGGGTTTTTTCCTGCAGCACGCGCAGCAACTTGACCTGTTGCGCCAGCGGCAGACTCTCCACCTCGTCGAGGAACAGCGTGCCGCCGTCGGCATGCTCGATGCGGCCGATGCGCTTGGCCTGGGCGCCGGTGAAGGCCCCGCTCTCGTGACCGAACAGCTCGCTCTCGAATATGGTCTCCGGAATCGCCGCACAGTTGAGCGCGGCGAAGGCCTTGCTGGCCCGTGAGCTGAAGTCGTGCAGGCTACGCGCTACACGCTCCTTGCCGCTGCCGGTTTCACCGCGAATCAGCACGTTGACCGAGGTGCCGGCCAGTTCGAGGATCTGCCGACGCAGGTTTTCCATCGGCCGGGAAATGCCGATCAGCTGGCTCTCGATACGGCCCTTGTCGGCCACCTGCCGACGCAGCTGGCGGTTCTCGCAGACCAGCCGACGCTTATCCAGGGCACGGCGCACGCTGTCGAGCAGGCGCTCTGGGGTGAAGGGTTTCTCGATGAAGTCATAGGCGCCCTGGCGCAGCGCCTGCACCGCCATGGGCACGTCGCCATGGCCAGTAACGAGGATCACCGGCAGGTCGCTGTCGATCTGCAGCAGCTTGTCGAGCAGTTGCAGCCCATCACTGCCGGGCATGCGCACGTCGCTGACAACAATGCCGGGGAAGTCGCGGTCGACCAGGGCCAGGGCCTCGCTCGCACTGGCGCAGGCGCGTACCTCGAAGCCGGACAGTTCCAGCCACTGCTGCACTGCCTCGCGAATCGCCGCTTCATCGTCGACCACTATGACCTGAGCGCTCATGGCACCTCCTCTTGAGAACGGCGGGCAGTGTAGCCCGACGAATGCAATCCGGGGCAACGACCGGTTCGCACGGCGCAGCCTGGGATCTGGCGCGCAGTTCGTAGGTTCGCCGTGCGCACCAGCCGCAACACCGCCGTGAATAGGCTCTACGGCGCTGCCGGCAGCCTCATGCTGAACACCGCGCCCAGCTCGCCGTTGTGCGCCTCCAGCGTGCCGCCAAGATCGCGCACGATACCGTAGGACACCGCCAGCCCGAGCCCCAGCCCCTGCCCCACCGGCTTGGTGGTGAAGAAGGGTTCGAACACGCGGCCGAGGGTCTCCTCGGCGATACCACCGCCGCTGTCCTCGACGCTGAGCAGGCAGCCAGCGTCCTCACGGGCGATATGCACCAGAAGAATCCGCGACTCGCTGTCGGCCATGGCATCGAGGGCGTTATGCAGCAGGTTGAGAATCACCTGCTCGATGCGAATCGCATCACCGAGCACTTCGGCGTCATCGTCGATCTGCGTGCGTAACTCCACCTGCTCACTGCGCATGCGCGGCGCCAGCAGTTGCAGCGCCTGCTCCAGCACATCACCTAGGCACAGGCGCTCGCTGAGGCCAGCCGGTGTCTTGCGGGCGAAGGTCTTCAGGTGGCCGGTCAGCGCGGCCATGCGCTGCAGCAGGCCGTCGATGCGCTGCAGGCCGTCGCGCACCGCTTCCGGCCGACCACTGTCGAGCAGCAGGCGCAGGCTGCCGAGCTGCATCTGCAGAGCAGTCAGCGGCTGGTTGATCTCGTGCGCCAGGGCCGCCGACATCTGCCCTAACGCGGCCATCTTGGCGGCATGCACCAGGCCGTCCTGAGCCTCGCGCAGCTCGGCGGTGCGCAGTGCCACCTCACGCTCCAGGCGCTCGCGAATGCCGGCCTGCAAACGCTGGTTCTTGCGCCGCTGGGCAAGGAACAGCAACAGGAAGGCGAACGTCATCCACACGCCGGCAGCGGCCAGGCGATAGCTGCGCACGCTATCGGCCAGGCCGACCGGCTCGCTGAGCAGGTGCAGCGTCCAGCCTTCTTCAGGCATGTACAGGCGCTGCCAGAGGTAATCGCGATTGCCGTCGGGGCCGTCGACCCGCGCCCAGTCCGCATCCTTGTCGATTTGCCGATGTACCTCATGGGCGAGCGGCTGCAACGCCTGCTCGGCGTAGCGACGCACCTCAACGAGCTCGGCACGCGCCTGTTCGTCGAGTGGTTGCAGGGCGCGGAAGCGCCAGATCGGCTTGTTGCTGAGTATCACCACCTGATAGCTGTCGGCGACCATCAGCACGCCCGGCTGGCCGACCCATTCGCGCTGCAGGTCTTCCAGCTCCAGCTTGACCACCAGCACGCCGAGCAGCTCGCCCTTGTCATCGCGCACCACATGGGAAAGGAAGTAGCCGGGAATACCGGTGGTCACGCCCACCGCGAAGTAGCGCGCACCGCCATCACGCACGGCGTTCTGGAAGTACGGGCGGAAGGCGTAGTTGTTGCCGACGAAGCTGCTCCAGTCACGCCAGTTGCTGGCCACCAGGGTTTCGCCCTGGGCATCGAGCAGGTACAGAACGGTGGAACCAGCGGCGGCGTTGAGGCGCTCCAGGCGCTGGTTCAGGGCCAAACGCAACTGGCGATCATGTGGCGCGCGCAGCAGGCTGCGGATGTCACTGTCCAGCGCCAGCACCTCGGGCACCGAGCTGAAGCGCTCGACCAGGGTGCGAATGGATTGGGCATACAGCTGCAACTGCCCGCGCGCCTCGACGCTGCGCTCGTCCCAGGCCCGCTGCTCGGCATAACGACCACCCAGCCACAGGCTCACCAGCAAGCCGGCGGCAATCGCCAGAACGGTGAGCAGAACGCGGTAGCGATAGCGGGGGCGCTGCGGCAAGGGCATGGGCGGCTCGCGGAATCAAGACGAGCCGCATGTTACCCCATCATGAATAAAGGTCGGCGCGCGTCCACGGCAGATCGTGGCTGCCGTCGTCGTGTGACTTCACCGCCAGGATCTGATGCAGGTTCATCCAGCCATGCTGGAAGCCGTAAGCGCAGCCGGCCAGGTATAGGCGCCAGATACGCAGAGACTTTTCCGGTACCCACTGCGCGGCGCTCTGCAGCTGCCGCTCCAGGCCTTGGCTCCACAGGTGCAGCGTGCGCGCATAGTGCAGACGCAGACTCTCCACGTCGACGATCTCCAGCCCCGCCTCGCTGAGCGCCTTGCTGATGGTCACCAGGTGCGGCAGCTCGCCCTGCGGGAACACGTAGCGATCGATGAACTCACCCGCACCACGGCCGACCGGACGACCATCGGTAAAACGCGAGGTGATGCCATGGTTCATCACCAGACCGCCGGGCCGGACCGCACCGAACAGGCGCTGGGCGTACAGCGGCAGATTGGCGTGGCCAACGTGCTCGAACATGCCGACGCTGACCACCTTGTCGAAGCGGCCGTCCTGCGGCAGGTCGCGGTAGTCGAGCAGCTCCAGGGTCACCCGCTCGCCCAGCCCCTCCTCGACCACACGCTGACGCGCCAGCTCCAGCTGCGCTTGGCTGAGGGTGATGCCGTAGACGTCGGCGCCGAACTCGCGCGCGGCGAAACGCGCCAGCCCGCCCCAGCCACAACCGACGTCGAGCAGCCTGTCGCCTGGCTGCAGGCGCAGCTTGCGGCACAGATGGCGCAGCTTGGCCTGCTGGGCTTGGTCGAGGTCTTCTTGGCCGGTTTCGAAGTAGGCGCAGGAGTAGACCATGTCGCGGTCCAGCCACAGGCGGTAGAAGTCGTTGGACAGGTCGTAGTGGTAGCTGATGGCTTCGGCATCGCTGTGCTTGTCGTGGCGGGTGGCGAGTTCCACCGGGGCGGATTCGTCACCGAGCAGCGCCGAACTCAGCGCATCGCCGACCTCGATGGCGTCTGCGATGGAGCCTTCCAGCTCCACCCGGCCTTCGACGTAGGCGGCGCCCAAGGCATCCAGGCTGGGATGCGCCAGTTGCGTGACCAGGCTGGGATCTTTCACCACCAGCGTCACCCGGGGTTTCGGCCCCAGGTCGAACTGTTTGCCGTCCCAGAGTTTCAGGCGCAGCGGTAGCTGGAGATCACGAAGTGCGGTGGGCAATTGCGCAAACATGATTGTCCCTCCCGGCCAGGCGTGTTTTGCAGGGGCCTGATGCAGATGACCTGGCCCCTCTCACCGGGTTCGATTGCGGCGACTAACGGCGTGCGTGGCACGGACACGCCTGAATCCGCGGCCAGATTGCACAGCCTATGGCAGCGGTCAGGACTGGGCGCTATCGACCCGCTGCAGCAGGCCGTCAGCCAGCCACTGACGCAACCAGCCTACCGCCTGAGCTGGCGCCTGTTTACCGAGATGCGCCAGCTCGCCGCACAGTTCGGCGAAGCTCCAGCCGTGCACGGTCATGCCCCGCAATGCCGCCGCTTCATCGGCCGCCAGACTGCGATAGCGGGTAATCAGCTGATCGCGCCAGATCACGCAGGTCTCCACCTCCTCCAGCGGCTGACTGCCGGGGAAATCGCCCTGCTCCTTGCACGCGCGCCAGAGCGCCAGGCTGTTATGCCGACAAACCAGCCACTGCACGCTCGGCAGCAGGCGGACTTGCAGTGTCGGCCAGTCTTCGGCCGGCAGTTCGGCCATTTGCGTCAGACTCAGGGGCAGGCCATCAGGCGCATCGAAGGCCAGGGTAAAGGCCCATTCCAGCCGCGCCAGTTCGCTGAGCGGCGCAGCCTGGGCCGGTACCAGATAGCCGTCGATAAAGTCAGCCAGCTGCGCACCGAGCCAGCGCAAGCTGAAATGCTGCGAGGGGTGCGCATCGAGATAGGCCAGGGCCAGAGCATCGAATTCCTCATCACCGAGCCAGCCGTGCACCGCCGGATAATCACCCCGTAACGCTTCGAGCAGACGCGCGCGGTAGGCGTTGTGGTAAATCGCCAGGCCCTGTTCGGCACTCAGCGTCGCGCTACCCAGCAGACTGGCGCGCAGCGCCGGGTTGGGCTGGGCAGCGCGGCCCAGCAGGTAGGCCTGCACCTGCGCCTGCCATTCACTCAGACGCATTGCGGCGTGCCTTGTAGCGCCTGGGCGGCAAATCGACGCGCAGTGTTCAACTCGTCGAGCAGCACATCCAGGTCGGGAAAATGATCGTCACGCTCCAGCAGCGTGGACACCGGCCCGAGGTGCTGCAGGGTGCGTTGATAAAGCTGCCAGACCGGATCACTGACCGGCTGATCATGGGTGTCGATCAGGTAGCTGCCGTAGTCGCTGTGGCCAGCCAGGTGCAACTGACGGATACGCTGCTTGGGCAGGCTGGTGATAAAGGTCCAGGCATCAAAGCCGTGGTTGCGCGCACTGACGTAGACATTGTTGACGTCCAGCAACAGCTCGCAGCCGCTCAGTTCGCTGAGCGCAGCGAGAAACTGCCATTCGCTGAACTGATCATCGGCGCAACGCAAATAGCTGGAAACGTTTTCCAGCACCAGCGGCCGTTCGATCACGTCCTGCACCTGGAGCACCCGTGCGGCCACATGCTGCAGGCTTTCCTCGGTGTAGGGCAGCGGCAGCAGGTCATGCAACTGGTGGGCATTGCCCTGGCTCCAGCACAGGTGATCGGAGATCCATGCCGGCTGCACGCGCGTGGCGAGGTGCTTGAGCTGACGCAGGTAGTCGCGGTCCAACTCATGAGGGCCGCCAATCGACAGCGACACGCCATGCATCACCAGCGGGTATTGCTCGCCGATGGCATCGAGAAAGTAGAGGGCCTTGCCGCCCGCTACCAGGTAATTTTCCGAGACGATCTCGAACCAGTCGATGGCCGGCTGCTGCTCGAGAATGGCTTGGTAGTAGGTGCTGCGCAGGCCCAGGCCGAAACCCAGATTGCCGCGTTGAGCATTCATCGCTGGCTCCTTGCAGGGTGATGCGGGGCAACCGCACGGCGGCCGCCCCGGCTCACTTACTCGCCGACAGTACCTTTTGCGGCATTGCACTCAGCGAGGGTCATCGATTTGAAGCCGTGACCTTTGCAAGCACCCTGGCCTTTGCAGCTGTTTTCGGCGGTTTTGCAATCATTCTGGCCTTTGCAGGACGTGACGCCGTAACAATGTACTTTGGCTTCCTCGGCCACTGCTACGGTGCTGGAGAAAGCAGCGAACATGCTGGCAGCAGCGAAGGCGATAGCGGCACCAGTAGCAGCGGTGGATTTCATGGTCATGTGCGTATCCTCGGATGATCTGGGTTAGCCGGGCTAAGGTGTTTTGCGTGCCGGCATTGAACTAGAGCAACGAGGCGAGCCAGCGTTACAGCAGGATTGAAAAATTTCAGCGCCTCAGCGCCGACGCAGTAGAGCGACGAAGAACACCCCGCCGATGGCGGCAGTGACGATGCCGATGGGGAGGTCCTGCGGCGCCAGCCAGGTGCGCGCGGCGACATCGACCCAGACCAGGAACAGCGCCCCCAGCAGCGCCGCCACCGGCAACACGCGACGGTGCTCGGCGCCGACCAGAAAGCGCGCCACGTGCGGCAGCATCAGGCCGACGAAACCGATGGCGCCGGACAGCGACACCAGCACGCCGGTGAGTAATGAGGCCACCACGAACACCAAAAGGCGCACGCGGCGGGGCTCCAGGCCCAGGCTCACGGCGCTCTGCTCGCCAGCCATCAGCGCGTTCAGCGCGCGGCCCAGGCCGAGCAGTACAGCCAACGCCAACGCCAGGCACAGCGCCGGCAGCCAGAGTAGCTCCCAGCGCGCCAGACCGAGGCCTCCGAGCATCCAGAACAGCACCGAGCTGGCCGCGTGTGGGTTGCCCAGGTACAGCAGCAGGTTGCTCGCCGCCATCATCACGAACGACACCGCCACCCCGGCCAGCAGCAGGCGGTCACTCTCCAGCCGGCCGCTACGACTGGCGATGGCCAGCACCAGCAGCATGCTCGTCAGCGCACCGGCAAAGGCTGCCAGCGGCAGGCTGAGCAGGCCGGCGAACTCGCCCAGGTAGAGCACCACCACCACTGCACCGAAGGCCGCGCCGGAACTGACGCCGAGCAGGTGCGGGTCGGCCAGCGGATTACGCGTTGCCGCCTGCAACGCCGTACCCACCAGCGCCAGCCCAGCGCCCACCAGTGCGCCAAGCAGCACACGCGGCGCGCGCAATTGCCAGACGATGCTGTCCTGGCCGAGGCTCACCGCTGCCTCGGGCAGGATGCCGAACAGGTGCTGGTCGAGGATCGCCAGCACCCGCTCGAGCGGTACCTGCGCCGCGCCGAAACCCAGCGAGATGGCGCAGGACAGCACCAGCAGCACGCTCAAACCGAGCAGCAACAGACGAAATCGACTCACGGGGTGAAGACCTCGGGATGCAGCGCCGTCGCCAGGGTCTCGATGGCCGTCGCGTTCTCCAGGCTCGGCGTGACGGCCAGGTAGGACAGCACCACGAAGCGTCGTTCGCGGATCGCCGTCACGCCTTGCAAGGCAGGATGCTGCAGGAGGAAATCACGCTTCTGCGCCGCCGTGCGCTCGCCGTAGTCGACGATCAGGATCAGCTCCGGGTCCTGCTCGACCACCGACTCCCAGCCAACCTTCATCCAGTTGGCCGCCACCCCGTCCATCACGTTGCGCCCACCGGCCGCCTCGATCAGCGGTTGCGGCATGCCCAAGCGTCCGGCGCTGAAAGGCACGTCTTCACCGCTGTCGTAGACGAACACCCGCGGCCGTGTAGGCTGCTGGCCCAGGCGCGCGTCGACTGCCGCCACACGCGCCTGCATGGCGTGCACCAGGTCATCGGCACGTGCCTCGACGGCGAAGATGCGGCCGAGGTTGCGCAGGTCGTTGTAAACGTCGTCGAGGCTGGCGACGCGGCCAGGCGTGACGTGCGCGCAGGATTCGCTGAGTTCATACACCGGAATGCCGAAGCGCTCCAGGCTGGCCGGGGTGACCTCGCCGCCGATGCGCATGCCGTAGTTCCAGCCGGCGAAAAAGAAGTCAGCGCCAGCATCGAGCAGGTTCTCCAGCGACGGATAGCGCGCCGCCAGCTCGGGCAGATCATCCAGATCGGCCTGCAGCTCCGGCGTCGGCGTCTTCCAGCCGCTGACGCCGCTATAGCCGACCATGCGTTCTTTCAGGCCCAGGGCCAGGAGCATGGCGGTCAGGGTGATGTCGTGGCTGACCGCCCGCTGTGGCGGCTGCTCGATGGTTACCTGACGGTCGCAGCTGGTGACGGTGACGGCCCAAGTAGGGCTGGCCAACGCCAGCAAAACCGCGCCAACGAGTGTAGGAGCGAGCTCTGCTCGCGAAGCTTTTGTCGATCCCCAGGGTTCGCGAGCAGAGCTCGCTCCTACAGATGCAACCGTGCGTAAACGCTTCATCAAACAATCCAGGTAATGCGCGGGTAACCCGCCTGTGGATGGGTATCGACCAACGCCTGCACGCCGAACACCTGCTGCAGCAACTCGGCGCTCAGCACCTCGGCGGGTGTACCGGCGGCCACCAGACGGCCTTGGTCGAGCACGCACAGACGGTCGCAGAAGGCCGCTGCCAGGTTGAGGTCGTGGAAGCTGGCCAGGGTCGCCAGGCCCAGCGCTTTGATCTGCCGCAGCAGCTCCAGCTGGTAACGCGGGTCAAGGTGGTTGGTCGGCTCGTCGAGGATCAACAGTTGCGGCTGCTGCACCAGAGCGCGAGCCAGCAACGCGCGTTGCTTCTCGCCACCGGACAGTCGCGCGAACGGCTGTTGCGCCAGGCCGCCGAGGCCAACGCGTGCCAGCGCCTCGTCGACCAGACGGCGATCCTCGGCATCGTCGCCATCGAACAGGCCCTTGTGCGGCGTGCGGCCCATGGCCGCCACCTCCTCCACACGCAGGCCGAAGTCCTGGGGAAACTCCTGCAGCACCACCGCCACCCGCTGCGCACTCCAGCGCGGCGAGAGCTGCCACAGCGCCTCGCCGTCCAGTTCGACGCTACCCGCACTGGGCCGCTGGAAGCGGTAGGCGCAGCGCAGCAGGCTGGTCTTGCCGCTGCCATTGGGGCCGATCAGCCCCACCAGCTCGCCGTCGCCGACGGCCAGGTCGATGCCATCGAGCAGCGTGCGCTGCCCATCCGGTGACCAGCTCAATTGGCGCAGACGAAAACGGTCCATCAGAAGCTGTAGTCCGCGGTGACGAAGAACGAGCGCGGCTCACCGAGCAGCCACTGCTGGCCATCGTGCATCTGGTTACGGGCGTAGGTGCGATCGAACAGGTTGTTCAACTCAAGCCCCAGGCGTACGTCCGGCTGCACCTGCCAGCCGAGAGTGGCGTCGACCACGGTATAGCCCGGCACCTTCACGGTGTTGGCCGTATTGGCGTAACGGGCATCGACATAGCGAGCGCCGATGCCGGCATCCACTCCCCGGCCCAGATCCTTGCTCAGCCACAGGTTGGCAGTGCGCCGCGGCACATCGGTCGGTCGATTACCGCTACGATCACCGCCGCCTTCGACGAAGTCATCGTATTCGGCGCGCACCAACGCGGCGTTGGCCGATACCTGCCAGCCACCGTCGAGCGCCAGCTCCAGGGTCGCCTCCAGACCATCGGACGACTGCTGACCGACCTGCACGGTCGGCGAGGTCGGGGTTTCGCGGCTGAGCAGCTTCTTCTTGACGATGTGGTAGGCCGCCAGCGTCCATTCGCCACGCCCATCCCAGAAGGCCTGCTTGAGACCGAACTCGGTCTGCCTGGACTCGGTGAGGTCCATCTGCTGCTGGCCCGGATTGAGCGTGATGAGGTTGTTCACCCCGTCCTCGCTGGTGGAGTACTGGCCGTACAACGACAGGTGCGGGGTAACAGCGAAGACCAGACCGGCACGCCAGTTGCCGCCGCTCAGGCTGCGATCGGAGCGGGTGCCGGCACGCAGGTCGTCACGGTCGATATGGTTCTGGTCACGACGAATGCCGCTGACCAGTGACCAGCGCTCGCTGAGCTGCAGCTGGTTCTCGGCGAACAGGGCGAAGGTCCGGGTCTCGCTACGCGAATGCGGGCGATAGGCATCGAGGCTCTGGTAGTAGTCCGGCGCCGGGTTCCACGGGTCGATGAGCTCACCACCGCCGACATCGGTGTAGGGCGAGTTGTTGGCCAGGTTGAAACGGATGCGGTTGAACTCGCCACCGACCAGGGTGCGGCTGGCCAAGCCAAACAGCGAATGGTTAAAAGTGAAGGTCTGGCGGTCGCCGATCTGTTCCTGGTTGTGCTTGATCTCCAGATGTTCGCGGCGGTTGAGCTGACCCTGAGCGGCGTCCCAGGTGAAGTTCTCGGCGTTACGCCAGTAGCGGCGCGCTTTGAGGTAGTAAAGCTGGTTGCTGGCGCTGACCTGATCGGAAAGCGTCCAGTCGCTGGTCAGTCGCGTCCACTGCTCGTGGTAGGCGATCTCGGCGTTACGCACGTTGTAGTTTTTCTCGCGCAGGCTGTCGCGCAACTTGCCATCGACCAACGGGGTACCGAAATAGCTGCCAGGCTGCAACTTGCCCTGGTCGTGAGCCAGGGTGAAGGCCAGGTCATCGTTGACCTGCCAGCGCAACGCAGCGCTCAGGCCCAGGTTCTGCGAGTCGTCGCGGTCCACCCAGCCATGGCTGGCCTCACGGTTGAAGTTGAGGCGGTAACTCAGGGTGTCGCTCAGCGAACCGCCGCTATCCAGCGCCTGCTGATTGCGGTCGAACGAGCCGTAGCCGAAGCGCACGTGGTTTTTGATCTCGCCCTCGAAGGGCTTCTTCGCCAACACGTTGACCACCGCGCCCGTGGTGCCTTCGCCGTACAGCACCGAGGCCGGGCCACGCAGCACGTCGATACGCTCGACCATCCACGGATCGTGCGGGAACGATACGGTGCCCATGCCGGTGTACATGCGGATGCCATCGAACAACGTCATCACCGAGGCATGGCCGGTGAAACCGCGCGCCGACAGCGCGGTGCCACCGTTGCCGGGCGCACCGATATCGCTGATACCCGCTGTACGCGTCACCGCATCCTGCACCGTCAGGTTGTTGCGTTCGCGTACCTCTGCGCCGCTCAGGCTGGTGGTGCTGGCCGGGGTTTGCAGGGCCGACAGGTCGAGGCGCGAGCCAGCCGTGGTCGGCGTGTGCAGGCTGGTCTCGCCCTCCTGCGCGGCTTGCGCCTGGACGGTGACAGCGGGGAGATCGACAGCGGAGTCATCGGCCAGGGCGGTACCGCCAGCCAAGACCAGCAATGGCAGAGAGCAGAAGCGCAAGAGGTGTTGCACGTGAACAATTCCGGGGCGTTGAAGAGGCTCGTCGAGTCGCTTCGAGGCGTTGGAATCGGGGCTTGCAACGGCCAGTGACGACCGCGAATGACCCTGGCCTGAAGCGATAATCTTAGTGTTATAACATAACATTATCTTGTTTTGCAGGTAGCTGAAAACGAGCCCAGGCCCTTCTTTCAGGCATGACGAAAAGAGGTTCTTGTAGCGGAAATGGCGCGCCATATTGCTTCCATCGCAAAGAGAAAAGGCACGGCAATCCGATGGAAAATGCGCAACAGCAGACAGGGGCACGGGGCTCCCTACTGGAGTCAACGCCCGCCCACCGCGGGTTGCCAGACACAAACGACTCCAGGCCGGTCTCCGGGCTTGCGAGGGTCATGAACGCATCGCCTTCCCATGCGCGTGGCGCACAGTGGCGTATCGATGCGGTCGCTCGCTTACCGTTGCGGGGGCAGCGTCGGACTTGAACCGACTTCCCGTTTCACCTCACGCGCGGCGGCGTGAGACACCTGAAGCGGGGCGGATATGACCACCCGCCTCCACTGAAGTCAAGGCGCGGGACATTTTGTGGGAGGCGCTTTAGTGGCGATTGCTCTTCTGCAGGAGCGACTGACCGGCATTGCGCTTCAGCCGCGAAAGGGTGGCGTTAAGCCTGCTCGTCGATACGCAGCTCCGGCAACGCCCTACCCGCCACCAGGCGCTCATCGACCAGGCGGATCACCGCCGCCTCATCCTTGATGCCATACCACTCGCCCTGTGGATAAAGGCTCGCGGTCGGGCCCAGGTCACAGGGAAACTGGCACTGGCTGCGGGTGATATGCACACCGCCCTCGCACTCCAGCTTGCCGGCGGCCTTGAGCCGCTGGCGCAAGGTTTTCCACAGGCCCAGCGCGCCCTTGCGCGTGCAGCGCGGGCCGTTGCACAGCAGCAGGCGCTGCGCATGCGGGGGAATCTGCGACCAGGCGTGGTGCTCCGGCACGGGCGGTACGTCGCTACAGGGGAGATGCGCTTCGTGATGCGCCAACAGCGCACCCAGTCCATCGAGCCAAATGTCCTCCAGCGCCGTGCAAACCACGAACACCTCGGCTCCGTCGCCCCGCTCGGCGATACGTTCACGCAGCCAGTCGCGGTGCGCAGCATCGGCGCGCGGCTCCAGCTCGACCACCAGCAGCGGGCGTGGCGCCTCATCGATGGCCAGCCAGAAACCATCCTGCTCCGTGTCATGCAGGTGCGCTTCACCAAGCAGCGTTTCGATGCGCTGCCGCAGATGCTCGGCCGAGGCTCCACGACCCAGGCCGGGGCCGATGAACAGAACGCGGGCGTAGGGGGTTTGGCTCATGACGGTCTCCAAAACGGGCCGGCAGTCTAGCAGCGTGCGTAGGGTGGACGTCGCTTTTCACGTCCACCAAAGCGGTGGATCGATAAAGCGCGATGCAACCGCCGCGACGATCGCAAGCGTAGGGCGGGTGCAACCCGCCAGACCGGCGTTGGCGGGTTTCACCCGCCCTACAGGGACAGCGCCTCGTAGAGAGCGTCCAACTCCGCGAACTCCCGCGTTACCGCCGGCAACTGCGGCCGACGTAATAGCAACACCGGCAATCCAAGCTCACGGGCGACTTGCAACTTCGGTTCGGTGGACGCGCTGCCGCTGTTCTTGCTCACCAGCACGTCGCAACACAGGCGGGCGAACAGGGCGCGTTCCTCGTCCAGCGAGAACGGCCCGCGCGCACCGATAATCTCGGCGCGCGGCGGCGCCGGCTCGGCCTGCAGGCAGCGCACCGTCCAGTGCTGGTGTTCAGGGATTTCATGCAGATGCGCCAGCGGCTCACGCCCGGAGGTGAAGAACGGCCGTTCGAATGGCGCCAATGCGCGGATCAGCTCATCCCAACCGTCCACTTCGCGCCAGTCGTCATCCGCGCCGGCCTGCCAGCCAGGGCGACGCAATGCCCAGCACGGCACGTCTGCGATTTCTGCGGCGCGGGCCGCGTTGTGGCTGATCTGCACCGCATAGGGGTGGGTCAGGTCCAGCAGCAGTTCAATGCCTTCGTCGGCGATAAAGGCTGCCAGGCCCTCGGCACCGCCGAAGCCGCCGACGCGCACGCGGCAGGCCAGGTCGTCCGGCACCCGACCAAGACCGGCCAGGCTGTACACCGTCTCCGGACCCAGCCGACGCGCCAGACGCAGCGCTTCGGTAGTGCCGCCAAGCAGCAGGAGTCGCGCGCTCACGGCTTGCGCACAGTCAGCAGGGTGATCGGCAGCGCCGCACGCCAAGTGTCGAAGCCGCCCAACGGCTGCGCCTGGGCCACGGTCAGACGCAGCAGCTCACCGCCGTGCTGCTCACGGAAGGCGACCAGCGCCGCCTCACTCTGAATGGTCACGGCATTGGCCAGCAGACGCCCGCCCGGCTTGAGCGCGGCCCAGCAATCATCGAGCACGCCTGGCACGGTGACGCCGCCGCCGATGAAGATCGCATCCGGTGCCGGCAGTCCATCCAGTGCTTCGGGCGCATGTCCAGCGACCAGTTGCAGACCGGGCACGCCGAGGGCATCACGGTTGTGGCGGATATGATCCTGACGCCCTTCGTTGGCCTCGATGGCAATGGCCAGGCAGGTCGGATGGGCGCGCATCCATTCGATGCCGATGGAGCCGCAACCGGCGCCGACATCCCACAGCAACTCGCCAGGCAGCGGCGCCAGCCGAGCCAGGGTGACGGCGCGCACGTCGCGCTTGGTCAGTTGCCCGTCGTGGCGGTAGGCCTCGTCCGGCAGGCCGCAGGTCGGTGGCAGCAGTTGCGCGCCGGTGTCGGCCAGGCACTCTACGGCCAGCAGATTGAGATCGGCACCGCGTGGCAGGTTCCAGCTCGCGGCCAGGCCCTCGATGCGGCGCTCGTCAGGCCCGCCAAGGTGCTCCAGCAGGGTCAGGCGGCTGGCGCCGAAACCACGTGCGCACAAGGCTTCGGCGACCTGCGCAGGGGTGTCACCATCAGCGCTCAATACGAGCAGGCGCGTACCGGGATAGAAACGGGCATTGAGCGTGGCCAGCGGCCGGCCGACCAAGGAGACCACCTCAGCCTCCTGCAACGGCCAGCCCAGGCGCGCCGCCGCCAGCGACACCGAGGACGGCGCCGGCAATACCTGCAACTCGTCGGCCGACACCTGGCGCGCCAGACTGGCACCGACGCCGTAGAACATCGGATCACCGCTGGCCAGCACGCACACCGCATCGCCGCGTCGGGCCAGCAACGGCTGCAGATCGAACGGGCTCGGCCAGACTTCCCGTTCGCCACTGATGCACGGCGGCAGCAAGGCCAGCTGGCGCGGCGCACCGACGATGCGCGTGGCCGCCAGCAAGGCGCGACGCGCGGCCTTGCCCAGGCCGGGATAGCCGTCTTCGCCGATGCCGACCAGGGTCAACCAGGGTTTCATCCAATGTCCTCGCACAGGCCCGACGGACCGCCTGTCCGCGCTCCGGGCAAAGCGGGCATAATAGCGCCTTCGTCGGTGCCCTTGAGTCGATACGACTTAACAGCGGGCCTAAGAGGGAATCCGGAGCGATCATTGATCGCGACCGAGCTGCCCCCGCAACTGTAAACAGCGAGTCCAACGCAATCGGCCACTGGGTAACCGGGAAGGCGCGGCGGATGAAGACCTGTTAGCCAGGAGACCTGCCGACGAACGCTGGTCGCGAGTGCCAACATCGGGCGGGGTGTACCGATGCCATGGAGTCCCCTATGGGATTTCGCTGGTTCGGTCGCCGCGTCGTTAGCCACAGGTGACCGCTTGCCCACGTCCGTCCGCCCTTCCGCCTGCCCCGGCCTGCTGCGCATCGTGCCTGCGCTGGACGGTGGCATCTGCCGGGTCAAACTGCCCGGCGGCGTGCTGCTCAGCACCCAGGCGCGGGCGATTGCCGAGGCAGCGCGGCAGCATGCCAGTGGCGTGCTGGAGCTGACCAACCGCAGCAACCTGCAGATTCGTGGTGTACTGCCTGGCCAGGAAGCGCCGCTGATCGAAGCCCTGCTCAGCGCCAATCTCGGGCCGCGCGTGGCCGCCGCCGACGATGTGCGCAACCTGCTGCTCAGCCCCGCCGCCGGCCTCGACCCGCAGGCGCGGATGGATGTACGCCCGCTGGCCAGCCAACTGCTCGACCTGTTGCAGGACACCCCAGCGCTGCACGCGTTGTCGCCCAAGTTCGCCCTGCAACTGGACGGCGGCGAAGCCCTGGCCATGCGCGAACACCCGCACGACCTGTGGCTGGCCGCCGAAAACGAGCAGCACATGCTGCTGGGCCTGGCCGGTTGCCCCTTTGAGGCGCCAGTAGCGCGAGTCGAGACGACACAGGTAGTCAGGCTGGTACGCCAGCTCCTGCTGCTGTTCCTCGAACTGGCGACTCCCGAGCAATCTCGCATGCGCCAGTTGCTGCAACAGATCCCAGCCGACGAACTGCTGCAACGTCTGCAGATGCGTCTGGACTTTCCCTTGCAACCGGTGCCGGTCAATTGGCAGCTGACCGCTCCGCTCGACCACGTCCCGGCAGGTATTTATCCACAGGCGCAGAGCGGCCTGTGCATGGTCGCTGCTGGCGCCCAGCTAGGCCGGCTGCATGCCGAACAACTGATGACGCTGGCCCAACTGAGCGAGCACCACGGCGACGGAAAATTACGCCTGACGTCCTGGCAAGGCGTGCTGCTGGGCAATGTGCCGGAAGCCGCCAGCGGTGAGCTGCTGGCGGCGCTGGGCGAGCTCGGCCTGCTGACGCATATCGACGAACCGCTGCTCGGCCTGGTCGCCTGCACCGGTTCGGCGGCCTGCGCGCGCGGCCTGGCCGATAGCAAACACCACGCCCTGCACCTGGCAGAGTTGCTGCACGAAAGCGGTGCCCGCCCGCAGGTGCATCTCAGCGCCTGCCCGCGCAGTTGCGCCAGCGCCCGCGTGCAGCCCTATACCCTGCTGGCCAACACGCCCGACCATTACCAGCTCTATCAACGCACGCCCGAGGCGCCCGGTTTCGGCCGCCTGCTGGCGCCGGCCATGACCATCGACGAGGCCGGCGCCTGGTTCGCCCGCCAACACCCCGCAGGAACCCCCAATGCTTGATTACATCCGCGACGGCCAGGAAATCTACCGCCGCTCCTTCGCCACCATCCGTGCCGAGGCCAACCTCGATGGCATCCCCGCCGACCTGGAAAAACTCGCCGTGCGGGTGATCCATGCCTGCGGCATGGTCGATGTGGTGGAGGATCTGCGCTTCTCCCCCGGTGCTGGCGCCGCTGGCCGCGCCGCGCTGCTGGCCGGCGCGCCGATCCTCTGCGATGCGCGCATGGTCGCCGAAGGCATCACCCGCCCGCGCCTGCCGGCAGGCAACAAAGTGATCTGCACCCTGCACGACGCCGGCGTGCCGGAGCTGGCCCGCGAAGTCGGCAACACCCGCTCGGCAGTGGCCCTGGAGCACTGGCGTGAGCATCTGGAAGGCAGCGTGGTGGTGATCGGCAATGCGCCCACAGCCCTGTTTTATCTGCTGGAAATGCTCGATGCCGGCGCGCCGAAACCGGCACTGATCATCGGCATGCCGGTGGGTTTCATCGGCGCGGCAGAATCCAAGGACGCCCTGGCCGCAGACAGCCGTGGCGTGCCCTACGTGATCGTGCGTGGCCGCCGTGGCGGCAGCGCCATGGCGGTGGCCGCGGTCAACGCCCTGGCCTCGGAGGTGGAATGATGGCCGGTCGCCTACTCGGTCTCGGCGTCGGCCCCGGCGACCCCGAGCTGCTCACCCTCAAGGCGCTGCGCCTGCTCAAAGGCGCGCCGGTGGTGGCCTACTTCGTGGCCAAGGCTAAACACAACGCCGGCCACGGCGGTAACGCCTTCGGCATCATCGAAGAGCACCTGGACGTCGCCCAGCAGCGCCTGCCGCTGGTCTACCCGGTAACCACCGAGAAGCTTGCCCCGCCGCTGTCCTACGAGGATGTGATCGCCGACTTCTACGACACTTGCGCGCAGCAGATCGCCCAGTTGCTCGATGCCGGCCAGGACGTGGCGGTGATCTGCGAGGGCGACCCGTTCTTCTACGGCTCCTACATGTACCTGCACGATCGCCTGGCTGATCGCTACGAAGTCGATGTGGTGCCAGGCGTGTGCTCGATGCTCGGCTGCGCCTCGGTGCTCGGCACCCCGCTGGTCTACCGCAACCAGAGCTTGAGCGTGCTCTCCGGCGTGCTGCCGGAAGACGAGCTGGAACAGCGCCTGCGCGACGCCGAAGCGGCGGTGGTGATGAAGCTCGGGCGCAACTTCGACAAGGTGCGCCGCGTGCTGCGCAAGCTCGGCCTGGACGACCGCGCCCACTACGTAGAACGCGCGACCATGGCCAGCCAGAAGATCGTCGCACTGGACGAGGTGGAGCCGATGGATTCGCCGTATTTCTCGATGATTCTGGTGCCTGGGCAGAAATGGCGGGGGTAATCCCGTAGGGCGGGCGCAACCCGCCTGCAGCGAGCTGGCGGGTTGCACCCGCCCTACCCGTCACAAGAGCGTAGCCCGGATGCAATCCGGGAAACCCATTCCCCGGATTGCATCCGGGCTACAGGATTTACCGCATGAACATCGTCATCCTCGGCGCCAGCGCGCTGGCCACTGCACAACGTCTCAAGGCGCTTTATCCACAGGCGGTGATCCACGGCCTGCGCGGGCGCGCCGACGGCGCCGAGCGCCACTACGACGAGTTCGGCGAGACCCTGCGCGCCCTGTACCGCGCCGGCCAGCCGCTGGTGGTGCTGTGCGCCGCCGGTATCGTCATCCGTAGCCTGGCCGCACTGCTGGCGGAAAAAGGCGCCGAGCCGCCGGTGCTGGCCCTGGCCGAGGATGGCAGCGCCGTGGTGCCGCTGCTCGGCGGCCTGGCCGGGGTCAACCGCTTGGCCCGCGAGATCGCCGCCTACCTGGGCGTAGCGCCGGCCATCACCACCAGTGGCGAGCTGCGCTTCGGCACCTGTCTGCTGGAACCGCCAGCCGGTTATGCCCTGGCCGACCTGCAGCAGGGCAAACGCTTCGTCAGCGATCTGCTCGGCGGCGACAGCGTGCGTATCGAAGGCGAGGCGCCCTGGCTGGAGGCGGCGCAGCTGCCGGTAGATAAGACCGCGTCGCGGGTTATCCATGTCACCGCCGAGCAACGTCCACCGAGGGCCGACGAACTGTTGATCCACCCGCGCTGCGCCGCCGCGCTGATCGAACGCCCCGGCGCCGACCTACCGGCTCGCCTGCAGCAGGCGTTGAGCGATGCCAACCTGGCGGCGCAAGCGCTGGCCGTTCTGCTCGCGGACAAAGCCTGGATGGCCAACGCCGAGCTACACGCTGCTGCAGCCGAGTTGAACCTGCCACTGCGCTTTATCCACAGCACCACCGAGCTGCCACCCGAATGCCATATCGGCGATGGCCTGCGCCTGCTGCTGGGTGAACAGCCGCTGGATATCGAACGCCTCGGCCAGAGCCGTGGACGCCTCAGCGTGGTTGGCCTCGGCCCCGGTGCCGCCGAACACATGACCCCCGCCGTGCGCCGCGCCCTCGACGAGGCCGAAGACCTGCTCGGCTACGACACCTACGTGAAGATGGCCGGCCCGCTGCGCGCCGATCAGTGCGTACACCCCAGCGACAATCGCGAGGAGCTGCTGCGCGCCGCGCATGCCTTCGAGCTGGCCGCCGCTGGCCGGCGGGTGGTGATGATCTCCTCGGGCGACCCCGGCGTGTTCGCCATGGCCGCCGCCGTGATGGAGGCGCTGGAAAGCCCGCAGAGCGAGGCCTGGCACGGCGTCGAGCTGGAGGTGCTGCCGGGCGTCTCCGCTGCTCTGGCCACCGCCGCCAAGGCCGGCGCGCCGCTGGGTCACGACTTCTGCCTGATCTCTCTGTCCGACAACCTCAAGCCCTGGGCGGTGATCGAAAAACGCCTGCAGCATGCCGCCGCCGCCGACCTGGCCATGGCCTTCTACAATCCGATCTCCAAGGCCCGCCCCTGGCAGCTCGGCCGCGCGCTGGAGCTGCTGCGCCAGCACCGCGAACCGCAGACCCTGGTGGTGCTCGGCCGCGACATTGGCCGCCCCGCCGAGGCCCTGCGCAGCCTGACCCTCGGCGAGCTGACCCCAGAGATGGTCGATATGCGCACCCTGGTGATCATCGGCTCCAGCCAGACCCGCCGCTTCCCCCGTGCCGATGGCGGCGAGTGGGTCTACACGCCGCGCTGGTATCCCGATCTGTAGGAGCCCGCTTGCGGGCGATCCGGCACCGTCGGACACCTTGATCGCCGGCAAGCCGGCTCCTACGAAAAGCGCGTCTGCGCGCACCTTACAAACCTACGCGCCAAGTGCTGGTATCCCGATCTGTAGGAGCCCGCTTGCGGGCGATCCGGCACCGTCGAACACCTTGATCGCTGGCAAGCCAGCTCCTACGAAAGGCGCCTGCACAAACCTTCTAGCCCTGCGCACTGGACGCGGTAAGCTCAAGCGTTCACAGCACAAACGGGCAGCAGGCGATGAACGCGCAGTCATGGGTCGACCTCAAGCAGGATGCCGATACCGGCATCGAGGTGATCCGTGCGCATTTCGAGGGCCACGCCTACGACCCGCACTGGCACGACAGCTACCTGATCGGCTTTACCGAGCAGGGCGTGCAGCAGTTCCATTGCCGACGCGCGCTGTTCAGCAGTGTGCCGGGACAGACCTTCTTCCTCGAGCCCGGCGATATCCACGACGGCCATGCGCCGACACCGGGCGGCTTCACCTACTCCACCCTCTATCTCGAGCCGGCCTGGCTGGAGCGCGCGTTGCCAGCGCTGTTCGAACAGGCACCCGCCGACTGTCTGCCCGGCGTACCACGCACCCAACCGGACGACCCCGGCCTGCTGCCGTGCATCGCCAATGCCCTGCAGGCGTTGAACGACAACGAGCCACGCATGGTGCGCGACGCCGCGCTGGATGCGCTGCTGGAACGCATCTCACGCAGCCTGCACTGGCGCCAGCGCCTGCCCGGCAACCCACAGATACCTCGCGTGGCCCTGCGTGCCCGCGACTACCTGCATGCACACTTTCAAGAGAACATCGGCCTCGACGAACTGGCGCGAGTCTGCGGCGTCGACCGCTTTCGGCTGAGCCGTGCGTTCAAGGCCGCGTTCTGCATCGCCCCACACGGCTACCTGATCCAGCTGCGCCTGGTGCGCGCCCGCCGGCTGCTGGCCCTCGGCACGGCACCGGCGGATGTCGCCAGCGACTTGGGCTTCGCCGACCAGAGTCACCTGGGCCGCTGGTTCCGCCGCGCCAACGGCCTTACCCCAGGCGCCTACCGCAACCTCTGCACAAAGCTTCAAGACCGCTGAATCAGCCAGCCGGACAATCGCGCCATACCCGATATGGAGCGATGCCCAATGCCTTTCCCCGCCTGCCGAGCCCAGCCATGAACCAGTGGCTGCCCTTCATCCTGTTCGCTTCAGTGGCCTCGATCACCCCCGGCCCGACCAACCTGTTGATCCTCGGCAGCGCTGCCCGCTTCGGCCTGTCCATCGCACTCGCCATCGCCATGGGCGCCAGCCTGAGCGCCAGCCTGATGCTGCTGGTGGTCGGGCTGGGCCTCGGTGAACTGCTAGCCAGTGCCCCGCTGTTGCAGACGGCGATGACCTGGGCCGGCGCCGCCTGGATCAGTTGGATGGCCTGCAAGCTGATGCGCGCCGAGGCAGCCGGCATGGACGAGCGCGGCGTCGACCGGCGCCAGGGCTTCGCCCAGGGCGCCGGCCTGCAACTGATCAACCCCAAGACCTGGCTGATGAGCGTCTCGGTCACGGCGATCTTCCTCGACGGCCAGGCCTCGTTCGGCGCGGTGGCGAGCTACGCGACGCTGTTCCTGCTGGTGTCCACGCCCTGCCTGCTGGCCTGGGGTGTGCTGGGCGTCGGCGGCGCGCGCCTGTTGCGGCAACCGGCCAGGCTGCTGCTGTTCAACCGCTGCATGGCCGTATTGCTGCTGGCTTCGGTGTGGCTGCCGCTGCTGGCAAGCCTGTAGGAGCGCCGCCCCGGCGCGAAGCGATTGCGGCGATACCGCGATACCGAGTTTATCCGCAGCATTCGCCGCGGGGCGCGGCTCCTACAACACACCGCCCTGACGGCGGAAGGTGCCGGGCGCCAGGCCGAAACGCTGGCGGAACAGCTTGCCCAGGTGGCTGGCATCGCCGACGCCGATCTCGTCGGCGAGTTGCGCCAGACTGTGGCTGGAGTTGAGCAGGCGCCAGCGCACATGCTGCAGGCGCAGCTCGTTCCAGTATTCGCGCGCACTCATACCCTGGCTGGCGTGGAACAGGCGATCGAGCTGACGCCGGCTGATACCGACGCTGGCCGCCAACTGCTCGATGCCATCGGCGCTGGCCAAACCATGGCGCATCAGGGCGATGGCGCGGTCGACATGGCGCTCGCCGCTCGGTGTGGTGTGCAGTGAACGCAGCGCGTGCTGGCCGCTGCGCGTTTCGTCCACCAGCATATCGGCCAAGCCCTTGAGCGCCCGTGCCCGGCCGCTGCCCTGGGCCAGCAGCTCCACCGCCAGATCGATGGCTGCTGTGCCACCGGCGCAGGAAATCCGCGCACCATCAAGGCAATACAGACGCTCGCGAGCCAGGCGCAGCTGTGGAAAGCTGGCGCGAAATTCCGCCTCATGGCGCCAGTGCACCGCCACCCGATGACCGTCGAGCAGGCCGCAGGCGGCGAGCAGGAAGCTGGCATTGTCGATCGCCACCAGCTTCACTCCGGTGCGTGCGGCGCGACGCAGCAACGGCTGGTAAGCCGGCGCCAGCGCGGCAGTGGCCTGCGCGTTGCGCCCGCCGAACAGCACCAGGTAGTCGAAGTCGGCCAGATCGAGTTGTTCCGGCGTGGCCTCGATACGCAGCGCCGCACCACTGCTGGACAGCACATGCCCCGGCTGCAGGCCGAGAATCGTCCAGGCGCAATAGCGCTGGCGGCTGTAGTCCTCGTCGTCGGCGCTGAAGCGCAACTTGTCGAGAAAACCACCGAACGGCAGCAGGGCAAATTCCGGCAGGGGCAGCAAGAGAAAACGCAGGTCGGGGCTTTCGGCCATTTGACGTCCAGAATCAACCGTTAAATAGCCAGAATCTACCTCATTCAAGTACCTGTCGCTGACTAGACTGGCCGCGCCCAAACAGGAGACCCGCATGGCCCTCGAACTCTGGCTCGTCTACTTCGTCGCCACCCTTGGCCTGGCACTCACGCCCGGCCCCAATAGCCTGTTGGCACTGACCCACGGCGGACTGTATGGCGCACGCATGGCACTGGCCACCATCCTCGGCGGCGTGGTCGGCTTCAGCACGCTGATTGCCCTGGCCATGTTCGGCCTCAGTGCGCTGCTCAAGACCGCGCCCAACGCGCTGCTGGCGCTCAAGTGGATCGGCGGCGCCTACCTGATCTGGCTGGGCGTGCAGCTGTGGCGCTCGCCGCCGATGAACCTGATCCTGGCCGACAGCGGCGTCCGCCCCAGCGCAAGCCGGCTGTTTCGCCAAGGCCTGCTGTCGGCGCTGTCGAATCCCAAGGTGATCCTGTTCTACGGCGCCTTTCTGCCGCAGTTCGTCGATCCGCAGCGCGGCCTGGCCGTGCAGTTCGTGGTGATGGCAGCGACCTTCGCCGTGGTCGAGTTCCTCGTCGAACTGCTGCTGGCGCTACTGGCGTTTCGCGTACGCCCCTGGTTGCAGCGCGGGGGCCGCGCCTTCAACCGCAGCTGCGGTGTGCTCTTCGTGCTGATCGGCGTGGCGCTGCCGCTGGCGCGCTAAGCACGCCCGGCATCAGGCCTTCAACGCCTCACCAATCGCGTAATAGTGCCCGCCCGCCACGTGATGCAGGCTGCGCAGGCTCGGGTCGGCCGTCTCGAAATGCCAGCGACCGTCGCGAAACACGCGCTCGTCCGCCCAGGCCGCAATCACCTCGCCAATGAACAGATCATAGGCCTGCTGGTTGTGCGGCTCATCGAGCAGCCGGCAGACCAGCCAGGCCGAGCAGCCCGCCACCAGCGGCACATCGTGGCCTGGCATCTCGAACAACTCGACCCCGGCATGCGCCAGCTTCGCCGGATCATCGGTCAGGCTGGCGTTGCCCACCGCTTGGGTCAGCTGCAGTTGCGCCACGGTCGGCACCTGGATGGCGAACAGGCCACTGCCTTCGACCAGCGCGCGGGTGCGCGTGGCCTTGTCGATCACCACGGTAAGCTTCGGCGGGTCGAAATCCAGGGCGCAGCACCAGGCTGCCGCCATGACGTTATCCACAGCCTGATGACGCGCCGACACCAGCACGGTGGGACCGTGGTTGAGCAGACGATAGGCCTTGGTCAGGTCGACGGGACGGATAGAGGCGCTCATGCAGGCTCCTGAAAGCGAAAAAGGCGCCCGCATGCTGGCTCGGCTGAACCAGCATCGCAAGCGCCTGCAACAGCGGTTGTGGATCAGAACTCCTGCGTGGTCGGACGCAGGACGATCTCGTTGATGTCGACGTCGGCAGGTTGCTCGATGGCGTAGGCGATGGCGCGCGCCACCGATTCCGCCGGGATCGCCTGCTTGTAGAAATCGACGACGAAATCGCGGCTCTGCTGGTGCGAGCTGCCGAACTTCAGCTCCGAATCCACCGCGCCCGGCTCGATGGTGGTAGTGCGGATGCTGCCGCCGACCTCATGACGCAACCCTTCGGAGATGGCGCGTACGGCGAACTTGGTGCCGCTGTAGACGGTGCCACCGGGGCTGAACACCTTGATCCCGGCCACCGAAGCGATATTGATGAAATGCCCGGCGTTCTGTTGCTGGAATACCGGCAGCGCCGCGGCGATGCCGTACAACACGCCCTTGATGTTGATGTCGATCATGCGCTCCCACTCGTCGACGCGCACATCGCTCATCGGTGCGATGGACATCAGCCCGGCGTTGTTGATCAGCACATCGACGCGGCCGAAGCTGTCCAGTGCACCCTGGATCAGGGCTTTCACCTCATCGGCGCGGGTCACGTCAGTCTGGTAGGCCACGGCCTCGCCACCTGCGGCGACCAGTTCGCTGACTAGTTGCTCGAGACGCTCCTTGCGCCGTGCGGCCAGCACCACCTTGGCGCCCAGTTGGCTCAGATGACGGGCGGTCGCTTCGCCCAGACCGCTGCTGGCGCCGGTGATGACCACGACCTTGCCGGAAATGTTATTGCTCATGAGTAAGCCCTCTCTGGATTCATGGGAGTGTCCGCGCCATACGCCGGACATAGACTCACCTTAGAGACGATTTAAGTTTCAATGAATGGAAGAGTTTGGATTAGGCTATTCCAGTTTTTGGAATACAAAGGCGCCCCGACATGCTCAACCGCATGGAGATGATCCGCATCTTCTGCAGCGCGGCCGACTGCAGCAATTTCCGCGAGGCAGCGACTCGCCTGGGGGTTTCACCGCAGGCGGTGACCCGTGCGATCAAGGCGCTGGAAGAGGAACTGGGCGAGATTCTGTTCCACCGCAACACCCGCCAGGTGCATATCACCGCCTTCGGCGAGGCCTATGCGCTGCGCGCCCGGCAGATGCTGGAGGATTTCGACGCGCTGTTTCGCGGCCATCACGCGGAAACCGAATCGATCATCGCCGGGCGCATCGGCATCACCGCGCCGCAGGCCATCGGCAAACGCTTTCTGGTGGGTTTTCTGCAGCCCTTGCTCAAGCAGCACCCGCAACTGGTGCTGAACCTGCGGCTGGAGGACGAGATCACCGACGCGGTGGAAGCGCAGATCGACATCGGCATCCGCGTCGGCTTCCTGCGTGACAGCCGCTATGTCGCCCGCGCCCTGGCGCCGGTGCCGTTGCAGGTGGTGGCCACGCCGCAACTGATCAAAGCCACCGGCAAGCCGCGCACCCTCGACGAGTTGCAGCAGCGGCCGCTGTCGGTGCTGATCGACCGCAAGAACGGCCGCCCCTGGCCGTGGACCTTCGCTCACGGCCCCAGCCTGCATCCGCCCACGCCAGCGCTGGTGTGCGACGACCCTGAAGCCGAGCTGGAGGCCGTGCTTGCCGGCCTGGCCTACGGCCAGTTGCCCGCCTACCTGGCGCAGCCCTATCTGCAGAGCGGCCACCTGCAGGCGGTGCTGACCGAGCAGGCACCCGATCCCTGGCAGTTGTTTATCTATCGCCCGCAGCAAGGCCCGGTGCCGCCAAGGGTGCGCCTGGTGTTCGATCACCTGCGCACCTGCTTCTCCGACCCGGCGCAGTTTCCCCAGGGCTGAGGTCGCTCACGGCAACGCCATCGTCGCCTGAGAAGCCTTCCCCCTGCCGCGCTCTCCGTACCCTGCCTGAAGCCGTCTAAATCAGGGATCAGGAGCGTCGCATGAATGCTATCCACAGGGGCCAGCAGGTCAGCCCGGCCACCTTGCACAAGGTGATCGCCGCCTCGGCCATCGGTAATTTCGTCGAGTGGTTCGACTTCGCCGTCTACGGCTTTCTCGCCGTGACCATCGCTTCGCTGTTCTTCCCGCCGGGCAACCCGACCCTGGCGCTGCTGCAGACCTTCGCCGTGTTTGCCGTGTCGTTCGCCCTGCGCCCACTGGGCAGCATCGTCTTCGGCATTCTCGGTGATCGGATCGGACGTAAACGCGCACTGTCGATCACCGTGCTGCTGATGGCAGGCGGCCTGGCGCTGCCGGAGTCATCGAAGCGGCCGCTGAGCTACCAGCGCTGAACGATCAGTACTGCACCGAGTAGCTCAAGCCAAAGGTACGCCCCGCCGCCGGCAGGCTGGAGATGGCGCCGTAGGTGGCCTCGGCCTGCTGACCGTAGACGGTCTTGTAGTCGCGGTTGGCCAAGTTGTAGACGCCGAAACCAACCTCGCCGCCTAGCCAGGGCGCGTGAGCGATCAGGTCGACCACGGTATAGCCCTGGATCTTGGTCGCCGGGGTGGCGCGGATGGTTGGGCTGATCGCGGCGGACTGAGCGTCGTCATAAGCGCGGTCACTGCCGCCCACGGTGAGCGCCTGCAGGCGTACGCCATAGCCATCGAGGAAGCGCCAGTCACTGTAGACGGTGGCCTTCAGCGGCGAAACGCGGAAGGCATTCAGCTCGCGCCAGTTGCCGGCGGCGTCCTTGTACTGGCCACGGGTGTAGGCCAGGGTGCCGCCCAGCGTCCAGCCCTCGACCACCGGCACCTGCAGGTTGCCTTCGGCGCCCCACACGCGCTCATCGGTGTCGGCCACCGAGACGCTGAAATCGCGGTTGAACTGCACCACCTTGTCGGAGGTGTTGTAGAACGCCGTCACCCCGGCGTTCAGGCCGCTGGCATCACCCAGGCGCCAGCCCAGTTCGTAGTTGTTGACCTTGATCGAATCGATGCTGCTGCTATCGATGACGAAGCTGGCCGGCACGTCGCGCAGCATGCGCTGGGTGTCGGGCAGGCTGAAGCCCTGGGAGAAATTGGCGAACAGTTGTTGAGTGTCGGTCAGCTTGTACACCGCGCCGAGGTTGAACAGGGTCTCGCTGTGGCGCACGTTGCCGCCTTCCAGGGTGCGCGCCTGGTAGCCAGCCACGGTGGCGGCGGTGACCGCCTCGCCATAGGGGATGGAATCATCCACTTCGTTGCGGATGGTTTCGCGGCGCACCCCGGCCTGCAGGCTGAGGCGCTCGGTAAGCTGGTAGTCGCCCTGGAGGAACGCGCCGGTCTTGCTCACTTCCACGTCCGGGCCCATCGAGGAACTGTAGGTCTCGCGGTAGTTCAGGCCATTGCTGGTGAAGAAGCTGTTGAAGTCGTAGAACTGGCCGTCCTGACGATCCTGCTCGCGCTCATGATCGAGGCCATAGGTCAGTTGCAGATCGCGGCCGGCCAGCTCGAAGCCCTTCTGCAAGGCGGTGCGCACGCCCCAGACGTCGATGTCGGTGCTCGACTGCAGCACCACGTTGGCCACCCCACCGGGCAACGCGGCATTGGCCGCACGACTGGCGAACGGGAACCAGCGCGATTTTTCCTTGCGGTAGTAGGCTTCGGCGGTCAATTGCTGGCCACCCAGCAAATCGCGGTTGAGGTATTGCACATTGGCGCCGTAATGACGGGTGCGCGGCTGGTCGTCGAGCTGCAAACCGTCCACCGCGTTGTGGCTGGGCTGGTAGTTCGAGACCAGCAACGCCGACAGGTTGGGGCCGTAGTCCGGGCCGTAGTCGCTGTCCTGCTCGTCGTTGTAGTAGCGCACGCCGGCGCTCAGTTGCTGGTCGTCGTCCAAGTGCCAGGTCAGGCGGCCGTTGAAGTCGAAGCTGGTGGTGTCCTGGCGGTCGGTCTGGGAGATTTCCGGGCCGATGCGATCACCGTCGGCATCGCGAATCTCGCCCTGCTTGGTGAAGCTCAGGCCGGCGAAACCGCTGATCGCCCCATGGTGAAAGGCAGCGGTCTGCGAGGCCTCGTAGGCCATGGCGTCACGCGCCGCCTTGCCAGGAGTACGCAGGCCGATGCGGCTGCTGAAGTCACTGGTTTCGTCGTCGGCGTTACGCGTGATGATGTTGATCAGGCCGCCGGTGGCGCCAGCGCCGTAGATGCTGGTGGCACCGGAGATCACCTCGATGCGCTCGATCATCGCCGGGCTGATGCTATTGAGCTGGCGCGAACCGTCACGCGAGCCGGTCAGCGGTACGCCGTCGATCATCACCTGGACGGTGCGCCCGCGCATGGTCATGCCGTAGTTGCTGGTGGTGCCGCTGCTCGGCGCCAGCGAGGGCACCAACTGGCCGAGGATATCGGCGGTGGAACGGCCGGCAGCGGCCTGCTCGGCAACCTGCTCGCGGTCGATGCTGTACACCGTGCCGGCGATCTCGGCGATGCTCTTGGCCGAACGGGTGGCGGTGACCACCATCGGGCCGAGTTCCTTGACCTGGCTGGTCGCGGTGTCATCGGCCTGCGCATGGAGCGCGCCGCTTACCGCCAGGCTGAGCAAGGTGACCTGCATGGATGCCGAAAGATGCCTCATGGTTTCCCCCAGAGAAAGCGCGTCAATGATTGCCGGAGCCGGCCTGGATCGACCGGACGATAGGTTTGCAGAGCAGGACGCTGAGCACTGAAAGTGCGCCCAGCAGCAGGTAATAGGTTTCGTAGCCCAGGCCCTTGGCGAGGAAGCCCGACAGCGAACCGCCGACGAAGAACACCAGCAGCTCGAAGCACACCAGCACGGTGAAATCGGTGCCGGCCTGCTGCCGCGAGCACAGCTGCATGAACAGGGCGTAGAGGCTGGTCATCGCCAGGTAGCGGATGGCCAGGAGCACCAGCACCATGGCGCCGAGCCACAGCGGTGAGCCATCGGCCAGGCCGCTGAGCAGCAGCCCGGCGACCGCCAGGTAGGCCAGGCTGCGCAGCCAACCCGCGCGCAGCAGCAGGGTCGCCGCGCGCTGGCGCTGCAACAGGCGTGCAGCCGCCACGGCGGCGAGCAGCCCGACGCTGGCGCCGGCTACAGACATCAGCAAGCCGATCTGCGTCAGCGACCACTGGCGATCCACCAGCATCGGCGTGAGCATGGCCATGGCCGGCGCCTCGACCAGGCGATAGACCAGGATCAGCAGCAGCGCCCAGCGGATCTCCGGGCGCTTGAAGGTGGCGATGAATCCCGGCCTGGCCGCCTCGGCCTGCGCCGGCAGGCGGTCATCGACCCGCGCCACCGCCAGCATGGTCAGGGCACTCAGGCCGGCCAGGGTCAGCAGCGCGCTCTGCCAGCCGACCACCTGGTACAGCCACAGCACGCCGGCACCGCCGAACATGCTGCCCAAGGCCACGCCAATGCTCTGCGCCATGCTGCCCAGACGATGATCGTCGCTGGCCAGCGATTCCACGGTGTAGCCGTCGATGGCGATGTCCTGGGTGGCGGCGAAGGTGGATATCCACAGGCTCACCAGCACGAACAGCAGCAGGCCGTGCTCCAGCCCGGTCAGCGCCAGCAGCAGAATGCCGGCCACCAGCGCCGCCTGGGTCAGCCACAGCCAGGTACGGCGCCGGCCGAGGCTGTGCAGGTAATGCCGGTCGACCAGCGGCGCCCAGAGAAACTTGAACGCCCATGGGAGGTACAGCAGCGAGAGCATGCCGATCCAGCGCAGGTCGACACCCTGGCTACGCAGAATGGCCGGCATCGCCACGTTGAAGAAGTACAGCGGCAGCGCGTGGGCCAGGTACAGCACCACGATCACCGCCAGCGCCAGCCGGGTCACCGGCACCTGCTCAGACGGACGCTGCATGACTCACCATGCGCTCGGCGATCCAGCGATAGCCGTGCGTCCTGTCCAGGGTGACGAAATAAGGCACGCCCCAGGCGGCATGCAGCGCCGGGGTGTCGAGACGGGTCTGCTCGTCGGCATCACAGGCAATGCGCACCAGCCCCTGACAAACCTCTCGGAATGCCGCCTTGTGTTGCTTGTACCAGACGCCCTGGATGGCCCGGTAATCCTCGGCGAGGGTGCTGCCCTCGCGGGTACTGGAAATGAAGAAGAACGGCTGGCGGTCTTCGATCAGACGCTCGATGCCGTCCAGCCACTGGCGTATCTGCGCCGCGTCGACCTGGTCGTGAAAGACCGCCTCGACCACTGCCGTTTGCGTGAGGAGCAAACCCATCGCTGTGTGATTCCCATGATCGTTGGTGACGCAACCAAGACGGTTGCGACCTCATTGCACATGAGAATAATTCTGAACAATGTTGCGCGCTTAGGCGAAAAGAAGGAAAAATTAGCCGCAACGAAACTTCCATCGGTCAAGCCAGCATGACGATCCTCACCTGCGGTCAGCTCAGCGATGTCGCCCACACCCTGGGCGGCAACCTGTATTTCCAGCGCGAGCTGCCGGGCGAACAGCCAGTGCTCGACGGCGAACAACAAGTGCAAGTGCTGAGCGAAGGCCTGGTGCTGTACTTCAGCCACAGCCGCGATCTGGTCGACGCCAGCAGCGACAACCGCCTGACACCGGGTATCACCGCCGCCTTCCTGCTGCAGGGTGAAGCCGAAGTCAGCCTGCCGCGCCAGCGCCTGCACTTCGACGCCCGCCCCGGTGGCCAGCGCGCCATGCTGGTCAACCTCACCGATAGTGACCAGTTCCAGCGTCACTGGCGCAGCGGCCGCGAAGAAACCAAGGTGTGCCTGAGCATCACCCCGGATTGGCTGCAGCACTTTGCCCTCGGCAGCCAACTGCGCAGCGACGCCCTGCTGCGCTTCAGCCGCAGCCACTGGCACAACCTGCCCTGGCAACCCTCGGTGGACATCCTCCAGCGCGCCCACCAGTTGCTCGAGCGTGACGCGAGCCTGCCGCCGTTGATGCAACGCCTGCAACGCGAGAGCTTCGCCCTGGATCTGGCCTGCGACATCCTGCGCGGCATCGATGCGCCGCCGGAGAAACGCCTCGGCAGCCATCTCGAACGCTGCCTGCTACGCCTGAAGGAGTGGCTGGACAGTGGCGAAGCGGACACCCTGAGCATCGCCGACATGGCGCGCCAGCTCGGCACCAACCCGGTCGACCTGCAGAATGCCTTCCGCAGCCGCAACGGCATCACCATCGCCGCCTACCTGCGCCGCCAGCGCCTGGCACGTGCCTACCAGGCCATGCGCCAACAGGGCCTGTCGGTGGAGGAAGCAGCCAACCTGGCCGGTTACGAGCACCTCAGTAGCTTCAGCGCCGCCTTCAAGCGCGAGTACGGCTTTCCACCGTCGCAGGCTCGTCGCTGAGGGAAGTGGGTCAATCCGAATCTGCACAATTGGATCTATGTGGCTGGGCCACTGCTGCGTAGATTCACCGCTACCGGGGCAGGCCGTCACGCCATCGCGCCCCTCAACGCGGATACGGATGATCACCATGAGCCAGCGCCTCGACTACTTCGCACTCTCCCCCAAGGCTTCCGGCAAATATGCCGAGTTTTCCATGCTGCTGACCCGCAGCCCCTTTCTTGCGCCGCTGGCCCACCTGGTCATGCTGCGTGCCTCGCAGATCAACGGCTGCGCCTTCTGCGTCGACATGCACGTGAAAGAAGCGAAGATCCATGGCGACCGCGAACTGCGCCTGCACCATGTCGCCGTGTGGCGTGAGTCGCCACTGTTCTCGGAGCAGGAGCGCGCCGCGCTGGAGTGGACGGAAGCCCTGACCCAGCTGTCGCCGCACGGCGTGTCCGACGCCATCTATGCCAGCGTGCGCGAGCAGTTCTCCGAGCAGGAACTGTCTGAGCTGACTTTCCTGGTAGTCGCCATCAACGGCTGGAACCGCCTCAACGTGGCCTTCCGCACCGTGCCCGGCTCCGCCGACAAGCAGTTCGGCCTGGACAAGGCCGGTCTGGCCTGAAGGTTATCCACAGGGGCGGTCGCCAGTCGCGCGGCCCCTGCTTCTCCCTGAGCCGCCCGCTGCACAGCACGGGCAAAACCGGCATGATGTGCCCCCGCGCCAGCACCGCGCTGGCGTGACGAATCCTCGTCGGCCTCCATCAGACACTCTCGCCGCCCGCTCAACGGAGCCCTTGCATGCTGCCCCTGCCGTTTTCCCGCCAACCTGCCCATCTCACCCTGCTCGCCCTCGCCTGCCTGAGCGGCCACAGCGCCTTCGCCGAAGAGCCCGTGCAACTCGATTCACTGCAGGTCACCGGCGAACAGGTAAGTGAAGTAGAGGCCGCGCGCGAGGAGCTCAAGCGCGTCCCCGGGGCCACCAATGTGGTGGATATGGCCAAGGTCGAACAAGGCCGCGTGGCTGGCGTCGCCGATGTGCTGGCCTACCAGCCAGGCGTCTACGCGCAGTCCCCCGGCAACGAAGGCGTGAAGATCAGCGTGCGCGGCTCGGGCATCAACCGCGGCCCCGGCTCGCACGCCTCCGGCACCCATATCATGCTCGACGGCCTGCCACTGACCGGCTCCGGCGGCACGCCCTACGAACTGCTGGAACCTCTGTGGATAAGTCGCGCCGAAGTATTACGCGGCGCCAACGGCTTCGACCGTGGTTCGCTGGCCCTGGGCGGCGCCATCGACTACATCACCCACACCGGCTACACCGCGCCCAAGCTGCAACTGCGCTACGAAGCGGGCAGCCGTGGCTACCAGAAGCGCAGCATCGCCTCCGGCCAGGTATTGGGCGATTTCGACTATTTCCTCGCCCTGACCGACAGCGAAACCAACGGCTATCAGGATCATTCCTCAGGTAAGGGCAAAGGCCTCGCCGCCAACTTCGGCTACCGCCTCAACGAGAACCTGGAAACGCGCTTCTACCTGCGTTACCGCGAGACCGAACACGAAGTACCGGGCCGTCTGACCAAGGCGCAGATCGAACATGACCCACGCGCCGCAGCCGCCAACAACCTGCGTATCGACGCCTACCGCGACCAGCCCGGCAGCACCTGGCTGGCCAACAAGACCACCTGGCAGATCGACGATGACTCGACCCTGGTGGCGGGCCTGGCTTATCACCATTACCCGATGGATATCGTCGAGAACAGCTCGCCCAACGGCAACACCTACCGCGTTCGCGTGGACTACAGCGACGTCAGCGGCACGCTGAATTACACCCGCAGACACACCCTGTTCGGGCTTAACAGCACCACGACCCTGGGTTTCCGTAGCACCACCACGCTGCCCAGCAGCAAGTCGAAGGAGAACGCCGCGTTACCAATCACCGTGACACCTGTTGTCGGCGTTCCGGTGAACTACCCAGCCGGCACCCTGATGCGCGCTTACGAACATCTGGGTTCGGACACCGTGCTGCATATCGGCAACGAGCTGGAGCTAACGCCCGACCTGTGGCTGACCAGTGGCCTGGCGCTGATTCATACCCGCCGCGAAGTGCAGGTGACCTGGCCAGCCACAGACGACAAGCTCGACGAAAGCACTTGGGACTACGCACCGCGTATCGGCCTGCGCTACCAGCTCAATCCCGATGTGCAGCTATTCGGCAATATCAGCCGCTCGGTGGAACCGCCACATGCCTGGTCGATGATCTGGAGTTCGCCACTACGCTTCCCGGTCAATAACCAGCCGTACGCGTCTCGGCAACGCGCACCGATCTCGATGGACAACCAGACCGCCACTACCTTCGAGGTCGGCGGCCGCGGCGAGTCCGCACTGGGCCAGTGGGAGCTCACCTACTACTACTCGCAAGTCCGGCACGAGCTGCTCACCGTCGAGATCGAAAACAACGTCTTCGCCGAATCCAACGCCAGCCCCACCGTGCACCAGGGCATCGAAGCCGGCCTGACCAGCCCGCTGTGGCAAGGCGGCGCGGCCGGCGCCTTGAGCCTGCGCCAGGCTTACACCTTCAGCAACTTCCACTACCGCGACGACGACGAATTCGGCGACAACCGCCTGCCCGGCCTACCGCGCCACTACTACCAGGCCGAGGTTCGCTACGACCACCCGAGTGGCTTCTATGCCGGCCTCAACACCCAGTACGCCTCCAAGGCCGCGGTGGACTACGCCAACTCCTACTACGCCGATGCCTACGCCACCTTCGGCGCCACCCTCGGCTATGCCTCGCCAAAGGACGACTGGCAGGCCTGGCTCGACCTGCGCAACCTGACCAACAAACGCTACGCCGCCACCGTGACGCCGGGCTATAACGACAACGGCGCGGATGTGGCGCGCTCCACGCCAGGGGAAGGGTTTGGGGTGTATACGGGGGTTTCGTGGAGTTGGTTGTAAGACGACGGGACTGAATTGGAGATGGTGGAAAACGCTTCGCGGTTTTCCACCCTACTTACCCCCACCTATCCGCTTGGCTCATTCAGCAGTAGCCTAGTGCCTTCTTTCACTACGCTACGGATTGGCCATGAGGGTCTTACCTATTTTCCTGGCCTTGCTCGGTCTAATCACTACAGACGCCTGGGCCAAGAATTGCCGAAATAGCCAACCATGCGGTAACTCATGCATTTCTTGGAACAAGACTTGCCGCATAGGATCGTCTAACTATGTGGCTCCCGCCCCAACGGTGCGGACGCAACCTTCTGCTACATCTTATGAAGCTACACCAGCATCCGACCTGTACGTACAAGGTGATGACACATACTCCGTAAGTGCCCCTGCCCATACAGCTCTACGCCTGAGGCGGTTAGCATTTGGAGAAATGGTACGTACCTATAAGCAGATAGGTGACTGGATACGTATCTCTGAAACTGGGCAGCCAGATGAGTGGGTCATTCGCCAGTCCCTGACTACAACGAAGCCGTCGCACATCCCACCTCAGCCATCCAAATCACCACTCACGCACGACATTTCTCAGCCAAACAACGTAGTCGCCTGGGGGCATGCTCAAACCGATGCAGCATTCACCTACGCATTACCGTCACGGACATCTCCCCGTATAAGAAGACTCGTATTCGGTGAGAAGCTTGCTGTTTACGAGATTATGGGCGAATGGGCGCGTATCTCACCGGCAGGCGCTGAAGAGGAATGGGTGATACGAAGCTACCTTGGCGTCTAAAGACAAAGAAGCACGTAGGGTGGACAACGCTTTTCTTGTCCACCACGTATTAATGACTCCTGAGATATAAATAAATCTGCACTCTTTCGACATACGTGTGCACCTTCGATCATCCGGCTGCGCTGGCCAACTATCAGGCGCGTGACATGCGGGTCTATCAGAAAGAAATCCGCAACATCGCCACCACCCGAGTCGTTGACCGACAACAGAACGAGAACAGCATGGACTGCATGATCAGGCTTGCAACAAAGGACGACGCAACAGCGATCAGCCGTATCGTGATCGCCGCGTTACGTGAGTCGAATGCTCAGGACTATCCACCCGAAGTGATCGCTCAGGTCGAGAAAAGCTTCACACCCGAAGCGGTGGCTGCACTGCTCGACAAACGCAGGGTCTTCGTCGCCTCGATGCAAGACGATCTGATCGCCACCGCCAGCCTTGACGGCGATGTTGTCAGAACGGTCTTCGTCGATCCTGCACACCAGGGCAACGGCGTGGGCAGCCGGCTGATGGAGACACTCCATGCAGAAGCGCTGAATGCTGGTATTTCCCGGCTGTTGGTGCCGTCATCGCTGACCGCAGAAGGCTTCTACGCCGGCTTGGGCTATCGCAAAGTTCGCGATGAATCACACGGGGCAGAACGCACCATCGTGATGGAAAAGACGCTGCAGGCTTATGGATAAAGCTGCGCAAACAGACCGTTAAACGCGATGCCGCCACCGTACGCCGAGCGAAGGGGTTGGCGTGTATACCGGCATTTCCTGGAGCTGGTTGTAAGTCGAACGGAAACCCCAACCCTGCTCATGGCTACATCAGGCTGTTAGCGCACGCACGATCATTGCCAGACCAGTGGCCGATAGCACCGCCAGGGTGATGCCGCGAAACATCGCCTGTGACAGGCGCTCGCGAATGAACTCTCCCAGTGACATACCCAGCTGGGTGGGCAGCACGCACGCAAGCGAGAGCAAGAGGTGCATGGGGGACGCAATGTCTTGCATCAGCAGACCCGCCCCCAGAATCACCGACCCCACCAGGAAGAAAAGGCTGCTTGCCAGGATGAATTCGTTACGCCCAAGCCCCAGGGCCAACAGCGCCTGCAACGCCGGAAAGCCATAGAAAGACGTCATCCCACCGAGAAGCCCGCTGCTCAGCCCCGCGCCTATCAAAGTACCGAAGCGCCAGCGTGGCGGAATGAGCGGAGGATTGGGCGTCAACTGGGAGATCACGAAGACCTGGATCATCACCCCGATGATGATGGCCAGCACCTCCGGACGAAAACTGCCGAGCAACTGGACGGCCAGACCGAGCGACACTGCCAGGCTGATCAGCAGCGGCCAAACCAAGCCCAGCACGTGGTAGTGACGGCGGCACTCATACCCCTGGCTGATATTGGAAATGATGATTGGCAGTAAGGAAAGAGCAACAGCCGTCGGTACAGGCGCGACCAGAGCAATGAGCGGTACGGTGACCAGCGGCATACCGAACCCGGACACCCCCTTGATCACCCCACCCAGTACAAAGACGCCGAAGACATAAGCCAGAAGAACGGTGTCAATCGCATGCAGAGCAGACAGCATGGAGCTTCAACCTTCTATAAGGAATCGATGGGGCGGATACTTCGCAGCGAGACGGCGCGCTAACAGTGCTACAGGCGGCCTTCAGCGAGGGAATGCGTTAAATCAGGAAGCATGTCCTGAACCTGCCTACGTGGTCACATACCGCCAGGAAAGATGCCTGCATCTGCCGCTGAAAAATGAGCTCATCACTGCATCGTCCTCACTCCATGAGACTCGGACTGTAGCTATCGACTACCCGCCGATACTGGCTTGGGGATGCGCCGATATGCTGTCTGAAGAACCGAGTGAAGTGACCCTGCTCGGAAAATCCAAGGTTCTCGGCGAGCTGGCCAAGGGTGCCGCTTCGCTCGCGCTCCAACCAGAGGAACGCGCGGCGCATACGCGCATCGTTGAGCATCAGAGCGGGCGTCATGCCGGTATCCTTGCGAAACAGCGTGAAGAAGTGCGCACGGGACAACCCCGCAGTCTGTGCCGCGTTGCCAATGCAATCGGGATCATCGAGATGACTTTGCAGATAGTCACAGGCGCGGCGAATGCGCGTATCGCGAAAACCCTGGAACACCTGGGCGCCAAGACGGCGTAGCTGCCGCCATTGCGAGTAATCCTCGATCAGTTCGATAAGGAAATCGAACAGCAGGAATTCGATGCGTTCACGCGGCACCAGCCCGACACTGCAGGCCTCTGCGATCAACTGATCAGCCATTGCCCGGTTCTTGCTGCTCAGCTCGATGCATGGCTGCACGAAAAAGCCCGGGTGTGCACTCAATGCCAGGGATTGCTGCGCCTCGGCCAGCCAGGCAGGTTCGATATAGAGCGCGAGGATCTGTGTCTGCTCAGCGCCCGGTTGAAAGTCGTAATAATGAGGTTGCCAGGCATTGACCAGCACCGCGCAGCGATCGGTCAAAGGCACCTGACGGCCATTGACGTTGAAGAAGGTATCCGCGCCGGATGCCTTTACCAGTACATGGCACTCATGATGTGAGTGAGTGACCAGAGGGCGATCCATGTCGAGCAGAGCGACCCGACCGAATTTGCCGTGAAAGACCCGCTGTGCGACAGACATTGCTAACTCCTTCCGATTCGATGGATCGACGGCGTGCTGGGTGACTCATAGTCACTCACATTAGCGATGCGGTGGTTATCCGTCTGGATACCGGCTGCAGCACTCACGGATCGACAGGGATCAATATCGAGGAGGAAAGCCTCCTCTGCTTCAGAGTTCATCGCGCGCCTTGCCATGGTATACCCGCAAGACATCGGCAATCACCGAGAGCGCGATCTCGGCCGGAGTCTTGCTACCGAGGTCGAGACCGATAGGCATATGGATACGCGCAATCTGCTCCTCGTTCAGGCCACCCACCCGAGCCAGGCGTTCAGCTCGACGGGCGGACGTCTGCCGCGAGCCCATGGCTCCGATATAGAACGCTGGCGTGCGTACCGCCTCCATCAGGGCCAGGTCATCGATACGCGGGTCATGAGTGAGGGCGACCACCGCGGTGGCTTCATGGCAGTTTCCGGCGGCAATGAATTCTGATGGCATCCGCGGGTAGAACCGGGCGCCCTGGGGAGCATGCACGCTCATCTCCTCCCGTGGGTCACAGGCGATCACCTCGCAGCCAATGGCGCGAGCGAAGCTGGCACAGAACTCGGCCACGGGCGACAGACCGGCCAGCACCAGGCGCAGTGCTGGGCCGACACGGACACGCACTTGTTCCGCGTGCACCTGAGTAGCCTCCCCCCCCAGATCGAGCGCCAGTGAGAATTTACCGCTCGTGAGATCGAGCTCGCGAACCAGCCGACGCTGGCCAAGCAGAGCAGCACTGACATCCTGCAGATGATTAAGCCAGTGCTCGTCAGGCAGCCGATGTTCGACCAGAACCTGAAGGATGCCGCCGCACGGCAGTCGTAAGCGCTGACGCTCGTCGTCGCTCTCGCCATAGCGAACGATCTGTGCCGGCGCCTGCAGCTCACCGCGTGCCAGCGCTTCGAGAAAAGCCTCCTCGACGCAACCACCGGACAGCGAGCCGACGAACTGGCCGTCCGCGCGTGCCACCAACATCGCACCGGGCGCCCGTGGCGCCGAACCATAGGTGGAAAGCACCGTACACAACCAGAGCGGATGCCCATCGCGCGCCCACTGCAAGGCGCTATCCATCACGTGAAGGTCAAGCTGGCGCATGTTCAACGCTCCCTCGCCGGACCCAGCGTGAAAATCGGTTAACCTTCGCCTCTTCAGTCAGACAGGCTTGCACGTAATGACGCATCGGCAGTTTCTCGAGACCCGCATATCCCGTCTTGAATACCAGCTTCTGCGGCCAGCAGATCAGGGACCGGTGCTCGTGCTGCTGCATGAGGGGCTTGGCAGCCTTGACCTGTGGAAAGACTTTCCAGCGCAACTGGCCGATGCCTGTGCCGCACCAGTACTGGTCTACAGCCGGCAGGGCTATGGTCGCTCGAGCCCGGTGACGCTGCCGCGTCCACTCGACTACCTGAGCCAGGACGGGCCGCAGGAACTCGAACATGTGCTTGATGGCCTGGCACTCGATCAGGTGATTCTGGTCGGTCACAGCGACGGAGCCTCCATCGCCCTCGCCTACGCCGCTCGCCAGGACCCACGGGTGAAGGGCGTCGTGGTACTGGCACCGCATGTAGACGTCGAGCCTGCCAGCGTCGCTGGCGTGCGCCGCACGGTCCAGGCATACACCCGTGGCGACCTGCACGAACGTCTGCGTGCCTACCACGGCAGCAACCTCGAGGGCGCCTTCCGCGGCTGGAGCGACACCTGGCTCAACCCGGACTTCGCCACCTGGAATCTCCACACGGCCCTGCCTCTCATTCAGGTGCCCGTGCTCGCCATCCAGGGTGATGAAGACGAGTTCGCCACCCCGGCCCAGTTGCAAACCCTCGCGGCCATGGTAAGTGGCCCATGCCGTACGCTGCTGCTTGAACACTGCCGGCACTTTCCGCAGAACCAGGCCCGCGCTCGCGTGCTGGAGCTGATCGATGAGTTCCGGGCAACGCTGGATCGCTGAAGCACCCAACGCCTGACTGATGACCGCAGCGCTCATGTTCATCAGCGCTCGCAGGTGCTCGCCTCGACTTCGTCGAGGGTGGGCAGGTCTTCCGGCGTTTCGCGCCAACGTTTGACCACGCCGAGCTCGATGTCGAACATGTCGAGCACACGGCCCAGCGTATGGTCGACCATCTCTGCCAGCGAAGCAGGTTTGGCGTAAAAAGCCGGCACAGGTGGAGCGATGATGGCGCCAAGCTCGGCCAGTTCGGTCATGGTGCGCAGATGATTTCGGTGTAGAGGCGTCTCACGCACCATCAATACCAGGCGCCGACGCTCCTTGAGCACAACATCGGCGGCGCGCGTCAGCAAGGTGGAGGTGACGCCGCTGGCGATTTCCGACATCGAACGCACCGAGCAAGGCGCGATGATCATGCCCATGGTCTTGAACGAGCCACTGGCGATCGCCGCGCCAATGTCCTGGTTGGAGTAAGAAACGCTGGCCATCGGCTTGAGCTGCGACCAGGAGAGACCTGTCTCGTGAGCCAGCGTGATCAACGCCGACTTGGACACCACCAGGTGCGTCTCGACGGGCGTGTCGCGCAACAGCTCCAGTAAACGCACCCCGTAGATGGCGCCGGAGGCGCCGGAAATACCGATGACGAGCCGCTGCGGGCGGGGGCTAACTGAGATCATGGTCAGATTCCTGAGTCGCGCCTTCCTTGTAGAAATGGATGGCATTGAGCGCCGTTGCCAGCGTCTTGCTGATGATGTCGATGAACAAGGTCGCCGCCGGCGTCAGCGGGCGCCGGCTGTCATGCACACAGACCATGCGCCGGGTAATCCCTGGCGCCGCCAACGGATAGGCGCGCAATGCACCCTCCTCCAGCCCGCGCTGCAGGACGGTGGCAGGCAACACGCTGATCCAGTCGCTACGTCGCAGGAAGCTCTCGATCACCGTGAGGTCGTCCAACTCCAGGTGCGGCGTCAGCTCGAGACTATGCGCGGCAAGTGCCTGATCGATGACCATGCGCAAACCATGACGGCGCGAAGGCAGCACCAACTTGAGGCCACCCAGTGCGCTGAGCGGAATCGGCGTGGGCAGGCGCAGCCGGGTCGTAGCACCGGTCGCTACCAGCAGTTCCTCGTCGAGGATGTCGGTACGGTGCAAGTGTTCCTGCTGAAAACTCTGGTTGATCACCGCGAAATCCAGCGCGCCGGACAGCACGCGGTCGATCAGGTCCTGACTGTAGCCGTAGCTGACCTGCAGCTCGACGTCCGGATGATGCTCGACGAAGTAGGCCAGGGTACTAGCCAAAGCCTGGTTGGCGGCCGAGGCGATCAACCCGGCGTTGATCCGGCCGCCGATCTCGCCACTACGATCGATGAGGGTCTGTCGCGCCTCCAGCAGCTCACCGAGGATCGGCATGAACAGGCGATAGGCCTGCACGCCGGCCTCGGTGGGGACCATCCCCTTGGGCGTACGCTCGAACAGAGGCTGACCGAGTTCCTCTTCCAGTTTGGCAATCTGCATCGACAGGGCTGGCTGAACGATGTTCAGCCGCTGCGCCGCCTTGGTCACGGAGCCTTCCTCGTACAGACAGGTAAAGTACTTCAGCTGGCGCAGCTCCATCACGACCTCTTCGATGCTGCCTACAGGGAACCGACATTCTGGTAGACGTGTTTGAGCTCTGTAAAATCGAGCAACGCGTCATAACCGTGCAGTCGTCCCAGCCCGCTCTTGCGATAACCCCCGGTTTCCGCCTCGGCGAACAGCTTGTTGTGATCGTTGATCCACACCGTGCCATTGCGCAAGGCACGCGCCAGGCGCAATGCACGCGCACCATCACGCGTCCAGACGCTGGCCGACAGACCGAACTCGCTGTGGTTGGCTCGAGCGACGGCCTCGGCCTCGTCCTCGAAAGTCTCCAGCACCAGCAGCGGCCCGAAGATTTCCTCCTGACAGAAGAAAGCGCTGCTGTCCTGATGGGCGATCAAGGTCGGTGCGAGAAACGCACCCTGGTCCAGCATGCCGCGAGGCCGACCGCCGGCCAGCAAGACTTCGTCGCAGATCTCCAGCGCTTCACGAACACGTTGCTCGACGCTGTCACGCGCCCGCAGATCGATCAGCGGGCCCATCTGCGTCGCGGCATCCAGGCCATGGCCGAGACGAATTTCCGCCAATGCGACAGCCAGCGCGCTCTTCATCTGCGCGGCGCGACTGGCATGGACCAGCACCCGACGGGCAGCGGTGCATTGCTGACCAGAGATAATGGTCGCGGCCGCCGCAAGCTTCATCGCCACCGCGCCGATATCGGCATCTTCCAGGACCAGGCAGCAGGACTTGCCACCCAACTCCAGCGACAGCTTCTTCATGGTCGGCGCGGCATCCTGCATGATCCGCGTCCCCGTGGCCGTGGAGCCGGTAAAGCTGAGGACATCGACCTCAGGCGTGGCAACCAGAAAGGCAGCGCCGCCATGACCCGTCTCTGCGAACAGATTGACCACCCCCGCTGCCAGACCTGGCAGCGCCAACAGCGGAGCGAGGAAGGCCGCATTGAATAGCGCGGTCTGCGGCGCCGGCTTGACCACGCAGGTGCAACCGGCAGCCAGCGCCGGAGCCAACGCCCGCACCAGCAATACCGCAGGTGCATTCCAGGGAATGATCAGCGCGGCCACGCCAGCGGGCTCGCGCAACATCGTCGAGAACTCGCCAGGGGCGACCTCGAGCACATGGCCGGGGTTATGCCGAGCCAAGCCGGCGTAGTAGAGAATTTCCGAGATGGCGCCGCCAATCTCGCCACGCGCCTGCGCCATGGTCTTGCCGTTCTCGCGGGTGAGGAGAATCGTCAGCTCGTCCTCGCGGCTCTTCAATGCAGCGGCCCAATCAAGCATCAGTTGTTGGCGCAGGCGTGGATTCTGCGACCACTGCGGGTTGGCAAAAGCCCGCACGGCGGCACCTACCGCCGCCCGGGCCTGCGCCTCACCACCGTCGGCGAAACGCCCGATAAGCTCGCCGTTGGCCGGGTCGCGGCTATCGGCCCACTGACCGTCATCACACCATTGGCCATCGATGAAGTGTCGTGCCTGCTGCATCTGTATCTCCTGTCCGGCGAAGCTGCTTGTGTTTGTTGTATGCCGCTGGAAAAGGCGCTGTGCCCCTGAACTACGACCTAGTGAAAAAGCCTGGATCAGCCAGTCGGACCGGGGGTATCCGCAGGGCTTGGCGCCAGGCCGCCCACGACAGGCGGCAACCCAACGGGCGAGCTATCGACCGAACAGTGCCTGCCAATCGGCACCGGCCGGCTGGCTGACTGCGGCCAGGTCCACCTCGGCTTGGCCCGGCACATGGATACGCTTGAAGCGCATCGGCGGTGCGGCCAATGGCACGGTGGCGTCGAAACCCATCTTCGAGCCGACGCCATCGCGGGTCGAAGGGTCGAGCTTGGAGCCTTGGGATTCGTGGATCAGCACCAGGTCGAGGTCAGCCTGGAAGCGCGTCGCCACCGCCCACTCGACTTCGGTCGGGTCATGGATGTCGACGTCGGTATCCACCACTACCACGTGCTTGATGTCGTAGTGGCCGCCGAGGGCGCCAAGGATGACGTTCTTCGCCTCGCCTTCCGAGCGCTTATCGATCTGCACATACAGGTGGTAACGACATACGCCACCGCGGGCCAGGTGCACGTCACGCACGCAGGGGAAGCTGCGCCGCAGGTGCGCGAGCATGGTCGCTTCGCGCGGGATGCCGCCCAGCAACAGATGCTCCAGGCCACCGCCGACGATGGTGTGGAACATCGGGGAGTGGCGATGAGTGACTGCATCGACCTCGATGACATGGCGCTCGGCACGTTCACCGTAATACTGAGGGAACTCGCCGAATGGGCCTTCCTCCTCGCGCGTGTTGGCCAGAAGGCGTCCCTCGATGACTATCTCGGCCTCGGCCGGCACCCGAATGCGGTTGGTCACGCATTGGGTAACCGGCAGCGGGCGACCATGCAGCGCGCCAGCAATTTCCAGCTCGTCATGGTCGATGGGCACGATGGCCTGCGAGGCCATCAGCGTCAGAGGATCGCAACCGACCACCACCGCGACTTCCAGATCCTCGTTGTCACGCTCGGTCTCCTGGAAGAATGCCAGCGCATGCCGGGGCAGCAGCAACGCACCGAGGCGGTTTGGTCCGCTGACTTGCAGGCGATGGATGGAGACGTTCTGCACACCGGTGCGCGGGTTGCGCGTGATCAGCAATCCCGCGGTGATGTAGGCGCCGCTGTCGTGTTCGTTGTGGGTCGGGATCGGCAGCTGGGCGAGCAGATCGACATCGCGATGGACCACCTGCTGGCAGGGCGCATCCTTGGTTTCCTGCCAAGGCAACGGTTCAAGGCTGGCCTGCTCGAAACGCGCAAGTACCTGGCTCGGTTCGACGCCCATGGCTTCGGCCATCCACTGACGATCCGACAACAAACCGGAGATCACCGGGACCGGATGGCCACTGGGCTTCAGAAACAGCGAAGCGCTGCGGCCGTCCAGTCGATTGGCGATGGCCGCGACACCGAAACGCAAGTCGACGCCAGGGCGCACGATGCTCAGGCGTTGGCTTTGCTGCAAATGGTCGAGCCAGCCGCGCAGACTGCTACCGAGCGGAAGGGTGGAGGCAATGTCGGTCGAGGGCGAATGCTGGGGCAGCATGGCGGGTACTCTCTCGTGATTATTGTTTTGGCCATGCTAGAAGCGTGGCTAGGGACTGCCTATTAAGCTTTTTTGATGCACGCCATCAGTGCCCGCAATGCCCCGAGGGCTCAGGGCCGCAGGATTGCCGGGTCGATCATCAGCTCGATGAGAAAGGGTCGGTCACAGGCCAATGCCTGCTCGAAGACATCGGCAAATTGCTCGGTCCGCTCCACCCGTGCCGCAGCGGCGCCATAGGCCTTGGCGAGGGTGACCATGTCCGGGTTGACCAGGTCGGTGCCATAACGTCGACCGGGGTAATGCTTATCCTGATGCATGCGGATCGAGCCGTAGGAGCCGTTGTTGACCACCACGATGATCACGTTGGCGCCATATTGCACCGCCGTGGCCAGCTCCTGGCAGGTCATCTGAAAACAGCCATCGCCAGCGAAGCACACGGCCGGCCGCATGGGTTGGGCGAGCTTGGCAGCGATCGCCGCCGGCAGGCCGTACCCCATGGAACCCGACGTCGGCGCCAGTTGGCTGCCCCAGTCGCGAAAAGGGTAAAAACGATGGACCCAGAGGGTGTAGTTGCCCGCTCCGTTGCTGATCACTGCATCGGCAGGGAGGCGATTGCCGAGCCAGGCGACGATCTCACCGAGCTGCAAAGGGCCCGGCAGCTGCGTAGGCTGCTGCCAGGCCTGACGGACTTCCCGGGCGCGGGTCAGCCAGGCACGGCGTTCGGCGGACAGTGCAGCCGGCGGTGATAGCTCAGCGGCAGCTTCGGCGAAGTTCGTCACCGAAGCACAGACCGCCAGCTCCGGCCAGTAGACCCGGCCAGGCTCCTGCGGATCGGGATGGATATGTACCAGTCGCTGGTGTGGCCGAGGTGCCTCGACCAATTCGTAGTGGCGAGTGGTGATATCGCCCAGGCGCGTACCGACCGCAATCAGCAGGTCAGCCTCCTGAATCATCTTGGCGAGCGCCGGGTTCATGCCCAGTCCAGCGTCGCCAGCATAGTTCGGGTGACCGTTATCGAAGCGGTCCTGGCGGCGGAAGGCCGTGACTACCGGCAGCCCCTGGGCTTCGGCGAAGCCCTGCAGCGCCTGCCGGCATTCAGCATTCCAGCCGAAGCCGCCGAAGATAGCCAGCGGTCGCTGCGCCTCGCTCAACATCTGCTGCAGTTGCGCCATCGCCGCTGGCGCCGGATAACCCTGGTTGATCGGCGCCGCCTCTAGCGCCAACGGTGCAACGGTTTCGAATAGGAGATCTTCCGGAAGCCCCAGCACCACCGGCCCCTGGCGGCCAGAGCGAGCCGTGGTGAAAGCGCGGGAGAGATACTCGGGAAGGCGCGCGGCATCCTGAATATCCACGGCCCACTTGGCGACCGGGCCGAACAGCGCACCGACATCGACTTCCTGCCATGCCTCGCGCTGCTGAAAACCACGAGGCACCTGACCAACGAAGACCAGCAGCGGCGTGGAGTCCTGCGAGGCGACATGCAGCCCCGCCAGGGCATTGGCACTGCCTGGGCCACGGGTCACGAAGCAAACCCCCGGGCGCCCGGTGGTCTTGGCATAGGCCTCGGCCATCATTGACGCACCGCCTTCCTGGCGACACACCACCAGGGCGATGTCGGGAGCATCGTGCAGCGCGTCGAGAACCGGCAGGAAGCTTTCGCCGGGCACCGTGAACACCCTGTCTACACCATTGCGTCGGAGCAGTTCGACGATGGCCTGACCGCCATCGTATCGCTTGTCGACTGTCATCTGATCCTCTCTTAGATCGGGCGAAAAGAGCCACGCGGCACGCGCCGTAAGGCCAGGGTAGCGTTATTTCAGCAGGCCACTTTCACGGTAGAACCTCTCGGCACCCGGATGCAGCGGCACGGCAAGGTTGGCCGGGTCGAACGAACCCTCAGCGCTCCATTCCTTCATCGAACCAAACGAGCGCTGCAGCGCTTCACGGCCGTCCAGGACTGCCTTGGTGATGGCGTAGGCCTCCTCCTCGGAGACCTGATCATTGGCGTACAAGGAGGTGACGAAGCCGACACCCTCGACCGCTTTGTCCTGATGTTCGAACATGCCGGCAGGCATGGTGGTGCGAACGAAACCGTATTTCTCCAGGAAGCTGATGGCCTCGTCGCCAAGATCGAGGAAGCGCTGGCCGGGGGTGATGGACAGCTGGGCAGTGTTGGGGTGGCCAGCCGTGGTGATGCCGATGATCATGTCGATCTTCCGGTCGCCGAACTGGTCCTGCAGGATGCTCAGGCTGGACTTGCTGATGCTGCCGCCGAAGGATTCGATCGCCTCGTAACTCAGGCCATTGGCTTCGAGGATCAGCTTGGCGATGTATTCATTCAGGCTACCCTGCGGACCGGTACCGATACGCACCGCCAGCTTTTTCTCGCGAATATCGGCGATGGACTGGATGGGGCTGTCGTTCTGCACGGTGATGCGTTGGTAGTACTGGTCGAGGCCGCCGACCAGGCCGCGAACGTTGTCGATCTTGCGCTCGAACGGACCGAACGGCTGCTGGGCCCAAGCGGCAACGGGCGGGAAGATCAGGCCGATATCAGCTCGCCGGGCTGCCAGCAACTTGGTGTTGGCGATGGCCATGGGCGTGCCCTGAATGTCCACCGAGGAGCCAGCCGGCAACCGTTGCAACATCTCTCCGCGCAAGGCGCCTGCATAGGCGTACCAGGTCGTACCGGTCGGCCCGGCAGCGAACTTGACCTTTACCGGCTCGGCGGCGATGGCACTGCCGCATAGACCGATGATCCCAAGCAGCGCAACCGCCGCATGTTTTTTCAGTGCTTTGATCATTTTGTTGTTCTCCTCGGTTGATTTCGCAGGGCGGGCCATCAGGCGCCCGACCGGCCCAGCACGCATTCGGTTTGCAGGGCCTTGGCCCGACGGCTCTGCCATGCCCAGATGACGCAGAGCAGCACCAGTCCCGCCAGGGAGGCCTTGATCACCGGGGTGATCAACAGCGCTGCGGCGACGAACAGCAAGATCGTTTCCAGCAGCGAGCTGCGCGCGCGCAGGTAGCCCACCACGCAACCGGCCAGCGCATAGCAACCGATGACGGCGGTAACCACTGCCGGAACGATCTCCTGCCAGTCGCCCTGCAGCAGCAGCGCCGGGCTGAAGACGAAAGCGAAGGCGACGAGGAAACCGGCCAGGCTATAGCGAAACGCAACCCAACCGGTCTTCCACACGTTGGCCTTGGCGATCCCACCCGCGACGAAGGCAGCCAGGGCTACCGGCGGCGTGACCATCGACAGCGCGGCGAAATAGAGCACGAAGAAGTGTGACGAGAGCGCAGGCACGCCAAGCTTGTCCAGCGCCGGAATGGCCAGGATGGCGCCCATGATGTAGGCCGCGGTGGTGGGCATGCCCATGCCCATCACGATGACCATGAACATCACCAGCAGCAGCGCCGGTATCAGCATGCCGCCGGACAACGCGGTGACGAAGCTGCCGAAGGTCAGGCCAAGGTTGGTGATCGAGGCGATACCGACCACGATGCCCGCCCCGGCGCAAGGAATGGCCACGGCGATCGCCCCTCGGGCGCCGGAATCCAGTGCCTGCAACGAGTCACTGAACACCGAACCGGTAGCCTTCAGCACGCCGCGGCCGCCCTCCGCACGCAAGCCATCCCAGACGCGAGTGCAGAGGCCGAACACCAGGGTGATCCAGATCGCCTGCAGGGTCGCCGAGCTCAGCGCGCGGCCGGCCATGATCTGGTACACCAGCACGAATACCGGAATCAGCAGATAAAGGCGCTTGAGCACGCTCGACCAATCGGTGTTCAGCTCGCCACGCGCCAGCCCAGCCAGGCCACGGCGGCGCGCCAGCAGGTCGACCACGAAATACAGCGCGACGTAGAACAGCAGCGCGGGAATCAACGCGGCGATCGCCACTTCGGCATAGGGAATGCCCATGAACTGGGCGATGAGGAACGCCGCAGCGCCCATCACCGGCGGCATGATCTGCCCACCGGTCGAGGAGGTCGCTTCCACCGCTGCGGCTTCTTCGGCACTCATGCCGGACTTCTTCATCGCCGGGATGGTGAACATGCCCATCACCGCAGCGTTGGCCGTGGCACTACCACTGACCGCGCCGAACAATGTGGAAGACACGATCGAGACCTTGGCCATGCCACCGCGGAAGCGCCCGACCAGCAGCACCGAGAGGTCCATGAACAGCTGGCCGCCGCCGAACAGCTGGAGGAATGCTCCAAACAGCAGGAAGTAGAAGACCTGGTTATAGGACACGATGCTCGGAATGCCGAACACCCCCTCGTTCTGCATCGTCTGAATATCGAGGAATGTCTCGAAGAACAACCGGCTCGGCTCGCCGTCGTGGCCGAGAAGGCCCAGCATCGGGATACCGCGCAGTTGCGGGCCGATGAACTGATAGACCAGGAAAACCAGAATCACCACTGTAAGGCCCATACCCAGCGCGCGGCGCACGGCCTCGACCACCAGCACGATAGTGACGACACCCACCACCATGTCCAGGGTGGTCAGCGGGTCGACCATGGCAATGCGCATGTTCAGCATCTCGCCGCTGCGCAGATAATGAAGAGCGATGGCTACAGCCACTGCGGCCAGCAGATAGTCCGAAAGCCTCGCGAGGGTGAAACGGCCCGCGTCCCCGTTGCACAGCGGATGGGTGATGAACGTCAGTACGACGCCAAACATGATGTGGATCGGCACTGCGACGATCAGATCCAGCGGGGTGCCGTAGACCATGTAAATCTGGAAAGCCGCCCAGCAAAGCGCAACGAACGAGGCGGGGTTGGCGAGGTTTTTCATAATTATCTGCCGTAACGTGTGAGGACCAGGGCCATAACCGAAACTGCCGCTCCACACGCTGTTCGTGTAGAGCTGGGCAATCAGGCGTCTTTGCTGCTGGTGCGTCCGAACGTCAGGTGCAGAGACCTCGCCGCTATGGCTGGGGCCAGGCTGGAGATGGGCCCACAAGGCAGTTGATTGTTCATTGCTGTTCACCGTTTTTGTTTTTGTCGGTTGTATACGGTGCCGGTTCTACCGGTCCCGTCTAGTTCGGCAGCTTCATCTTATGGGCCGGGTAAAACCCCTGGCCATTAACGAATTTTGATACACGCCATCACGCGCAGCTCTAGCCTCTCTGGAGCGCTCCCGAAGAAGGACTGGGGTGCCGCTCAACGCTTCATCTCACCGAGCAGCCACGACACCGCCACCCCCGACAGCAGCGCCCAGAACGGGGAGCTGATGCCCAGCAGCGTGAATTGGCTCATAGCCACCGCCAGCGCGACGAAAGCCCCGATCTGGCAGGCGCCGCCCTTCTGGAAAGCCTGTTGCAGCGAGCCGAGCAGCACGCCGATCATCGCCAGACCGGCAACCACAACGATCAGCGCCTTGGGAAAGGCGAGGATGAACGGGACCGCCAGGCCAGCGAACAACCCGAACAGAATGAACAGCACACCGTTCACCAACGCAGCACCGTAGCGCAGCCGAGGGTTATCGCCGGCCTGCTCGGACGAACAGATGGCCGTCATCGGCCCGGCGATGTTGGCGTTATGCCCGCCCAGCACACCGGCCAGTACACCGCCGATACCACTGACCACGGTCATCGTGTTGACTGGTGGGCTATACCCCTCGGCCAACAGCACACCAGTGGCCTGGGCATTCTCCGCACCGATCACCAACGCGGTGAGCGGAATGGTGATGGCCAGAAAGGCATCGATGGAAAAGGTCGGCATGGTGAGTTCAGGCATCACCCAGGCAATGCTCACATCGGCTGGCTGCAACTGGCCAAAGGCGAAGGCCAGAACCAAGCCGACCAGCCCGGCGACCAGCACCGGCGGAATGGATCGGAAGAACCGAGTCGTCAGGAAAAAGCTCAGCGCAGCGACGCCAGCGATTAGCGGGGCCGTGACGACAGCATCGACCGAGCCAGTGGCGAAGCGGATCAGCGCCCCGGCGATCATCGCCATCACGATCGGCATTGGCAGCCAGCGCATCAAGCGCCCGATCAGCCCACTGGCACCAAGCAGTAGCACCAGGACACCGCTCATGATGAAGGCACCGACCGCATCGCTGAACGGGATGACCGTTAGTGAGGCCGCCAGGATCGCCGCGCCCGGAATGCTGTAGGCGCCGCAGATCGGCTGGCGGTACCGCAATGCCAGAAACAGACTGATTAGCCCGCCCAATACGTATATGCCGAACAGCCAGGCAACTGTCTGCGCATTGCTCAGGCGGCCCGCCTCGGCCGCGTTGATCACCACCAGAGCCGGACCGGTGCAACCGAACAGGGCGGCGACCACACCCGCGCTGATGGACTTGGAGTTGAAAGCCCGGCTTAGAGTAGGCGCATTGTCGGCAACCGAGTCCTCGGTTGCGGGATGAAGCGGTTTCTGGATCATGGCAACGCCTTCGCTTGTTGTTGTGTGAGCGTTCGGTCGTTCTCCGAATGCCGCCCGTCAAGGACGGCACACGAGCTGGAGGCGGCTCGGCGGCCGCGCAGCTTATTCCCCGCGGAAGACAGCGGGCCGCTTGCTGTGAAATGCCTCGACACCTTCCTTGAAATCGGCCGAGCTGCGCAGGCGGCTGTAGCAGTGACCTTCCATCTCGATGGCGACCTTCAATGGCGCATCCTCGTTGTCGTTGATCAGCTTCTTGGCGGTACGCTGAGCCAGTGGCGAGAAACGGCGTAGCTCGTCGGCCAATGCATCGACCGCGTTTTCCAGCTCGGTGTCCGGTACGCATTCGGTGACGAAGCCCCAGTCATAGGCCTGCTGACCGCTGACACGTTTGGCACGCATGACCATGTGCTTGGTGCGGGTGATGCCGATCATCTTCTGCAGACGCGCCGAACCGCCGGAGCCCGGGATCTGCCCGAGATTCTGTTCCGGTAGCGCGTAACGCGCGGTTTCCGAAGCGATGCGGAAGTCGCAGGCCAGCGACAACTCGAAGCCGACGCCAAAGGTGTAGCCACGGTTGGCAACGATCACCGGCTTGCTGCAGCGTTCTGGCGCGGCGACGTTCCAGGCCAGCTTGGAAACATGCTCCGGCGATGCTTCCAGGAAGCCCTTGATGTCACCGCCACTGGAGAAATGCTCGCCCTGGGCGCGCAACACGATCACGCGCACGCCAGGATGCGCATCCAGCGCCTCGAATACCTGGCGCAGCGTTTCGCGCTGGCTCATGGCAATGACGTTGTACGGTGGACGGCCGAGGATGATGTCGGCACGTTCGCGAGCGGTGTCGACCTCGACGCAGAAGCCGTCGAATGGGTTGTTCAGGAACTGCTCAATCTCGGTGGTATTCATGGTCTTTCCTCTCGTCGAATGGGGTCAGCTGGCAGCCTTGAGCTCGCCGTACTGGGCGACCAGTACGCGGCGCAGGATCTTGCCGACCGGGGATTTTGGAATCTGCTCGATGAATTCGTAGCGACGCGGGCGCTTGAAACGGGCAAGGCCGGAAGTGACGCAGTGGGCGTCGAGTTCTGCTTCGCTGACCGGATGGCGCAACTTGATGAAGGCGGCGATCAGCTTGCCCCATTGCTCGTCGGGCAACCCGACCACCGCGACTTCCTCTACCGCGGGGTGCAGCGACAAGACGTTCTCGATTTCCGCCGGGCTGACGTTCTCGCCACCGGTGATGATCAGGTCATCGACACGACCAGTGACGAACAGGTCGCCTTCCTCATCGAAGAATCCGGTGTCACCAGTGAAGTACCAGCCGTCACGCAGCGACTTGTCATCCGCGTCAGGGCGCTTCCAGTACCCCTCAAAGGCCTCGTCACTGGCCAGGTCGGCGATGATCTGGCCCTCCTCGTTGGGCCTGGCGACCTCGTCTGGTGAGCGGGCGTCCAGACCGACCACGCGAATCCGCTGGTTCAACGCGCAGCGACCGGACGAACCTGGTTTACGCGCCGCATTCTGGTCGATGGTGAAGGTGTAGATCTCCGAGCTGCCGTAGTGATTGACGAACAGTTCCGGCTGGAAGGCTGCCTCGACCCGACGCATAAGACCGTCGCTCATCGGCGCTCCCGCAAAGCCGATCTTGCGCACGCTGGCGACCCGTTGGGGGCTGAACTCCGGGTGCTCGATGAGCATGTGGTAAAGCGTCGGCACCAGATAGAGGTTGCTGATTTTCTCGCGCTCGATGGCATCGAGCGTGGCCTGAACGTCGAACTTCGGTACGCAGACGAAGTGGCCATCGATCAGCGTCATGGACAACAGCGAGCGCACCCCCATGGTGTGGTACAGCGGCATCACCCCCAGCGTGCACTCCTCGTGGCCGTAGAGGTTCTGCGCCACATGCGCCACGGCTGCCGCACGTTCGACACGGTGCCGACGCGGTACGCCCTTGGGCCGGCTGGTGGTGCCTGAGGTATAGAGCATCAGCGACCAGTCTTCCGGGCTGGCGCGCAGGATGGTCTGCGCCGGCACCTCGGCACACAACTGCTCGAAGCTCAGGGCGCTCTCGTCTGCCAGTTCGCCAACGCTGACGCAGGGAATTCGCAGTTGGCCAGCACCACGTACAGCCTCGACCGAGGAATCGTCGTGGATCAGTGCCCGGGCATCGGCATCCTCCAGGCACCAGCTCAGATCGTCCGCCGTGCAACGCCAGTTCAGCGGCGTCATGACGATGCCACTGAACTGGCAGGCCCAGTGCAACGTCGCCATCTGCCAATGGTTCTGCATCACCACCACCAGACGATCGCCCTTGGCGAGCCCGAGACGCTGCAGCCCGTGGGCAGCACGCTGGATGTCGGCAAACCATTGTTCGTAGGTTTTGCTCAACGCGCCGTCGCTGATCGCAATCGCACCTGGGCGGCGCTCGACTGCGGCAAGAAAGCTGCGTCCTAAATCAAACATGGGTGTTCTCCAAGGCTTCTTGTTGTTGTAAGGCCTGGCGCTGCCGCGCCACCTCCAGCACTGCCTGGACCATTCCCGTGTAACCGGTGCAACGACACAGGTGGCCAGACAGCATGTCGCGTACTTGAGCCTCATCGGGCTGGGGCACGCGTTCGAGGAACTCCACGCAGGACATCAGGATGCCGCTGGTGCAGAAACCACATTGCAGCGCGTGGTGGCGGCTGAATGCCTGCTGCAGATCGCTCATCACCTCATCGCGCGCCAGCGACTCGACCGTGTCGATGCGCCGTTCGTGCGCCTGCACCGCAAGCATCAGGCAGGAGCGCGAGGCCACGCCGTCGACCAGCACCGTGCATGCACCGCAAACGCCGTGCTCGCATCCGACATGCACGCCGGTGGCGCCGAGCTCGTGGCGGAGGAAGTCGCACAGCTGCATGCGCGGCTCGGCATGCCCCTGGCGCGTACGCCCGTTGAGTTGCAGGTGAACGGGAAAACGTTGGTCAACTGGCGCGCGCATGGTCCTGTCCCTCGATGAGTTGGCGGCCGAGCTCGCGTACCAGATGACGTCGATACGCCGCGCTGGCATGTACGTCGTCCTGTGCGCCGAGCGACCAGGCGAAAGCGTTGAGTGCTTCGGGCAATTGCGCACCGCGCGGCAGGCGGCGCAGCACCGGGCGATCGGAAACACCCCCGACGCCAAGCTCGACGCTGTCTTCGCGGATGCAGGCGGCCAGGGCCACCAGGGCGAAGTCGCCATGACGCATGGCCACTTCACGGAAGCGATAGCGCACTTGTGGATCGGTCAGCGGGAAGCGCACCTCGCTGACCAACTCGTCCGCACGCCGCGCGGTGGTCAGTACGCCTTGGAAGAATTCTGCCGCCGGTATTTCGCGGCGCTTGCCCTTGAGCGATTCGAGCACCACAAGGCCGCCGAGGGTGACCAGGCACAGCGGGATCTCGGCGCTGGGGTCGGCATGCGCCACGGAGCCGCACACGGTGCCACGGTTACGGGTCTGGAAATGGCCGATCCAGGGCAGCGCGCGGGCCAGCAGTGGCACCTCGTCGGCCAGGCTGGCGCGGTCCATCAGCTCGACCTGGCGCACCGCAGCACCGACGCACAGGTGGCCGCGCTCGACGTTGAGGTGGTGCAGGTCAGCGGCGTGGTTGATGTCGACCAGCACTTTGGGCTGCGCCAAGCGCATGTTGAGTACCGCCATCAACGACTGGCCGCCGGCGATGATTCGGGCCTGCTCACCATGCTCGGCAAGGATTTCCAGGGCTTCGCGCTTACTGGCAACGCGAACGTATTCGAATGCGGCCGGCTTCATTGCCCACCTCCTTTGCCGAACAGCTGGAGCAGGCGCTGCCATAGCCCAAGGCGCATCGGCGCTCCGCTGAGGCGCTGTGCCAGGCGAGTGAAGATTTGCCCGATGATGACTTTCGAGGCGCTCTGCAACATGCGCCCACCGACCGCGGCGACCTTGCCGCTGACCGCCGCCTCGTATGCGTATTCGAGACGGGTATGGCCGTTGTCCAGTTCGATGAAACGTACCTTCGCACTGCCGGTGGCCGAGCCCATCGGGCTATTGCCAGAGCCGGACAGCTTCAGCGAATGCGGCGGATCGAGATCGGTCAGCCCGACCTTCGCGGCAAAGCGCGCGCGGATCATGCCGACGCCCACGGTAACGTCGGCGCGGTAGTGGTTCTCGCCTTCCACCTCCAGGGCGTGACAGCCGGGAATGATCGACTTCAAGGTGTCCGGGTCGAGCAGAGCGTCGTATACCTCTTGTGGCGAGGCGGGAATTTCCACCGAATCCTCGGCCTGCAGCGTCGAGCCGCCGGCCACTTTCGGCGTATCCAGCGTCATTCCCTCGGGTGCAGCCGGCTCGTCGATGCCAATCATGCTGCGCACCCGTGACGGCGTGAGCGGCAGGCGGATATCGGAACGGCCGAGCGCATCCGCCACCGCGTTGGCGATACATACCGGGGTGCTCATGTTGTTGCCTTCACCGACACCCTTGGCACCCAGCGGGGTGAACGGCGATGGTGTCTCCATGTGCAGGATCACGGGCTCCACCGCTTCGGGAGCCGTGGGCACCAGATAATCGGCGAAGGTACCGGAGAGGAAGCTGCCGTCACTGGCGTAGGCGAATTCTTCCATCAGCGCGACGCCCAGAGCCTGGGTGAAGCCGCCACGGATCTGGCCATCGACCAGCATCGGATTGAGAATGCGCCCGGCATCGTGGCAGGTCACGTAGCGGTCTATGTGGACCTCACCGGTGATGCGATCGATCTCCACCGCGCAGATGTCGAAGATGAAGCCGTAGCACAACGAGCTGTTGATGCAGTCCTCATCACTCGGCGCAGTCAGCTGAGGCGGGCTCCAGAATGCCGTCTCGCGCAAGCCACCACGCTCACCCTCGGGCAGCAGGCCGGGAGACCAGTGGGTAGCGCCCGCAATACGATGGAATGCCTGGCTCGGCCCACCCTCGACGAATACCTTGCCACCGGCGAAACGCACATCCTCGGCTTGCACCTGCCACATCGATGCGGCGATGCCTGCCATCCGCTCGCGAATACGCATCGCAGCGTTGTAAACCGAGCCGGCGACGGCACCGGCGAAGCGGCTCGAATAATTGCCAGAAGCGATCGACCAGGCATCCTTGCCAGTGTCCAGTTCCACGTTGACACTGATGCCCTCGAGCGCCACACCCAGTACTTCAGCGACGATCTGCGCGACAACGGTCTGGTGCCCCTGCCCCTGCGGCGTCGAAGACACGTGTACGGAGACATCACCGAGCGGGCCAACACTGACCGTGGCCGTACTCACCGCGCCGTTCTTCGGGCCCGCCTTGCGCCGCTCCTCGGGCGTCATCGCCGTGGTGATATAGCCCATATTGGAGATCGACGGCTCTACAACCGCGGTATAGCCGATGCCGTAGATGCGCCCCTCGGCGCGCGCCTGGTCACGACGGCGCAACAGCTCATCCAGCCCACCATCGCGCACGGCAAGATCAACTGCTGCCGGATAGTCTCCGGAATCGAGCAATGCCCCCGCGGCAGCGCGATAGGGGAAGGCGTCAGCCGGCACCAGATTGCGCCGGATCACATCGAGCGGGTCGAGCTCCAGTTCGACGGCAATCTGGTGCATCACACGCTCAAGCGAAAAATACACCTGGCCGCCGCCGAAGCCGCGGTTCAGGCCACTCGGCACCTTATTGGTCAGCACCACGCGATTGCGTACCAGCAGATTGCGGATCGCATAGGCCCCCGTCAGGTTGCCGTGCATGCGATAGAACGTGGCCGGCTCCGGCGCGCGCAGGTAGCCACCGCAGTCGTCGATCTGATCGTACTTGAGCGCCAGCACGCGACCGTCAGCCTCTACCGCTGCCTCGATCTCGCAGACCCGGTTGGTGGCGCTGGAGGAGGCCTGCAGATGCTCGAGGCGATCTTCGACCCACTTCACCGGAGCGCCCACCTTGCGCGCCGCCAGCCCCATGAGCACAACGTAGGGAAATACGCCCTGCTTGATGCCGAAACTGCCGCCCGAGTCCGGCGGAGTACGCATACGCAGACGATTGCCGGGCACGTTCAACGCGCGCGCCATCACCGAGTGCAGGGCATAAGGCCCCTGGAAATTGGAGAGCACGTCGTAGGTGCCGGTCGCTGGCTGGTACTGCCCAAGAACGACATAACACTCGATTGGCGTGCAGGAGTTACGCGGAAAATGAACCTTGATCGAAACCCGCCGCGCGGCCTTGGCGAAGGCTTCCTCGGGCTCGCCGTAGCGGAAGTGCCGCTCGTTGACCACGTTGCTGCCGACCGCCTCGTGCAGCACCGGCGCGTCCTCGGCGGTGGCCGCTTCCGGATCGACGATCGCCGGCAGCGGCTCGTATTCCACCTGCACCGCGTCCAACGCGTCCTCGGCCAGGTAGCGGTCTTCGGCGATCACCACGCAGACCGGCTCACCGACGTAGCGAACCTTGTCCACGGCCAGACACCAATGCTCCATGGGCGCACGCACGCCAACCGGAAACGGGTTGGCCCAACGCTTGACGTCCTCGCCGGTCAGCACGCCGTGCACACCGGGCATGCTCAAGGCTGCCGAGGCATCGACCGAAAGCACTCGGGCGTGGGCATGAGGCGAACGAACGATAGCGGCGTGCAGCGTACCTGGCGGCGTCGCCATATCGTCGGCATAGCGACCCAGGCCACGCAGCAGGGCAGCATCTTCGACGCGGGTCTGACTGCGTCCGATATGGCCGGTGACGGGTTCGGCGTCGCTCTGGTGCATGTTCATGGGCAAGCTCTTGTTCTTATGTGTGAAGCAATTGCCCTCGATTCTCTGCAAGCGCCCCGCGAAGCGCCTTGCCCAGCGCTACTCGTTTATGCGTTTGAGTCGGAAGATTTGCCTTTGAGTCTGATTAAGTGATTCGCCCGGATAACTTTCAATGGCTATGGACGATGCGAGCGAGCAAACGATATGCCAGCCCAAACGAAAAACCCCGGTTTATCCGGGGTCTGTCGATGTGATGCTGCACGTATCGATCTTTAGTGAATGATCTTCGAGAGAAACTGCCGCGCTCGCTCGCTTTGCGCATGGTTGAAGAAATCCTGAGGAGCGCTGCTCTCGACGATTTCACCAGCATCCATGAACACCACGCGGTCGGCGACCTGACGGGCAAAACCCATTTCGTGTGTGACCACCAACATGGTCATGCCTGATTCGGCCAAAGCGACCATGGAGTCGAGTACCTCCCCAACCATTTCCGGATCCAGCGCCGAGGTGGGTTCATCAAACAGCATGATCTTTGGCTTCAGACACAGCGCACGAGCAATGGCGGCACGCTGCTGCTGTCCACCGGACAACTGTGCCGGGTAACGATCCGCCTTGTCGGCGATACGTAATTTCTCCAGTTGCTGCATGGCCCGCTCGCGGGCTTCGCGCTTGCCTAGCCCAAGTACGTGAACGGGTGCCAGTGCACAATTCTCAGCAATGCTCAGATGGGGGAACAGATGGAAATTCTGAAACACCATACCCACCTGCTCGCGTACGCGGGTTATGGTCTTCGCCGAGTCATCCAAAGCAATGCCCGCGACCCCGAGCTGACCTTTCTGAAAGGGTTCCAACGCGTTGATGCAGCGTATCAGTGTCGACTTACCTGAGCCGCTGGGGCCGCAGATTACCAGGCGCTCGCCAGCGGCAACCTGTAGGTTCACATCGCGTAAAACCTGAAACGGTCCGTACCACTTGTTAAGGCCGTCAATCTGGATGATAGGGGTCTCTGGCATGGGATATCCGCTTATTGAATCACTTCAGGACATGGGCCAGGAACGCTTGGGTGCGCTCCTCACGGGGATTAGCAAACAGCTGGGCTGGAGGTTCGCACTCAACGATCCGTCCACCGTCGAAGACGATCACTCGGTCAGCCACCTCTCTGGCAAAACCCATTTCATGAGTGACCACCACCATGGTCATGCCTTCGGCGGCCAGTTCCTTCATCACCAGCAGGACTTCATTGACTGTTTCCGGGTCGAGCGCCGATGTCGGCTCATCGAACAACATTAGCCTGGGCTGCATGGCCAACGCTCGGACGATGGCGACACGCTGCTGCTGACCGCCGGACAGCTCGCCTGGAAATGCCTTAGCCTTGTGCGCCAGACCGACTCGTTCAAGCAGTTTCATGGCCTGGGCCTCTGCGTCCTCACGTGACAAGCCGCGAAGCTTCATCGGCGCCAGGGTCATGTTGCGCAGAATGCTCAGGTGCGGAAACAGGGTGTAGTCCTGGAACACCATGCCGACTTCATCACGCAATCTGGCCATGGATTCCCGGCTGTTGCGCGCTCCAGTAAGCGTAATCTCGCCAGCCGTTGCCGGTTCCAGATTATTGAGGCAGCGGATTAACGTGGACTTGCCTGACCCGCTAGGACCTATGACAACCACGACTTCACCCTCATGGATATCCAGATCGACTCCCTTGATGACATCAGTGTCACCAAAGCGCTTGCACAGACCACGCACGCTCATCAGGGTATTCATGACTGCGCCAGCCTCTCGGTAGCAGCCTGAAGAACCTGCCTGGCCTGATTCTGCCGCTGCCGGCGGCTGACATGCACGCTGCGTTCCTGCTCCAGACGAGTGCGTGCCTTGGCGACCTGCACCTGCAGCGCGCTGGCTGCCGGGCCACCTGGCAGACAACGGGAGCTGACGTTGGTGACCGGGTCCAGCGCCTGTTTAACCTGTTGTTCATCCAGGCCCAGTGATCGACCGAGTTGTTCCTGAGCCGCCTGTTCGACCATGGCGTTATCGATGCAATTGGCCGGCAGGTCCTTGTCCATCGCCTGGCGTACCACGGCGCCAACCACATGATGTGCTTCACGGAACGACAAGTTGGCAGAGCTGACCATCAGATCCGCCAGACCGGTGGCCGTGGAGAAATCCTCGGTAGCCTTGCGCAAACCAGCCTTGAGGTTCGGCCGCGCTGTACGCAGGACCAGATCCAGTAGTTTCAGGCACTCCTGGCATTCCTGGGCCGAATCCCAGAAGCCACGCATGCTCTCTCGGTTACCGTCGCCGGTATGAGTGAAATTACTGCCCTTGATACTGACAGCCGACGCGACCAGCGAGCCTAGTACCTGACCAGTACGTCCCTTGAGGTACTCGAGGACAACAGGGTTCTTCTTCTGCGGCATGATGCTGGATGTGCCAGCCACGCTGTCAGGAAAGTCGATGAGCGCAAATTCGTGCGTCGACCATACAAAGAAATCCTGCGCAACACGGCTCCAGAAAACGGCCAGGAGAGTCATCTGCGCCATGCTCTCCAGAGCGAAATCTCGTGAGCCAACAGCATCCAGGGTGTTCTCCAGAAAGCCGTCGAAGCCCAGCAGCTCGGCAGTACGTGTGCGGTCAATGGCAAATGGAGTACCAGCAAACGCAGCTGCGCCCATTGGGCTCTGATTCATGCTATCGAGGGTAGCCGCCAAGCGCGTGCAGTCGCGCTCCAGCGCCTGAGCTACGGCGGACAAATAAAATCCATAAGTGATCGGCTGGGCGGGTTGCAGGTGCGTGTAACCCGGCATGATCGCCTCTGCATACTGCGTCGAGCCATCTAGGGCGCTCTGCCGTACGGTGTACAGAGCGTCCAGCAGATCCATCAGCACATCTCGCCCACGCAAGCGATCCAGAGTAGCCAAAAGGTCATTGCGACTACGACCGATATGCAAGCGCCCACCGATGTCGGTGCCGACCATGTTGATCAAGTGCGCTTCGTAGTTGAAATAGGCATCCTCACGCAGCGGATCCAAGGTCACGGCCTGAGGGCCGGCCTGCTCCATTTCCAGCACGCCACGAGCAAGCGCGGCGGCCACCGGTGGGTCGATAAGAGCGCATTCGGCTAGCATGACAATATGAGCCTTATTGACGTCGCCAAGATAACCAAACCCCTCGGCGAAACCGGCAAGACGCGGTGCATAGATGAGATCGCAGACCTGTGCGGCTGTGGGTTCCTTGAGTCGGCGACTGACTTTTGATTCGAGCATGGTATTGGCCTATCAGGGCTGAGGTTGGGAGAGTCGAGTCGCAGTGCGACCCAGACGACGTTCGAGATAGCGACTGAGCCAGGTCAGCGCGCTGCAGATGACGAAATAAACGAGCAGTACCACGCTGTAGACGGTGAAGGCAGGGTTTTCGCCGCCCATCATGGTGCTGCGTTCGACGATGATCTGACCGACCTTGAGGAACTCACTGACACCTACCAGGGCACCGAGCGATGTGGCCTGGACTAGCAGCGTCAGCAGCCCGGTGTAGGCCGGCAGGATGGCCTTTAGCGATTGTGGTACGACGATGTAGACGTAGATGTGCCAAGGCCGCAGACCCAGAGCCCAGGCGCTCTTCCATTGGTGACGAGGTACTGAGAGCAGGCCCCCGCGGACGATCTCGATGCCGTTGGCGCTGCCCCATAGAGTCAACCCGAGGGTGACCGCAGCAAAAGGGCTCAGATCCGCACCCAGTAGTGGTGCGCCGAAGAAAATGAAGAACACATTGACGATCAGCGGGATCGAGCGAAACAGCTCGACGTAAGCATGGATCAGCCAACGCAAAGGACGGCTCGGGAGTGTCGCCAGGGTGCCTAGCACCACTGAAATCAAGGTGGTGAACAACAGGATCACCAGCGCCAGCTTCAGGGTCATGAGCAAACCCTTGGAGATGAATCCCCAATTCTCGATCACGAATTCCATGACCACCTCATTGTTGGAAAGGACGTTGCAGGCGGGCTTCCAGACGCCCGGCGAGCAAAGCCAGTACGGCGACCAAGGCGAGGTAGATCACGCAGATGGCGGCGAACATCTCAATGGCACGGAAATCCGTGGCGATGCGGTCCACGGCGACGAAGGTCAACTCCGCCAACCCAATGGTCTGTAGGTACGCCGAGTTCTTCAGCAGCGAGATGGCCGTGTTGAGCATGGCCGGCAAGCTGATGCGAAAGGCGATGGGAATGGCGATCAAGCGGAAGAACTGTCGGGACTGCAGGTTGAGTGCCATGCCAGCTTCACGGAGCCCCTTGTCGATAGTCGCCAGACCCCCACGCAGGTTCTCTATCTGATAGGCGCCAGCCCACAGTGACAGGCACAGCACGCCTGACCAGTACAGCGACAGCTTCAGACCTACAGCAGGCAAGCCGTAGAAAATGAAAAACAGCTGTACCAGAATGGGTGTGTTGCGGATCAGCTCAACATAGAGTGCGGCAAGCTGGGAGAGCAGCGGCAGCTTGAACAGCCTGATACCTGCGCCCAATACGCCGATCAACAGTGACAGCACGATACTCAGAGCAGAAACCTGCAGGGTCATCCATAACCCATCGAGCAGAGCCGGCCACTGCATGAGCAGATAGTCGAAATCAAAACTCATGACAGACCCCGATCAGTGGGATTCTTCGGGCTTGGGCTGCTCGAATACGCTCAGGTAATAGCTGCGTGTGGCCTCTGGCACGTATTTCTCAATCCAGGGACGGAAGCGCTTTTCCTCGTGCATGCGTACCACCGCGGCGGACAGGTAAGTGCGCCACTCGTCTTCGCCCTTGCGCAAACCGATAGCAGCATCGGAGATCTGGAAGGGTTCCTCGACCAAACGCAACGATTCGTCGTTGCCAGTAATCACTACCAGTGTCGCGGCATCATGCGTATAAGCATCGGCACGCCCCTGGCGGAAACTCTGCAGAGCATCGGCAGCGCTATTCAAGCGCAGCGTCTTGACCCCAGGCATGTTCTCTTCGAACCACTTGGCCTGCACTGAGCCCTTGAGTGTCGCCAGGGTTTTGCCCTTCAGATCAGCAATTTTGTTGATGCCACTGTCTTTGCGTACCAGTACATCACTAGCGCCCCAACGATAGGGCTGGGTAAAGGCGATCACCCGCTCACGCTCGGGAGTGACACCCAGTGTCGCGATCAACATATCGACCTTGCGGCCCAGTAACTGGGGAACGCGGTTTTCCGCAGTCACACAGGTAAACGCAACCTTGTCAGCCGATCCCAACGCCCACTCGGCGATAAGACGGGACATTTCCACCTCTACCCCTGCAAAGTCGCCGTTGTTGTCCTGATAGCCATAAGGAGGCTGATCACAACGCACACCTGCACGCAGAACGTTCTGCTCACTGATAGCGGATGGAACCGGAGGCATACTGTCTGCCGCCATTGCCTGTAGCGTGAGGCTCAGTGCAGCAGCAGCAAGTAGTGTCTTGTTCATCGATGTCATGGGTGTCTCCTGTTTGTTGTTATCGCAATGGCGAGCCTGAGCTCGTGCGTGACCATGGCAGTTAGGAGTTTCGGAACCTTGGAATGGCGCTCGCCGCGGGTTCCAATCACATAGCGAGTGCCTTGGAGCAATTTTTAAATCGGTTGCCCCATACTGACAAATGACAATACGCTAGCGCCCCATGCGAAAATGATATGGGCGCATCATGAACTTCAAGCAAGTAGAAGCCTTTCGTGCAGTGATGCTTTCCGGCTCGATGACGGCAGCGGCTGAAGCGCTGCATACCTCGCAGCCCAATATCAGCCGCCTGATTGGACAGCTGGAGCGCCTCAACGGCTTTGCTTTGTTTGAGCGAATCGGTAGCCGCTTGGTACCGACCGATGAGGGCACCGCATTCTTTAATGAGGTAGACAGGGCCTTTGTCGGTCTGAGCAACCTTGAACACTCGGCGCGCCATATTCGCCAACTTGGTACCGGCCAGATACGTATCGCCGCCGTACCATCGCTGTCTCTGACCCTGCTACCACACGCTATCCAGCGTTTTCGCCAAGGTCACGAGCAGGTCGCGATATCACTGCAGACCAGCGACTCGGCCACGGTGGCCCGATGGGTAGCATCTCAGTTCTGCGACTTTGGTCTGGTGTCTTTCATCGGCGAAGAAACCCCTGGTGTGCGCGCGCAACTGATTGGCGACCTGCCTGGCGTGTGTATCGTTCCCAAAGACCATCGGCTTGCGGCACTGGGGCAGATTGACGTGGACGACTTGGAAGGCGAGGAATTTATCTCTCTGGCCAATATCGGTGACGGCACGCGGCGACGCATCGACCGTTTGTTCATGCAGAGCGGCGATCGCCGCAAGCTAAGCCTCGAAGCGCCTTATGCCGCGACCATTTGCAGCATGGTCGGCACCGGTCTTGGTGTCAGCATTGTTAGCCCTCTGGTCGCCCGCGAGTATCTGCACACGGGTATAGAAATACGACCGTTCGCAGCAGATCTGCGCTTTACCAGCTATCTGCTCTACCCCGACCATCGGCCACAGAACAGCCTGGGCAAGCGCTTTGCAGCGCTGCTGAAAACGATGTTTAGTGAGGTACCGGCTAGTTAACAAGCAAACACCGATAGTCGTCTCTCACCCTGTTCGCGAGCAACCACTTTGCATACAGATTAGTCTGCTCTGCACTTAACAGCCGTCGCTCAACTGTTCTTCCCCCGGACTTTCCTTCCTCAACAAATAACTGTCCATGATCCAGCCAGTACGCTCCCGCGCTTCGGCACGGGTCGTGACGATGCGTTCGGCCACCTCATCCAACGGCCCGGTGATGAGGATTTCATCGGCAGTGCCGACGTAGGCGCCCCAGTAGATATGCAGACCCTGACCGACAAAGCGGCGGTAGGTGTCCTTGGCGTCGAGCATCACCGCCACGCTGTCTACGCCTTGCGGCCAGCCTTCGGCGAGCAGGCGGCCGGTGGTGATTTCCACGGCGCGGCCAATGCTGTTGAGCGGGATACGGTGGCGCGCAGTCAGCGCCTGCAGGCTGGTGATGCCGGGGATCACGTCATAAACGAAGTCGCTACGGCGCGAGGCTATAGCCTCGATGATGCGGATGCTGCTGTCGTACAACGAAGGATCGCCCCAGACCATGAAGGCCGCCGTCTCGCCATCGGCCATCTGCTCATCGATAAGCTGCTCGAACACCGCCTGCTTGTCGCGGTTGAGTTCGTCGACACTGGCGCGGTAGTCCGCTGCCTCGCGTTCGCGCTCCGGTTGCAGGCCTTCGGCGAAACGCGGCGTATGACCTTCGAGAAAGCGTGCGCAGATCTCGCGGCGCAGGGCGTTGAGCTTGTGCTTGGCCGCGCCCTTGTCCATCAGGAAGATCACGTCGCTGCGGCGCAGCGCCTTGATCGCCTGGTAGGTGATGTAGTCCGGGTCGCCGGCGCCGATGCCGACCAGCAGCAGGGTTTTCATGGGGTTCTCCAGGTGCGCCCTGGCACGCCGGGTGCCAGGTCGTCGATATGGTGATACTCGGCCTGTAGCGCCTGCGCCAGCTGGCGGGCGCGGCCCAGGCGGATGGGCGCGCGCTCAGTGTCGAGCAGCAGGGTCGGGCACGGCAGCGGCGCCAACGCTGGAAGATCACGCAAACGGCCATCGGTCAGGATCAGCAGGCGCTGGCGTTCGTGCGGCTTCAGTCGCTGGCGACGTAGCAGCCAGTCACCCGCCTGTTGCAGCGCATCGAGCAGCGGCGTGCCGCCACCGGCGCCCAGTTCGTGAAGCCATCGATGCAGTTCAGCACTGGCCTTGCGCCCCTGCCACAGCCATTGCGCCTCACGACCACCGGCCTGCAGCACGGCCAGGCGCGCACGCTGGCGATAGGCGCTGTCGAACACCTCCGCTAGCACGCCCTTAGCCAGGCTCAGCGCACCATGGCGCCGGGTCGAGGCAGAGGCATCGACCAGCACCAGCCAGAGTTCCTCAGCCTGCTGGCTGCGCGGGCGCAGCACCAACTGTTCGCGGCGTTGCGGCCGGCCCTGGCGCAGGGTCGCCGCCCAGTCGATACGACCGGCCACGCCGCTACGCGCAGCACCCCGCAGGCCGCCGCCGAGTCGTCCGGGCCGGTTACGGGCATCCGCGCCAGTGGCTGTGCGCGGGCGGATGCTCAGAGCTTTTTTGGCCAACGCGGCGGCACACGCCGCTCGCCCATGGCCTGTGACTGAGCCGGCAGCTCGCCCCACTGACCTTCACCCTGGCTCTGTTCTCGCGCCAACTGCGGCGCCTGGCGCTGCTCGTCGGGCGGCGTGGCAGCCGGCGGTTGTTGCTGGCGACGGCGATGGCGCAGGACAAAGTCCTCCACCGCATCGATATCCACAGGCTCGATACCCGTCGCGCCACGCCAGGCGGCATGGGCACGGGCGGCGCGCAGCCAGACCAGATCGGCGCGCAGACCATCGACGCCGGCAGCGAAGCAGCGCTGGCTGATCTCACCCAGCGCCGCATCATCCAGCGGGATATCGGCCAGGCGCTGGCGGGCGTTCTGACAACGCATCGCCAGGGCATCCTGCTCATCCTGCCAGCGTTGCAGGAAGGCGGCGGGATCAGCATCGAACGCCAGGCGCCGACGGACGATCTCGGCGCGCTCGGCCGGTTGCGGCTGGCCATCCAGCGCCAGGTTCAGGCCGAAGCGGTCGAGCAGTTGCGGGCGCAGTTCGCCTTCCTCGACGTTCATGGTGCCGATCAGCACGAAGCGCGCGGCATGCCGATGGGAGATGCCGTCACGCTCGACATGGTTGACCCCGCTGGCGGCGGCATCGAGCAGCAGGTCGACCAGATGATCGGGCAGCAGGTTGACCTCATCGACATACAACACGCCGCCATCGGCGCGGGCCAGCAGGCCGGGGGAAAACTGCGCGCGGCCTTCGCCCAGCGCCGCGTCCAGATCCAGCGTGCCGACGATGCGCTCCTCGCTCGCCCCCAGCGGCAGGGTGACGAAGCGCCCGCCCTCCAGCAGGTCGGCCAGGCCACGGGCCAGGGTCGACTTGGCCATGCCGCGCGGGCCCTCGATCAGCACGCCGCCGATGGCCGGATCGATGGCCGCCAGGCACAGCGCCAGCTTCAGCGAATCGGCGCCGACCACGGCGGCAAGGGGGAAGTGATGTTCGGTCATGGCTTATCTCGGGATCAATGACGATGTGTGGCGCGCACCAGATTGCTTATGGCCCATGTTCAATTCCCAATACCGCAGATGCTCAGTGGAAACAGGATGATCCCGACGACACGGGGAAAAAGGGCTCCCAATCCGGCACAGACCAATGCCCCCAGCAAAGCCCAAATGCCCAGTTCTCCCAGGCCAACCGGCTCACTGGTCAGCAGTACGCACACCAGCAAACCGACCCATATTCCAGCCACAGCGCCAATGCAGGCCGAACGAATACGCTCGCGCCGGGTGATCGGGCTTCGCCACCAAAGCTGTAAACGGTTAAGTACACCGAGAGTCATGGGGGCCTCGCGATCCGTAGGGTGGGTTAGCGGCGCAGAACGCCGGTCTTGTATCTGCAGAAAAACGTGGCGCGTCGCGTAACCCACCAGGCGATATATCGTATTGCGCCAATCGTGGGTTACGCCGCACCCGCTTCAGCGAGTTGGCCGGCAACCGCGACAGGCGGCTAACCCACCCTACGGGAACGAGTAGCTTCATGATTCCTCGCTATCGAGCAGCAGGTTCTCCAGCGCTTCGCGGTAGTCGCCGGGATTCTCCCACAGGCCGCGCTGCTGAGCCTCCAGCAGGCGTTCGAGGATGTCGTTGAGCGCGCCGGGGTTGTGCTGCTGGATAAAGTCGCGGGTATTTTTGTCGAGTAGGTAGGCATCGGTGAGCAGCGCGTACTGGTGGTCGTCGACCAGCTCGCTGGTGGCATCGAAGGCGAACAGGTAGTCGATGGTCGCGGCCAGCTCGAAGGCGCCCTTGTAGCCGTGGCGCTTCATGCCCGCGATCCACTTGGGATTGGCGGCGCGGGCACGCACCACGCGGTTGAGTTCTTCCTTCAGACTGCGAATACGCGGCGTATCCGGCTGGCTGTTGTCACCGTGATAGCTGGCCACCTTAAGCCCGCGCAGGGTTTCCACTGCCGCCAGCATGCCGCCCTGGAACTGGTAGTAGTCGTTGGAATCGAGGATGTCGTGCTCGCGGTTGTCCTGGTTGTGCAGCACCGCCTGCATCTGCTCCAGGCGCTCGACGAAGCGCTGCCGCGCGGGCGCGCCCTCGGTGCCGCTACCGTAGGCGTAGCCGCCCCAGTTCAGGTAGACCTCGGCGAGATCGGCGCGGCTCTGCCACAGGCGCTCCTCGATGGCGTTCTGCACCCCAGCGCCATAGGCCCCCGGTTTGGCGCCGAACACCCGCCAACCGGCCTGGCGCCGCGCTTCGGCTTCATCCAGACCACCGTCCTTGAGCACCAGCGATTCGCGCCAGACCCGCGCCGACAGCGGGTTCATATCTTCCGGCTCATCCAGCTCGATCACCGCTTGCACGGCCTCGTCGAACAAGCGGATCAGGTTGCTGAAGGCATCGCGGAAGAAGCCCGACACGCGTAGGGTGACGTCCACCCGTGGTCGGCCAAGCTGCTCCAACGGCAATACCTCGAAGCGCTCGACACGTTGGCTGCCCGGCTGCCATACCGGGCGCACGCCCATCAGCGCCAGCGCCTGGGCAATATCGTCGCCGCCGGTACGCATGGTCGCCGTGCCCCACACCGACAGGCCGAGCTGGCGCAGGTGGTCGCCTTCGTCTTGCAGATGGCGCTCCAGCAGACGATCCGCCGCCTGCACGCCGAGGCGCCAGGCAGTCGGCGTGGGCAGGTGGCGCACATCGACGGTAAAGAAGTTGCGCCCGGTGGGCAGCACATCCAGCCGCCCGCGACTGGGCGCTCCGCTCGGCCCGGCGGGTACGAAACGCCCCTCAAGCGCCGCCAACAGGCCGCCCATCTCGGCGCCGCCACAGGCATCCAGCAACGGCGCAATATGCTCGGCCAGGCCATCGAGAATCAGCGCCACCTCGGCGCCGAAATCGTCGATGCGCTCGCCGGCCAGACGCCGCTCAATCAAATTCAGCGTCAGCAGCTCCAGGCGCTCGCGGGTATCGCCGACGGTGCGCCACAGGCTGTTATCCACAACCTGCAACGCCTGTGGACGCAGGCCCTCCCAAGGCTGACCCATATCGCAATCGAGCGGATCGAGGCCCAGTTCCAGGCCATGGGCCAGCGCGCGCAGCAGGCTTGCATTGGCGCCCTGGCCGTCGCCACGGGGGATGCGCAGCAGCGCCAGCAGGGTGTCGCGGCGCAGTTGCCCTACGGGCGATTCGCCGAACACATGCAGGCCATCGCGGATTTGCGATTCCTTGAGGTCGCACAGGTAGGCGTCGAGCTGCGGTAGCCAGCTGTCGCCGTCGTCGTTGAGTTGCAGGCCCAGCTCGCGGTCGAGGCTGGCCTCGCGCACCTTGGCCAGAATCTCGCCACGCAGCTCCACGGCGCGGCGCTGGTCGAGCTGGCTGGCCTCGAAATATTCGTCGGCCAGGCGCTCCAGATCGCGCAGCGGGCCGTAGCTCTCGGCGCGGGTCAGCGGCGGCATCAGGTGGTCGATGATCACTGCCTGGGTGCGCCGCTTGGCCTGCGCGCCCTCACCCGGGTCGTTGACGATAAAGGGGTAGACGTTGGGCAGCGGCCCTATCAGCGCCTGTGGCCAGCAGCCCTCGGACAGGCCGACGCTCTTGCCCGGCAGCCACTCCAGGTTCCCGTGCTTGCCGACATGGATCAGGGCATCGGCGGCAAAGGCCGTGCGCAGCCAGGCGTAGAAGGCGATATAGCCGTGCGGCGGCACCAGATCGGGGTCGTGGTAGACCGCCGCTGGGTCGAGTTGATAACCACGCGCCGGCTGGATGCCAACGAAGGTCAGGCCGAAGCGCAGGCCGGCGACCATCATCCGCCCGCTGCGGAACATCGGGTCATCCTGCGGCTCGCCCCAGCGTTCGCGCACTGCCTGCTGGTTGGCAGCGGGTAGGCTGTGGAAAAACGCCAGGTAGTCGTCCAGCGCCAAGCTTTGCGCGCAAGGCCGTGTATCGAGGCCGTCGAGATCGTTGGTGACGCCACCGAGCAGGCTGTGGACAAGTGCGGTACCGCTCTCCGGCAGGTTATCCACCGGATAGCCCTGCTGTTGCAGCGCCTGCAGGATATTCAGCGCGGCGGCCGGCGTATCCAGGCCCACGCCATTACCAATACGGCCATCACGGGTCGGGTAGTTGGCCAGGATCAGGCCGATTCGCTTCTGATCGTTGCTTTTGATCGCCAACTGGCACCAGTTACGCGCTATTTCGGAGACGTAGGCCATACCTGGCTCGTGCGCCTGGTAGCACACCACATCGCTCTGGCTACGCTCGCTGCGCCAGGCCAGGCCCTTGAAGCTGATGGCGGTGCCGATCAGTCGGCCATCCAGTTCGGGCAGTACCACGTGCATGGCCAGGTCGCGCGAGCCCAGGCCCTGGGCGCTGGCCTGCCACTGCGCCTGGTTGTCCAGCGAGCAGATGGCCTGCAGCACCGGGATATCGCGACGGAACACCCGCGCCTGCGGCGCCTCGGGGTTGGACAGGGCAAAGCCGGTGGTATTGATGATCAGCGCGGTGCTCGTCTCGCCCAGCCAGGCCTGCACCTGATCCAGGCAGGCCGCCTCCTTGAGGCTGGCCACGGCAATCGGCAGCGGGTTGAGGCCCTGCCGAACAAGGTGCGCGCAGAAGGTATCGACGAAGGCGGTGTTCGCCGATTGCACATGGTTGCGGTAGAACAGCAGCGCCACCACAGGCGCATCCGGTTGCCACTGCGCCTGCCAGTCAGCCAGCGCCGCCGGGCTGCGCTGCGGATGATAGAGGCCGACACGCGGCAGCGGTTGCGGCTCCTGCCAGCTGTCATCACGGCCCAGCCAGCGGCTGCCGATGCAGCGAAATAGCTGGCGAGCATTATCCAAGCCGCCCTGGCGCAGGTACTGCCAGAGGCGCTGGCTGTCTTCTTCACTGACGTTGCCGAGCGCATTCAGCTCCGGGTCGGGCTTGTCGTCACCGGGCACCATGATCACCGTAGCGCCGCGCGCGCCCAGTTCCACCAGGCGCTCGACGCCATAGCGCCAGTAACTCACCCCGCCATGCACGGAGATCAGGATGACCTTGGCATGCTGCAGCACCTGCTCGACGTAGAAATCGACCGAGGCGTTGTTGCTCAGTTGCGCCGGGCTGGCCAGGCGCAGGCTGGGGTAGTCGTCCGGCAGTTGCCGGGCGGCTTCAGCCAGCAACGACAGATGCGAATCCCCCGTGCACAGCAGCACCAGCTCGGCAGGCGTCTGGCCAAGGTCGGCGATGCTGTCGGCCGGCAGTTGGGCGCCGGGCTGGGTGCGCAGTAAGTGCATATTCGGCTCTGTGGGAGGGGGCTTTAGCCGCGATTGGTCTTAGCGCCGTAGGGTGGACTCAGTTATCCGGCGGACTGTTCGCTTCGCTCCTGAGTCCGCCCTACGATCAAGTACGCCCTACGCTCTGTATCAAGCCAGCGCCGCTTTCAGCTCGGCCTCGATAGCCGCGCGGTCGAGCTGCTGGCCGATCACCACCAGGCGGCTCAGGCGCGGCTCGTCGGCCTGCCAGGCGCGGTCGAAGTGGCGGTCGAAGCGCTGGCCAACGCCCTGCACCAGCAGGCGCATGGGTTTGCCAGGGATCGCCGCAAAGCCTTTAACCCGCAGAATGCCGTACTTGGCCACTGCGTCCTTCAGCGCGGCCAGCAGGCGCGCCTCCTCTGTTTCCGGTAGTTCCACGTGGAACGAGTCGAATTCTTCGTGATCGTGATCCTCGTCTTCATCGTCATGATGAGTACGGCGACTGTCGATATGCAGCTCGGTCTCGCTGTTCAGGCCCAGCAGCACATCCAACGGCAGTTCGCCGCCGTGCGCCTCGATCACCTTGACCGCCGGCGGTAGTTCTTCGGCCACCTCGGCACGTACGGCGGCCAGCGCCTCGACGTCGAGCAGGTCGGCCTTGTTGAGGATCACCAGGTCGGCGCTGGCCAGCTGGTCGGCGAACAGTTCGTGCAGCGGCGATTCGTGGTCGAGGTTGGGGTCGAGCTTGCGCTGTTCGTCCACTTGGTCGGGGAAGGCAGCGAAGGTGCCGGCGAGCACCGCCGGGCTGTCGACCACGGTGATCACCGCATCGACGGTGCAGGCGTTGCGGATTTCTGGCCAGTTGAAGGCCTGTACCAGCGGTTTGGGCAACGCCAGGCCGCTGGTCTCGATGAGGATATGGTCTAGGTCACCACGGCGCGCCACCAGCTCGCGCATCACCGGGAAGAACTCTTCCTGCACGGTGCAGCACAGGCAACCGTTGGCCAACTCGAAGACGCGGCCGTTGGCTTCCTCTTCGCTGCAACCAATGGAGCACTGCTTGAGGATCTCGCCATCGATGCCCAGCTCACCGAACTCGTTGACGATCACCGCGATACGGCGGCCGCCGGCATTGGCCAGCAGGTGACGCAGCAAAGTGGTTTTGCCGGCACCGAGAAAACCGGTGACGATGGTGACAGGCAGTTTGGCGAGGGTTTTCATGGAGGGCCCCGTGGCGTCGTTAAGTTCGGCGGACGGGTACGCGCAGGCGGGCACGCAAGGGCGTGCTGGCCGCGTCGGATCACCCCGTCCGAGCATGTGGCTGGTCTATCGAGGCAGGTCTCCTGGCTCACGGCTTGCGCTACGCGCATCCCTTCACCTTCCCGCTATAGAGCAGTGGTGCATTGAAGGGTTTAAGACCGTTTACAGTTGCGGGGGCAGCCAGGGCATCGACCCTGTTCCCTCTTAGCTCCCCGGCGGCTTGCCGGGAAGAACCTCGAAAGCGAGAAGGCTACGCAGGCCGCGGCGGCCGGTCAATCGCGGTTGACCGCTGGCAGGTGCCATGATGAGCTACGTCACCCTCCGACACGAATGCCGCTCATGACCGCCAGCCACCTCGATCCCCTTGCTGCCCCCTGGGTGGTTGCCGGCCTGGGCTGTCGACGTGGTTGTGCACAGGACGAACTACTCGACCTGCTGACTCACAGCCTGGCGCGATATGGGCTGACTGTGGATAACCTCGCGGGATTGGCCAGTATTGACCACAAGCACGGCGAAGCCGGTCTGCTAGGTCTGGCTGAAGGACTGGGTCTGGAGCTGGTTTTTTTCTCGCCCGAGCAACTAAGCACCTATCAAGCCATGACAGCCGGCAATGCATTCACCGAAGCCGTAACAGGCAGCCCCTCCGTAGCCGAGCCTTGCGCCCTCGCGCTGGCGGCGCGCATGGGAACTTCAGCCAGCCTGCTCGGCGAGAAAAACCGCAGCGCCAGCGCCACCTGTGCGCTGGCCACATTCGATTGAGAACCCGCATGACCGTCTACTTCATCGGCGCCGGCCCCGGCGATCCTGAACTGATCACCGTCAAGGGCCAACGCCTGATCCGTTCCTGCCCGGTCATTCTGTATGCCGGTTCGCTGGTGCCCGAGGCGGTGCTGCAGGGTCACAGTGCCGAGCAGGTGGTGAATACCGCCGAACTGAATCTTGGTGAAATCATCAACCTGCTGCATCAGGCCCATAAGCGCGGCCAGGATGTAGCCCGCGTGCATTCCGGCGACCCTTCACTGTATGGCGCCATTGGCGAACAGATTCGCGAGCTGCGCGCCTTGGGCATTCCCTTCGAGATCATTCCCGGCGTCACCGCCACAGCCGCCTGCGCGGCGCTGCTGGAAAGTGAACTGACCCTGCCCGGCATCGCCCAGACGCTGATCCTCACCCGCTACGGCACCACCTCGCCGATGCCCGAGGGTGAGCAGTTGCATGACCTGGCCAGACACCGCGCGACCATGGCCATCCATCTCGGCGTACGCCAGCTACCGGCGATCGTGGCCGAATTGCTGCCGCACTACGGCGCCGACTGCCCCATCGCGGTTATCCACAGAGCGAGCTGGCCGGACCAGGACTGGGTATTGGGTACCCTGGCCGACATCGAAGCCAAGGTCGCGACCAAGGATTTCCGCCGTACGGCGTTGATCCTCGTTGGTCACGTGCTCGATCCAGGCGCCTTCGCCGAGTCGGCGCTGTACGACGCCGCCCATCGGCATCTCTACCGCCCCGGTCGCGACTGACTTGGCGATAAACCGCACAAATGCACGAAAGCCGCGCAATCATTGATGGTCGGCGACTTATCAACAAGAAATTATGAAAGTTATCCAAGACTATTGTGGATAGCCATTTCTCGAGGGTTCAGTTTTTGTACAACTGGCTGAAAGGCCCGCAGTTACGGGGTTTCAGCCAGGTATCACGAGGATATCCACAGGATGATCCACGGCATTTGTTAACAACCCATTGTCGACTATCGGTAACCCACTCTGGACCCTGACCATTTGAGCGGGAGACCCTCACACCCAGCACAGATATATCCATTTACATTGATTGCCACCGAGCCACTGCTACGCCTGGGCACTGAGCCGGTAAAGTTCGAGGACGCAACCACATCGGCCATCGGGGAGAGAACAATGTCCGTAGAGCGTGATCTGCAGTCTCGCTTGGGGCCTTTGGTGGAGCGGCAGGCTCTGCGCCATGGCCTCTACACGCCAATCGAAGGACTGATGGTGGCGCGCTTCGTCAGCCCCAGCGAGCCTTTGGCGACGGTTCAGCACCCCGTCTACAGCGTCGTGATACAGGGCACCAAGCAAGCGTTGATCGGCGATCAGGTGGTGCGTTACAACGCGGGTAACTCACTGGTTGCGGGGGTCGATCTGCCGGTCTCATCGCACATCGTCGAAGCCAGTAGTGAACGTCCCTACCTATCCGTGAGCCTGGCACTCGACTACAGCATCATCTACGACCTGCTCGGCGATCAGCCTGCACCGCCGGCCGCGCACAACGTTACGCCGTTCGAGGTCAGACCATTCGATCTCAGTCTGAGCGACCCACTGGTGCGTATGCTCGAACTGCTCGATCACCCGCAGGACATTCCCGTCCTGGCGCCGCTGATCACCCGGGAAATCACCTGGCGGCTACTGCAGGGCCCGTTCTCCAATCTGCTGCGCCAGCTATCGCGACCGGAAGGCAACATCGCCCGTATCGCCCGCGCGACGAAGTGGATACGCGATAACTACGCCGAACCGCTGCGGGTCGCCGAACTGGCTGAGCAGGTCAACATGAGCGTTGCGAGCTTCCACCGCCACTTCAAGAACATCACCACCGTTTCGCCGCTGCAGTTCCAGAAGCAGGCACGACTGCACCTGGCACGACGCCGCTTGCTGGAAGCAGAGGGCATCGGCCAGGTTGCCTATGAGGTGGGCTACGAGAGCCTGTCGCAGTTCAATCGTGATTACCGCAAGCTCTATGGCCTGCCGCCGCGAGAGGACGTTGCCAACCTGCGCCAGGAACTTCAGCTCGCGCCAGCAACGCCCTGATCAGGCATTGAAACCGGCATCGACCGTGACCACCGACCCGGTCATGAACTGGCCGCCCGGGCTGGCCAGGAAGGCAACGGCAGCGCCGATATCCGCCGGCGCACCATAGCGGCCAAGTGAGGTCAGGCGGCGATTGGGTTCTGCCCAGTCACCATCGGCCGGGTTCTGGTCAGTGTCGATCGGTCCCGGCTGTACCAGGTTGACGGTAATGTCGCGTGGCCCGAGTTCACGAGCCAGGCCTCGAGTGAAGGCCAGCAGCGCGGACTTCGACATCGAGTACACCGTCAGATTGGGATAGGGCACCCGTTCGGCCAGGCAGGATCCGATGGTGATGATTCGCCCACCCTGGCCAAGATGTGCAATGGCCGCCTGCGAGGCCAACGCAGCAGAGCGAGCGTTGACGTGCAGTACGTCGTCGATATCGACCAGGCTCATTTCGGCCAGCGGCCCGGAGCGAGAAATACCGACGTTGTTGACCAGAATATCCAGGCCGCCGAGGCCTTCGACCGCCTCCTCGACGGATCGCTTCACCTCTGCCGCGTTACCGCTGTCAGCCTTGATCGCCAGGCCACGCCGCCCCTTATTCTGTATATCTCGAATCACGGCAGCTGCCTGGTCCGGCGAGTTGAGGTAGGTAATCGCGACATCGGCGCCTCTGCTGGCGAGCGTCTGCGCAATGCCGGCGCCGATACCTCGCGAGGCGCCCGTGACCAGTGCACGTTTACCCAGGAGATCTTGCGTCTGACCCGACACCTGCCGATCAGCGCCTGCCGACGCCGCCATCCCGATGGAAGATGCTGCCATAGCCGCCATTCCGGCCGAAGCGCCAAGCAGGATCTTACGGCGGCTAACACCGTTACTTTCTTCACGACTCATGGATCTTCTCCGCGTAATTGACGATTTCAGGTTTCAGCCACGTTCATGGCCGAACACCGTTGCAATTACGGTAGAGCGGAGCAGAGTCGCCTGAATATGCAGATCCGATCAGGGAAAGGTGGAATTCTCTCAATGACGGGATGGGCTACTTGCTAAGGAGACGCGGAGAAACTCGCCTATTCCCGCGCAGGCGCGGCAGCAGATTTATCGTTGAACAGCACTTGCGCTGGCCCGCGGGGCATAAGCTAGAGCCTGCGGATTTCCTGGGCTCCCGCCTTCGCGGTGGTGACGAGACCCTGTTCAGAGCTGCACTTCGACCCGCTTGATGCCCAGCATCCGCAGTTCCGGTATCAGCTTATCCAGACTGACAAAGGTCTCGACTTGCTCGGCCTCGTCTACCAGAAAGAAACTGCGCCCGGCGTCCTTCTTGAAAAATACGATCCATTCAGCGGTATTGGCCGGGTTGGCCATGATCTGGGTATCGAACAGCACGCCCTCGGCCGTTCTGCGTTTCACATCCTCGCGCTTCATCCTCTCTCCTGTTCCAGCGTGACTCAGATGACCCCACCGCCTGCATAAGGCGGCGGATACTGCTCCTAGTGTAAAGGATGAAGTGAGCACGCCTTGTTCACTGATGATCGGTGAGTGAAATCAGCCACACACCTATATATGATTCATATACGAAGCATATATGAGGACGTTTTCATGGGTATCGTCAACATCGATGACGAGCTACACGACCAGATTCGCAGGGCGAGCAGCGTGTCAGGCCGCTCGATCAACGCCCAGGCGGGTTTCTGGATTCGCATCGGCATGCTCTGCGAGATGAACCCGACACTGAGTTTCAATGAAGTGATGGCCGCGCAAATGCGTGCAGCAGGCGTGGTCGCCCCGCAGCCGGTGGCGGATGCGTCATGATCAAGACGCCGCAACAGATCGCCCTGATGGCGGAGTCCGGCAGGCTGCTGGCGTCCGTGTTCGGCTATCTGGATCGGCTGGACCTGCTCGGCATGTCCACTCTGCAGGTCAACAACCTTGTGGATAACTACATCGTCGGCGAACTCAAGGCGCGTCCGGCGAGCAAGGGCCAATATGGTTTCGCTTATGCCATGAACACGTCACGTAACGAGGTGGTGTGCCATGGAGTCCCCAGCGCCAAGGAGTTTCTGCGCAGCGGCGATTTCGTGAATTTCGATATCACCCTGGAAAAGAACGGCTACATCGCCGATTCGAGCAAGGTCTACCTGATCGGTGACGTATCGACGCAGGCACAACGACTGGTGCGCGTTACCTATGAAGCGCTGTGGAAAGGCATCGCCGCGGTACGCCCTGGCGCCCGCCTCGGGGACATCGGCCATGCAATCGAAAGCCACGCGCGTGCTAATGGCTATACGGTGGTTCGCGATTACTGCGGTCACGGCATCGGCCGAGAAATGCACGAAGCGCCCGAAGTGTTGCACTGGGGCAAACCCGGCACCGGCCTGACGCTACGCGAAGGCATGACCTTCACCATCGAACCCATGCTCAATCAGGGAACAGCGGAGGTTCGCACCTTGCGCGACGGCTGGACGGTGGTGACCTGCGACGGCCAACTCTCCGCGCAATTCGAACACACCGTGGCGGTAACTCGCGATGGCGTTCAGGTGCTGACGCTGCGGCCGGATGAAACGCCGCTGCACTGAAAGCGTTCCGGGGGAACAACAATGTGGAAGCGGCTTTTGCCTGTGCGGCTTGCGCTCAGCTAGCTGTCCAGCCTTACCAGCACCCACGGCAGCATCAGTTGGGTGAGCGGGCCGATGCCGAAAGCGAACAACAGAGTGCCGATGCCCAGCACCTTGTAGCCGGCCAGCAGAGTGCCGACCAGCAGCACGCTCAGCTCGATGGCGGTGCGCATGGACCGCAGCGAATAACCGGTGACCCGGTGCAGGCCGGTCATCAGGCCGTCCCGGGGGCCTCGGCCCAACTGGGCACCGATGTACAGCGCCGAGCCGAAACCGCAGAGCAGCACGCCGCCCAGAGTCAGCAGCAGGCGCCAGATAAAACCTTCCGGCGCCACTAACAGCTGCAGGGTGAAGTCCGCCACCAGGCCGATCACCAAGGCATTGGCGATAGTGCCGAGACCGGGGATTTCTCGCAGCGGTATCCACAGCAGCAATACCAGAAAGGACACGCCCACCACGATCCAGCCAAAGCTTAACGGCAACAAATTGGCCAGGCCGACATGCAACGCATCCCAGGGTGACAGCCCCAGGTTGCCGCGAATCATCATCGCCGTGGAAATGCCGAAGAAGGCCAGGCCGACGAACAGCTGCAGCAGGCGCTGCCGCAGCTTGCCGGCGCGCAGTTGAGCCAGGATCCCGAGCTGAGCCAGTGTCGCCTTGTTACCCATCATTCCACTGTGACTGACTTGGCCAGATTTCGCGGCTGGTCGACGTCGGTGCCCTTGAGCACCGCTACGTAGTACGACAGCAGTTGCAGCGGCACGGTGTAGAGGATCGGCGCGAGCAGGTCATGGATATGCGGCATGGCCACCACATGAGTGCCCTCGCCGTTGCTCATGCCAGCCTGTTGGTCAGCGAAGACGATCAGCTCGCCACCACGCGCACGGACTTCCTGCAGGTTGGACTTGAGCTTTTCCAGCAGCTCGTTGTTCGGCGCCACGGTCACCACCGGCATGTCGGCGTCGACCAGGGCCAGCGGGCCATGCTTGAGCTCGCCGGCCGGGTAGGCCTCAGCGTGGATGTAGGAGATTTCCTTGAGCTTGAGTGCCCCTTCCATGGCCACCGGATACTGGGCGCCACGGCCGAGGAACAGGCTGTGGTGCTTCTCGGCGAACAGTTCGGAGATTTTCTCCACGGTCTTGTCCATGGCCAGGGCTTCGCCCAGACGGGTCGGCAGGCGACGCAGTTCGTCGACCAGTTGCGCTTCCAGCGCCTTGTCCAGGGTGCCGTGCACCTGGCCGAGGGACAGGGTCAGCAGCATCAGGCCGACCAGCTGGGTAGTGAAGGCCTTGGTCGAAGCCACGCCGATTTCCGGGCCGGCCTGGGTCAGCAGGCACAGGTCGGATTCGCGCACCAGCGAGCTGGTGCCGACGTTGCAGATCACCAGGCTGGCCAGGTAGCCGCCCTGCCCTGGTGGCTTCTCCTTGGCGTTGCGCAGTGCGGCCAGAGTGTCGGCGGTTTCGCCGGACTGCGAAACGCTGACGAACAGGGTGTCCGGCTGCACCACCACCTTGCGGTAGCGGAACTCGCTGGCCACTTCGACCTGGCAGGGAATCCCGGCCAGTTCTTCCAGCCAGTAACGGGCGACCATGCCGGCGTGGTAGCTGGTGCCGCAGGCGACGATCTGTACGTTCTTCACCTTGGCGAACAGTTCGGCCGCCTGCGGGCCGAAGGCCTGCACCAACACATGGTCGCTGCCCAGTCGACTCTCCAGGGTGCGTTGCACCACCTTGGGCTGCTCGTGGATTTCCTTGAGCATGAAGTGGCGGTACTCGCCCTTGTCGGCGGCCTCGGCACCTTCGTGGTACTGCACGGCTTCGCGCTGCACCGGCTGACCGGCTGCGTCCCAGATCTGCACGCCGTCACGGCGGATTTCGGCGATATCGCCTTCTTCCAGGTACATGAAACGGTCGGTGACCTGGCGCAGGGCCAGTTGGTCGGAGGCGAGGAAGTTTTCCCCCAGGCCGAGACCGATCACCAGCGGGCTGCCACTGCGCGCGGCGAGCAGGCGATCCGGCTGCTTGGCGCTGATCACGGCCAGGCCGTATGCGCCGTGCAGTTCCGGGATGGCAGCCTTGAGCGCGGCCGCGAGGTCGCCGAACTGCTGCAGCTTGTGATCGAGCAGGTGGACGATGGTTTCGGTGTCGGTGTCGGAGCTGAACACGTAGCCCATGCCCTTGAGGCGCTCGCGCAGCGCTTCGTGGTTCTCGATGATGCCGTTGTGCACTACGGCCAGATCCTGACCGGAGAAGTGTGGGTGAGCATTACGCTCGCTCGGCGCACCGTGGGTGGCCCAGCGCGTATGGGCGATGCCCAGACGCCCGGCCAGAGGCTCAGCCTGCAGCGCGGCCTGCAGTTCGCTGACCTTGCCGACCCGGCGGCGGCGATCCAACGCACCCTGCTCGGTCAGCAGCGCCACACCGGCGCTGTCATAGCCGCGATACTCCAGGCGCTTGAGCCCTTCGACCAACACCGGGGTGATATTGCGCTCAGCGATGGCGCCTACGATTCCGCACATGGGACTCTCCTTCAGTTTTCCAGCGGCGCGAGGATCAGCTGGATGCCGCGCGCACGTATCTGTTTGGCGGCCTGGGCATCCAGGCGCTCGTCGGTAATCAGGGTATGGACGCTGCTCCAGGGCAGTTCCAGATTGGGAATACGCCGGCCGATCTTGTCGCTCTCGACCATGACGATGACCTCACGAGCCACCTCGGCCATCACCCGCGATAGACCGAGCAGTTCGTTGAAGGTGGTGGTGCCACGCTCCAGGTCGATGCCGTCGGCGCCGATGAACAACTGGTCGAAGTCGTAGGAACGCAGCACCTGCTCGGCCACTTGGCCCTGGAAGGATTCCGAATGCGGGTCCCAGGTGCCGCCGGTCATCAACAACACCGGTTCGTGCTCGATATCGCGCAGCGCGTTGGCCACATTGAGCGAGTTGGTCATCACCACCAGGCCTGGTTTGTAGCCAAGCTGCGGAATCATCGCCGCTGTTGTGGTGCCACTGTCGATGATGATCCGTGCGTGCTCGCGAATACGTGCCACCCCAGCGCGGGCAATCGCCTGCTTGTGCGGGGAAATGAACTGCGTCGGCTCGCTGATCAGTTCCTGTGGTACGGGCACCGCACCGCCATAGCGGCGCAGCAGCAGACCGTTTGTTTCCAGTGCAGCGAGGTCCTTGCGAATGGTCACTTCGCTGGTGGCGAAGTGCTGAGCCAGGGCATCCACCGACACCTCGCCCTGCTCGGCGAGCAAGGCAAGGATGGTGTGGCGACGCTGCGGCGTGTTGCGCTTCGACATGCTTAAGTTTCGATTCGAAAGATAATGGCGCGAATCAAAACATATGATCGAAAAGCCCGCAAGCGTCCACCGATCAGTTCAGCGTCAGCTTGACCCCGAAGCCGACCAGGCACAGCCCCGCCAGTTTCTCCAAACCCCTTGCGATACGAGGGTTGGCGCGCATGCGCTCGGCGAGAAAGTGGGTCAGCAGCACGATCAGCAGGCCGTAGAGAAGGGTCAGTGCCATGATCGTCACGGCCATGAAACCGAAAGTAATCAAACCCTGATGGCGCTGCGGATCGATGAACAGCGGGAAGAAAGCCATGTAGAAGATGATGGCCTTGGGATTGAAGACGGTGATCACCAGGGTTTGCCACAGGTACTGGCGCGGCTTGATGTCCAGCGTCGGCGCGGCACCGGGCTTGGCCAGGATCATGCGCAGGCCGAGATAGACCAGGTAGGCCGCACCAAGCCACTGCACCACATGGAAGGCCGCCGGGTAAGCCTTGAGCAGCGCGGCGACGCCGGCGACTGCCAACCACAGCAGCACCTGATCGCCGAAGATGATGCCGAAGGTCGACGCCAGTCCGCCGCGAATGCCGCCCTTGCCGGTGGACAGGATCAACGCCAGGTTACCCGGCCCGGGAATGGCCAGCAGGATGATGAAGGCCACCACGAAGGCCGCGTAATCCGTCACACCGAACATACAAGACTGCCTCCGGCAGGTTATCCACAGGCCTAGTTACCCAGGCCAGAGCGGGTTCACTTCTTGGTCGGACGCTTCCAGCCTTCGATATTGCGCTGTTTGGCACGACTGACGGCCAGGGTATCGGCCGGCACATCGCTGGTCACCACAGAACCGGCGCCAGTCGTCGCGCGGTCGCCCAGCGTGACCGGCGCCACCAGGGCGCTGTTGGAGCCGATGAATACGTCCTCGCCCATAACGGTGCGGAATTTATTGGCACCGTCGTAATTGCAGGTGATGGTACCGGCACCGATGTTGGTCCGCGCGCCGATCTCGGCATCGCCCAGGTAGCTCAGGTGGCCGGCCTTGGCGCCATCGCCCAGCACCGCGTTCTTCAGTTCGACGAAGTTACCCACATGGGCCTTGGCACCCAGTTTTGTGCCAGGACGCAAGCGAGCGAACGGGCCGCAATCGGCGCCCTCGCCCATCTCGGCGCCGTCCAGGTGGCTGTTGGCCTTGACGATGGCGCCCTTGCGCAGCACCGAGTCCTTGATCAAGCAGTTCGGGCCGATCTGCACATCGTCTTCGATGACCACTTTGCCTTCGAGGATTACGTTGATATCGATGGTCACGTCGCGGCCAACGCTGACGTCACCACGCACGTCGAAGCGATGCGGGTCGCGCAGGGTGACGCCCTGGGCCATCAGGCGACGGGCCATACGCTGCTGGTAATGGCATTCAAGCTGCGACAATTGGATACGGTCGTTGGCGCCGAGCACTTCCATCTCGTCGGCAGCACGCTCGGTCGCCACAGTCAGGCCATCGGCCACAGCCATGGCGATCACGTCGGTCAGGTAGTACTCACCCTGGGCATTACTGTTGGATAGGCGCCCCAGCCAGTCAGCCAGGCGCTTGCCCGGAACGGCGAGGATGCCGGTGTTACCTTCGCGGATCTGCCGCTGCGCTTCGCTGGCATCCTTGTGCTCGACGATCGCCTGCACCACGCCAGCGGCGTCGCGCACGATGCGGCCATAGCCAGTCGGGTCAGCCAGTTCGACGGTGAGCAGGCCGAGCTGATCATCGCTGACCAGGGCCATCAGGCGCTGCAGGGTAGCCGTTTCGATCAGCGGCACATCGCCGTAGAGGATCAGCACGGTATCAGCGCTGAGCTGCGGCAGGGCCTGGGCCACGGCGTGACCGGTACCGAGTTGTTCGGCCTGGATGACGAAATTCAGGTCGGCGGCGGCCAGGCGCTCACGCACCTTGTCAGCGCCATGACCGATCACCACCTGGATGCTCTGCGGCTGCAGGCTGCGCGCGGTGTCGATGACATGCCCCAGCATGGGTTTGTCGGCGACCGGGTGCAGCACCTTGGGCAGCGCCGAACGCATGCGCGTGCCCTGACCGGCGGCAAGAATGACGATATCCAGACTCATAGAAAGCTCCTTGCTGGGCAGGATTTGACCGCGGCCAGAGGGAGCCGCATGAAAAGAACGCTAGTTTGCCAGAAACGCAAAGGGGCGACCTAAGTCGCCCCTTTGCGTGATACCGCGATACGCGATCAGCGGCTGCGGCCGCCGAACTTCCTGCGCATCTCTTCGATGGTGCGCAGCTGGGCAGCAGCCTCGGCCAGGCGTGCCGAAGCACTGCCGTAGTCGAACTCGGTGCCCTTTTCGCTCAGCGCCTTCTCGGCAGCCTTGCGTGCCTCGATGGCAGCGGCTTCATCCAGGTCGCCAGCGCGAACAGCGGTGTCGGCAAGAACCTTCACCATGCTCGGCTGAACTTCCAGGAAGCCACCGGAGATGTAGAACACCTCCTCGGTGCCACCCTGCTTGATCACTCGCACCGGACCCGGCTTGAGATCGGTCAGCAGCGGGGTGTGGCCCGGCAGGATACCCAGGTCACCCAGGTGACCGTGGGCGATGACCATTTCCACCAGCCCCGAGAACAGCTCTTCTTCCGCACTGACGATATCGCAGTGGACTGACATAGCCATAACAATGCCTCGGTTGAGAGGCCGGATTGGGCTACTGCCCGCTCCGGCCCGGACGCCCCCTAGAGGGCGCACCCGTTACTTACAGTTTCTTGGCTTTCTCGATGGCTTCGTCGATGCCGCCTACCATGTAGAACGCTTGTTCCGGCAGGTGGTCGTAGTCGCCTTTGAGAATGCCGCTGAAGCCGGCAATGGTGTCCTTCAGGGACACGTACTTGCCCGGGGCACCGGTGAAGACTTCAGCCACGAAGAACGGCTGGGACAGGAAGCGCTGGATCTTACGAGCGCGCGATACCAGCTGTTTGTCGTCTTCGGACAGCTCGTCCATACCCAGGATCGCAATGATGTCCTTCAGCTCTTTGTAGCGCTGCAGAACATACTGAACGCCACGAGCGGTCTCGTAGTGTTCCTGGCCGATCACGTTCGGGTCCAGCTGACGGCTGGTGGAGTCCAGCGGGTCAACGGCCGGGTAGATACCCAGGGAAGCGATGTCACGGCTCAGTACGACGGTGGCGTCCAAGTGGGCGAAGGTGGTCGCCGGGCTCGGGTCGGTCAGGTCGTCCGCAGGTACGTATACGGCCTGGATCGAGGTGATCGAGCCTTTCTTGGTGGAGGTAATACGCTCCTGCAGAACGCCCATCTCCTCGGCCAGAGTCGGCTGGTAACCTACTGCCGACGGCATACGGCCGAGCAGTGCGGATACTTCGGTACCGGCGAGGGTGTAACGGTAGATGTTGTCGACGAACAGCAGAACGTCACGACCTTCGTCACGGAACTTCTCGGCCATGGTCAGGCCGGTCAGTGCTACGCGCAGACGGTTGCCTGGTGGCTCGTTCATCTGACCGTAAACCAGGGCTACCTTGTCGAGAACGTTGGAGTCCTTCATCTCGTGGTAGAAGTCGTTACCCTCACGAGTACGCTCACCCACACCGGCGAACACGGAATAACCGCTGTGCTCGATGGCGATGTTACGGATCAGTTCCATCATGTTCACGGTCTTGCCGACACCGGCACCACCGAACAGACCGACTTTACCGCCCTTGGCGAACGGGCAGACCAGGTCGATAACCTTGATGCCGGTTTCCAGCAGCTCGTTGGAGCCAGCTTGTTCGGCATAGCTCGGCGCAGGGCGGTGGATTTCCCACTGCTCTTCTTCACCGATCGGGCCAGCTTCGTCGATCGGGTTGCCCAGCACGTCCATGATCCGGCCCAGGGTCGCTTTACCGACCGGTACGGAGATGGCCTTGCCAGTGCTGTTGACGTCCAGGCCACGCTTGAGGCCTTCGGTCGAACCCATCGCAATGGTACGTACCACACCGTCGCCCAGCTGCTGCTGAACTTCCAGGGTGGTTTCGGCGCCAACTACTTTCAGCGCTTCATAAACACTCGGCACCTTGTCACGCGGAAATTCCACGTCGATGACGGCGCCGATGATTTGAACGATACGTCCGCTACTCATCTTTGGTTCCTCTGAATATTTGAACCGTTCTTAAACCGCGGCAGCGCCGCCGACGATTTCCGAAATTTCCTGGGTGATCGCTGCCTGACGTGCCTTGTTGTAAACCAGCTGCAGGTCTTTGATGAGATCACCGGCGTTGTCGGTTGCGTTCTTCATCGCGATCATCCGCGCAGCCTGTTCGCACGCGCTGTTCTCGACCACGGACTGATAGACCTGCGACTCGACGTAGCGTACCAGCAGCGCATCCAGCAACTGCTGGGCGTCCGGCTCGTATACGTAGTCCCACAGACCTTTCTGCACGCCTTGCGCATCGCTCGCGGCCAACGGCAGCAGCTGCTGCACTTCCGGCTTCTGCGTCATGGTGTTGACGAACTTGTTCGACACCAGATACAGACGGTCGATACGGCCCTCGGCGTAGGCATCCAGCACAACCTTGACGCTACCGATCAGGTCGTTGATGGACGGCTCTTCACCCAGCTTGCTGATGGCGGCAACCACGTTGCCCCCGTTGCTGCGGAAGAAGCTCGCGCCCTTGCTGCCCACCACGCAGAAATCAGCCTCGACCTTCTGGTCGCGCCATTCCTTCAGGCTTCTGAGCAGCGCCTTGAACAGGTTGATGTTCAAGCCACCACACAGACCACGGTCCGAGGTCACCACGATATAACCGACGCGCTTTACATCACGCTCCACCATGAATGAGTGGCGGTATTCCGGGTTCGCCTTGGCCAGGTGACCAATCACCTGACGAATACGCTCAGCATAGGGACGACCGGCAGCCATGCGCTGTTGAGCCTTGCGCATTTTGCTGACCGCCACTTTTTCCATGGCGCTGGTGATCTTTTGCGTGCTTTTGATGCTCGCAATCTTGCTGCGAATCTCTTTTGCGCCTGCCATTTCACACCTTTTGGTTCAAGCAGGCGGGGGCCAAAGCCCCCGCTGCGGTTACCAGGTTTGGGTGGCCTTGAACTTCTCGATACCGGCTTTCAGGCCAGCGTCGATTTCGTCGTTGAAGTCACCCTTCTCGTTGATCTTCGCCATCAGGTCGGCGTGATCACGCTTGAAGAAGGCGATCAGGGCCTGCTCGAAGCTGATGATCTTGGCGACTTCGACGTCCTGCAGGAAGCCACGCTCGGCTGCGTACAGGGACACCGACATTTCGGCAATGGACATTGGCGCATACTGCTTCTGCTTCATCAGCTCGGTTACGCGCTGACCATGCTCAAGCTGCTTGCGGGTGGCTTCGTCCAGGTCAGAAGCGAACTGGGCGAATGCCGCCAGTTCACGGTACTGAGCCAGAGCGGTACGGATACCACCGGAGAGCTTCTTGATGATCTTGGTCTGAGCCGCGCCACCGACACGGGATACCGAGATACCGGCGTTGACGGCCGGACGGATACCCGAGTTGAACATGGCCGATTCCAGGAAGATCTGACCGTCGGTGATCGAGATCACGTTGGTCGGAACGAACGCGGAAACGTCACCCGCCTGGGTTTCGATGATCGGCAGAGCGGTCAGGGAACCGGTCTTGCCAGTCACGGCGCCATTGGTGAACTTCTCGACGTACTCTTCGGAAACGCGCGATGCACGCTCCAGCAGACGGCTGTGGAGATAGAACACGTCGCCCGGGTAGGCTTCACGGCCTGGCGGACGGCGCAGCAGCAGGGAGATCTGACGGTAGGCAACGGCCTGCTTGGACAGGTCGTCGTACACGATCAGGGCATCTTCACCGCGGTCGCGGAAGTATTCACCCATGGTGCAACCGGAGTACGGCGCAAGGAACTGCAGGGCAGCCGATTCGGAAGCCGAAGCTGCTACCACGATGGTGTTGGCCAGAGCGCCAGCTTCTTCCAGCTTGCGCACCACGTTGGCGATGGTCGATTGCTTCTGACCAATGGCGACGTAGACGCAACGGATGCCGCTGTCTTTCTGGTTGATGATGGCGTCGACGGCCAGAGCAGTCTTACCGATCTGACGGTCACCGATGATCAGCTCACGCTGGCCACGGCCTACCGGGATCATGGCATCGACCGACTTGTAACCGGTCTGCACCGGCTGGTCGACCGACTTACGCCAGATCACGCCCGGCGCAACCTTTTCAACGGCGTCAGTAGCGGCGGCGTTGATCGGGCCTTTGCCATCGATCGGGTTGCCCAGTGCGTCAACGACGCGACCCAGCAGCTCCGGACCAACCGGAACTTCCAGGATGCGACCGGTGCACTTGGCGCTCATGCCTTCGGCGAGGGTCAGGTAACCACCCAGTACTACGGCACCTACGGAGTCTTGCTCCAGGTTCAGGGCCATGCCGTACACGCCACCAGGGAATTCGATCATCTCACCGTACATGACGTCGGCGAGGCCGTAGATGCGCACGATACCGTCGGAAACGCTGACGATGGTGCCTTCATTACGGGCTTGAGCGGATACATCAAGCGACTCAATGCGCTGCTTGATGATTTCGCTAATTTCGGAAGGATTCAATTGCTGCATGCCAGTTCCCTCAAATCAGGATTTCAACGCTTCGGCCAGCTTGTTCAGCTTGCCGCGGACCGAACCGTCGATGACCAGGTCACCTGCACGAATGACAACGCCGCCGATCAGGGCGGGATTGACCACGGGCGTGGGCTGGACGGTGCGATCGAGCCGCTTGGAAAGGGCGGCAGCCAGAGTTTGCAATTGCTCAGCAGTGAGCTCGAACGCCGACTCGACTTCGACATCGAGGGCGCGTTCGGCTTCAGCCTTCAGCACAGCGAATTGTTCGAGTACTACCGGCAGCAGCGACAGTCGGTCGTTGCTGCCCAGCGAGTGCAGGAAGTTGCTGAACGAAGCGTCGATGTGACCGGCACAGAGCTGCGCCAGCACATTGACTTTCTGCTCATCGGTCAACGCCGGGTTGACCAACTGCTGAGCCATGGCCGGCGCTTGAACCGCAGCAGCGGACAGCGACAGCATGTTCAGCCAGGCATCGGCCTGCTGTACAGCACTGGCAAACTCAAACGCAGCTTTCGCGTAGGGCCGAGCGAGCGTGTTGGTATTGATCATCGCGAGCCTCGCTTAGAGTTGAGAGGCCAGTTTTGCGACCAGATCGTTGTGCGCAGCGCCGTCCACGGAGGACTGCAGGATCTGCTCAGCGCCGGTGACAGCCAGAGCTGCTACCTGTGCACGCAGTTGATCCTTGGCACGGTTCACTTCCAGATCGATTTCGGCTTTGGCGCCAACAATCAGCTTTTCACCTTCAGAGCGGGCCTGGGCCTTGGCTTCTTCGACGATTGCGTTGGCGGTCTTGTTCGCCCGGTCGAGAATCTCGGCAGCTTGCTCTTTGGTTTCACGAAGCATCTGGGCAGCGCGTTCCTGGGCCAACTGCAGATCGCGCTCAGCGCGCCCGGCAGCATCCAGACCTTCTGCGATTTTCTTCTGGCGTTCCTGCATGGCCAGCGTCAGCGGCGGCCATACGAACTTCATGCAGAACCAGACGAAAATAGCGAAGGCAATCGTTTGACCGAACAGGGTCAGGTTAATGTTCACAGCGATTTACCTCGTGCTATCTCGTGTTCAGGGAAGAAAAGCCTGAAGAGGCAGCACTCATCATGCTGCCTCGACTCAGGAACTCTTAACCCGCGACAACGAAGATCAGGTACATCGCGATACCAACACCGATCATCGGAACGGCGTCGAGCAGACCAGCCATCAGGAAGGTCTTGGTTTGCAGCTGCGGGCCCAGCTCAGGCTGGCGAGCGGTGGATTCCAGCAGCTTGCCGCCCAGCAGGGCGAAGCCGATACCGGTACCCAGGGCACCCAGACCGATCATGATGGCAGCGGCGATGTAGACGAGTTCCATAGTTAGCTCCAGAGTTTTTAGAGGTTAAGGTTACGAGTTAGGGGTTTTCGGGTTTTTCGATGTCGATCAGTGGTGATCTTCGTGCGCAGCACTCAGATAAACCACGGTCAGCACCATGAAAATGAACGCCTGCAGCGGAATGACCAGGATGTGGAAGATAGCCCATGGCACGTTGAGACCCCACTGAACGTAGAAGGGCAGCAGCGCGATCAGGATAAACACCACTTCACCGGCATACATGTTGCCGAACAGACGTAGGGCCAGGCTCAGCGGCTTGGTCAGCAGGCCGATGATTTCCAGGAACAGGTTGAAAGGAATCAGCGCCCAGTGATTGAACGGGGTGAACGACAGTTCCTTGGTAAAGCCACCGATGCCCTTGACCTTGATGCTGTAGAAGATGATCAGCAGGAACACGCCCAGGGAGATACCGAAGGTACCGTTAGGGTCGGCGGTGGGGACGATCTTGAAGTACGGCAGGCCCATGGCATGCGCCAGACCCGGGATGTAGTCGACCGGGATCCACTTCAGGCTGTTCATCAGGAACACCCAGACGAAGATGGTCAGGGCCAGCGGCGCAACCAGTGGGTTCTTGCCGTGGAAGGTGTCCTTGACGATGCCTTCGACGAACTCGATGCACATCTCGGCCACGTTCTGCAGGCCGGTCGGTACGCCGGTAACGGCGCGCTTGGCGGCAATGCGGAACAGGGTGATGAAAATCAGGCCCATGAACAGGGACCAGCCCAGAGTGTCCACATGGACAGCCCAGAAGCCCATCGCTTTCACCTCTTCCGGGGTCTGGGCAATGATCCAGCCCTTATCCGGGTGAGAGCCGTAGACCAGGTTCTGCAGGTGATGCTGGATATATTCTGCTGGGGTATCAGCCATAAACGCCTCAAACGGTCCAATGCTTCAGAAAACTTTCATGAGTAGGGGAGCACAAGCTGCAGCCAGAAGGCCTAGCAGATAACCGATGAACAGCTGCATCGGTGCAAGTGGTTCAACCCCTACGAACGCCAGTGCAAACAGCACTGCCGTGATAATCCATTTACCCATGGCCCCGGCCCAGATCGACTGGACGATGGCTCGGGCCGAACGCGCGCCAAAATAACGAAAGGCCTTGAATGCAAAATACGCGTTGGCCAGCAGGGCGATCAGCCCGCCCAGCAGTGCCGAATAGGCCGCGACCCATCCACCACTGACGGCAAAAATCACTGCAATTACAGCCGTCACGATGGCCTGAAGAATCAGGATCGGAAAACCTGGCTGACGATGAAACGGGACCTTACTGGGGATGCCCATCGACCTCTCCCTGCAAGGTGCCGAAACTCGGCCCATAGCCGACAAAATTGCGCGGGGAGTATATGGGCCAGCCTGCGCCCGATCAACCGTGCTGTAGTAGGAGCGAAGTAGGACTACAGACTGAATTGTTTCAACGAATGTGCGCCAGTACACCCTGCAATTCGTCGAGGGAGCTGTAGCGGATCACCAGCTGTCCTTTGCCCTTGCTACCGTGCTTGATCTGCACTGGCGAGCCCAGACGCTCTGCGAGCTTCTGTTCCAGGCGACTGATGTCCGGGTCGGCCTTGGCTTTGGCCGGGGCCGGTTTGGCGCTCAGCCACTGGCGCACCAGGGCCTCGGTCTGACGAACGGTCAGGCCACGTGCGACAACATGTCGCGCGGCTTCAACCTGCTGTTCGAGGGGTAAACCGAGCAGGGCACGGGCATGACCCATTTCCAGATCGCCGTGGGAAAGCAGGGTCTTGATCTCGTCGGGCAGGGCGATCAGGCGCAGCAGGTTGGTGATGGTCACGCGCGACTTGCCGACGGCATCGGCGACCTGCTGCTGGGTCAACTCGAATTCCTGCTGCAGGCGCTGCAGGGCAACGGCTTCCTCAATCGGGTTGAGGTCTTCGCGCTGGATGTTCTCGATCAGCGCCATGGCGATGGCGGCTTCATCCGGCAGCTCACGGACCATGGCCGGGATCCTGTCCTGGCCAGCCAACTGGCTAGCACGCCAGCGCCGTTCACCGGCGACGATCTCGAAACGTCCACCACCGATGGGGCGCAGAACGATGGGCTGCATCACGCCTTGGGCGCGGATGGAGGCGGCGAGTTCTTCCAGCGCGGTCTGGTCCATGTCACGACGCGGCTGGTACTTGCCGCGCTGGATCAGCTCCAGCGGCACGTATTGCAGCTCACGCGTGTCGACCTGGGCGGCCTCTTCCTGCAATGCATTGACGGTGTTGCCGCCGAGCAGTGCGTCCAGACCTCGACCCAGACCTCGTTTCTTCGCAGCCATGCGGATGTTCCTTAAGCGGTAGCGGTTTTCGCGGCGGCGCGCTGACGGCGCACCAGCTCGCCAGCCAAGGCCAGGTAGGCGATGGCTCCACGGGATTGTTTGTCGTAGACCAGCGCCGGCATACCGAAGCTCGGCGCCTCGGCCAGGCGCACGTTGCGCGGGATCACGGCGTCGTACAGCTTGTCGCCAAAGTGTTGCTTGAGCTGGGCGGTGACGTCATTGGTCAGGCTGATGCGCGGGTCGTACATGGTGCGCAGCAGACCTTCGATCTGCAGCTTGGGATTGAGCAATTGGGCGATGCGCTGGATGCTGTTGACCAGGTCGCTCAGCCCCTCAAGCGCGTAATACTCGCACTGCATGGGGATAATCACGCCGTCGGCGGCGACCAGGGCGTTGATGGTCAGCATGTTCAGCGATGGCGGGCAGTCGATGAGGATGTAGTCGTAATTCTCGCGGATCGGCGCCAAGGCATAACGCAGGCGGCTTTCCTTCATCTTCATTTCCAGCAGGGCAACTTCTGCGGCGGTCAGGTCGCGGTTGGCCGGCAGTAGCTGGTAGCCGCCGTGCTCGGAGAACTGCATGGCCTGGCTCAGATCGCACTCACCGATCAGCACGTCGTAGATCGAATGCTCGAGGCCGTGCTTGTCGACGCCACTGCCCATGGTCGCGTTGCCCTGGGGGTCTAGGTCGATCAACAGCACACGGCGCTTGGTCGCCACCAGAGAAGCAGCCAGGTTGATGCACGTCGTGGTTTTGCCCACGCCGCCTTTCTGATTGGCGATCGCGAATACCTTGGCCATCTTCCTTCCCCCTTAGACCGAGCGACGCAGTATCAACAGATGGCGCTGGCCTTGGCAACCGGGAACCCGCAGCACATGCGTGGCACTGAGACGGAAGTCCGCCGGCAGCGCCTGCAGCTCGTCATCCGGGTGCACGCCCTTCATCGCCAGCCATTGAGTGTCGACATTGCCGAGGTGACGTGTCCAGTTGCTGAAATCTTCCAGGCTGCTGAAAGCCCGCGAACTGATGCCGTCGAACGGCTGCTCCGGTCGATAGGCTTCGACCCGGTTGTGGACAACCTCGAGGTTGGCGAGTTTCAGCTCCAGCTTCACCTGGACGAGAAAGCGGGTCTTCTTGCCGTTGGAGTCGAGCAGGGTGAAGTGGCGCTCGGGGAACATGATCGCCAGCGGAACACCGGGCATGCCGCCACCGCTGCCGACGTCGAGCCAGTTATCCCCAAGTTCCGCCACGAACGGGACTACCGACAGGCTGTCGAGCAGATGGCGCGAGACCATCTCGTCGGGATCGCGCACCGCGGTGAGGTTGTAGGCCTTGTTCCATTTGATCAGCAGGCCCAGGTAGGCGAGCAGTTGTTCCTGCTGCAACGCGCTGAGCTCGATGCCCAGTTCGCGGGCGCCCTGGATCAATTCTTCGGCATGACGCTGAGTGACCGACATCAGGCGCTCTGCTCCAGCTTCTGTCCCGCGCTACGTTTTTTCAGGTGAATCAGCAGCAGGGAAATAGCCGCCGGGGTGACCCCCGGGATCCGTGAAGCCTGGCCGAGTGTCGCCGGGCGAGTGGCGCCGAGCTTGAACTGGATTTCCTTGGACAGCCCGGAGATCGAGGCATAGTCCAGATCATCCGGCAGCTTGGTGTCCTCGCTGGCCCGCAGCTTGGCGATCTCGTCCTGCTGACGGTCGATGTAGCCGGCGTACTTGGTCTTGATCTCGACCTGCTCGGCCACCTGGTTATCCACAACCGGCGCTTCGGTGAGTTCGACCAATGTGGCGTAATCGATCTCCGGGCGAGCCAGCAGATTGAGCAGGTTGTATTCGTGGGCCAGCGGCGTACCGAAGCGCGCGGCAATCGCATCACCCTGCGGCGTGCCTGGGCGCACCCAGGTGCTTTTCAGGCGCTGCTCTTCCTGCACGATACCTTCACGCTTGGCCTCGAAGGCTGCCCAGCGCTCGTCATCGATCAGGCCCAGCTCGCGGCCCTTCTCGGTCAGACGCAGGTCGGCATTGTCCTCACGCAGGATCAGCCGGTACTCGGCACGCGAGGTGAACATGCGGTACGGCTCCTGGGTGCCCAGGGTGATCAGGTCGTCGACCAGTACGCCGATGTAGGCCTCGTCCCGACGTGGGCACCAGGCGTCTTTGCCTTGCGCACGCAATGCTGCGTTGCAACCCGCCAGCAGGCCCTGCGCACCGGCCTCTTCGTAGCCGGTGGTGCCATTGATCTGCCCGGCGAAGAACAAGCCAGCGATAACCTTGGTTTCCAGGCTGTACTTCAGATCGCGCGGATCGAAGTAGTCGTATTCGATGGCGTAGCCGGGGCGCACGATGTGGGCGTTTTCCATGCCACGGATGCTGCGCACGATCTCCAATTGCACGTCGAACGGCAGCGAGGTGGAGATGCCGTTGGGATACAGCTCGTGAGTGGTCAGGCCTTCAGGCTCGATGAACACCTGGTGGCTGTCCTTGTCGGCGAAGCGGTGGATCTTGTCCTCGATCGACGGGCAGTAGCGCGGGCCAACACCTTCGATCACGCCGGAGTACATCGGCGAACGATCGAGGTTGGCGGCGATGATCTCGTGAGTACGCGCATTGGTGTGGGTGATCCAGCAGCTGATCTGCTTGGGCTGGTGCTCACGCTTGCCGAGGAAGGACATCAGCGGCGTGGGGGTGTCGCCCGGCTGTTCAGTCATTACCGAGAAATCCACCGAACGTCCATCGATGCGCGGCGGTGTACCGGTTTTAAGGCGGCCGACGCGTAGCGGCAGCTCGCGCAGACGGTGGGCCAGGGCGATGGAGGGCGGATCCCCGGCACGGCCACCAGAGTAGTTCTGCAGGCCAATGTGGATAAGTCCGCCGAGGAACGTGCCTGTGGTCAACACCACGGAGTCCGCATGGAACCTGAGCCCCATCTGGGTAACAACGCCTTTGACCTCGGCGTTTTCCACAATCAGATCATCGGCTGCCTGTTGAAAAATCCACAGGTTGGCCTGGTTTTCCAGAATCTCGCGTACTGCTGCCTTGTACAGCACGCGGTCAGCCTGCGCGCGCGTGGCACGTACGGCTGGGCCCTTGCGGCTGTTGAGGATACGGAACTGGATACCGCCCTTGTCGGTAGCGGTGGCCATGGCGCCGCCGAGGGCATCGATTTCCTTGACCAGATGGCTCTTGCCAATCCCGCCGATAGCCGGGTTGCAGCTCATCTGGCCGAGGGTCTCGACATTGTGGGTGAGCAGCAGGGTCTTCACACCCATGCGTGCTGCAGCCAGAGCTGCTTCGGTACCGGCATGACCGCCGCCGATCACGATCACGTCAAAACGGGAAGGGAAATCCACCACGCACCTCGTGCCTGTTGAGAAAGGGGTCTGAAAGAAAGGCGGCAAGTATAGGGACTTAAGCCTGCTGAATGAAGCCTTCTGCACAAAAAATAGCCAACTGGCAGGTTATGTTCCTTTCGCCGATTGCCTTTACCTGATCACCTGTCTGCCCGTGAGAAATGCGCTCAGGCTTATAAAGAATAGAAAGAGAGAATTTTTATAAAGCTTGTTCTTTATGTTTATGTATAGAGCGATGCATTTCTGTGGATAACAGTCCAGAAACCACGATATACGTGCTGTACAGAGAATGATAAGCCTGTGTCGTTCCTGCTGGATTCCACTGAGAAAGCTGCTGAACCTTTGTGGATGGAAGCGCCAGTTACCCACAGGGGTGGTTACGCCCAGCTTTGTCATAGGGTTATGGGCAGGGTTTATGGGCGGTTTTCCACAGGGTTTATTTCGTCCTGAATAACTCAAAGAATGCGGAAAATAGCGCTCGCCTGGGTCAGTGCAGCGTTGCTGTAGAAGCGGCTTCAGCCGCGATGTGGGCCTGGAACAGTTCGAGGGTTTCGCCGTATGCGAAAAGAGCTCGCCGCTAAAGCGCCTCCCACTGCCATCTGTGCAAGTTCGTAGCCCGGATGCAATCCGGGACCAAGTAGCACCGTGCCCTTGCGTGGGAACCGCTGGGAGCCATCGCGCGTTTATTCGTGGCTATAAGGTAACGCGCTGTGGATAAGCACAGGGCGCGACCGGCATCGTTGCGATGCCGGACTACAGGAACGCAGCGCGTGGACTCAGTTAGTGGATCACTTGCCAATGCAGAAGCTGGAGAAGATCCGTCCCAACAGGTCGTCGCTGCTGAAGGCCCCCGTGATCTCGCCCAGGGCTTGTTGAGCCATGCGCAGGTCTTCTGCTAGTAGCTCGCCAGCGCCCATCAGGGTTAGCTGGTTGCGGCCGTGCTCGAGGTACTGCTCGGCCTGATGCAGCGCCTCCAAGTGGCGGCGGCGGGCGCTGAAGCCGCTTTCTGCAGTCTGTTGATAACCCATGCAGGCTTTCAGGTGCTCGCGCAGCAGCTCGAGGCCTTCGGCGGATTTGGCCGAGAGGCTCAGCGTGACGTGGCCATCGGCGCTTGTTTCCAGCGCGACTGCTTCGCCGGAGAGGTCGGTCTTGTTGCGGATCAGGGTGACCCGTGCCGGATCCGGACGCTGCTCCAGAAACTCGGGCCAGAGGGCAAAGGGATCGGCGGCTTCCGGCGCAGTGGAGTCCACCACCAGTAGCACGCGGTCGGCTTCGCCGATGGCCTTGAGTGCGCGCTCCACACCAATTCGCTCCACTTGGTCGTCGGTGTCGCGCAGGCCGGCGGTGTCGACCACATGCAACGGCATACCATCAATGTGGATATGCTCGCGCAACACGTCGCGCGTGGTGCCGGCGATATCGGTGACGATGGCGGCTTCACGCCCAGCCAGGGCATTGAGCAGGCTGGACTTGCCGGCATTGGGCCGGCCGGCGATGACCACGGTCATGCCGTCGCGCAGCAATGCACCCTGGCCCGCTTCGCGCAGCACTGTGGATAAGTCGGCGCGCACACCGTCAAGCTGGTTCAGTACATGGCCATCGGCGAGGAAGTCGATCTCTTCCTCGGGGAAGTCGATGGCGGCCTCGACGTAGATGCGCAGCTGAATCAGCGACTCGGTCAGTGCATGCACCCGCTTGGAGAACTCGCCCTGCAGCGAACGCAGCGCATTGCGAGCGGCCTGCTCGGAGCTGGCCTCGATCAGGTCGGCAATGGCTTCGGCTTGGGCCAGGTCGAGCTTGTCATTGAGGAAGGCGCGTTCGCTGAACTCACCAGGTCGCGCAAGGCGTGCCCCCAACGCCATGCAGCGGCGCAACAGCAGATCGAGCACCACCGGTCCGCCGTGGCCCTGAAGCTCCAGTACGTCTTCACCAGTAAAGGAGTTGGGGCCGGGAAAGTAGATGGCCAGACCTTCATCCAGCGTCAGCTCGCTCTCGCCATAGAACGGACCGTGATGAGCGAAGCGCGGCTTCAACTCGCGACGGCAGATGGCCTGAGCCAGTTGACCGGCCAGTGGACCGGATACCCGCACGATGCCCACGCCACCCCGACCCTGGGCGGTAGCGACGGCGGCTATGGTGTCTCGGGCGTGGTTCATGGCGGTTTACTCGATGTTTATGGGGCTAGTAGGCGCGCGGCAGAAGAGCTGTGGATAACTGCGATTCGCGAGCAGAGCTCGCTCCTACGATTAATGCTCGGATAGCAAAACGCCCCAATCATGGGGCGTTTGCTTGATGCTTGGAAGCCTTGGCGAATCAGGCGTTGGCCGCTTTCGTTGCTGCTTCGATCCGGCGGGTAATGTACCACTGCTGGGCGATGGACAGGCAGTTGTTGACCACCCAGTACAGCACCAGACCGGCAGGGAACCACAGGAAGAAGAAGGTGAAGATGATCGGCATCAGCTTCAGCACGCGGGCCTGCATGGGGTCCGGCGGCGTCGGGTTGAGCTGCTGCTGGATGAACATGGTCGCGCCCATGATGATCGGCAGGATGAAGAACGGATCCTTGATCGACAGGTCGGTGATCCAGAACATCCACGGGGCCTGACGCATTTCGACCGATTCCAGCAGTACCCAGTACAGGGCAAGGAATACCGGCATCTGCACCAGGATCGGCAGGCAGCCGCCCAGCGGGTTGATCTTCTCTTTCTTGTACAGCTCCATCATCGCCTGGGACATCTTCTGGCGATCGTCACCGTGCTGCTCTTTCAACGCCTGCAGTTTCGGCGATACGGCACGCATGCGCGCCATCGAGCGGTAGCTGGCAGCAGACAGCGGGAAGAAGATCAGCTTGATGATGATGGTCAGGACGATGATCGACCAGCCCCAGTTACCGAGTACGCCGTGGATCACTTCCAGCAGCCAGAAGATCGGCTGGGCGAGGAACCACAGGAAGCCGTAGTCGACGGTCAGCTCCAGGCCTGGCGACAGGGTGCCGAGGTGTTCCTGCAGCTTGGGACCAGCGTAGAGGATCGCACCAGTCTCGCCTTGGGCGCCGGCAGCAACCTGCACGGACGGGCCGGTGAAGCCGACGATGTAGTTGCCCTGGCTGTCTTTGCGGGTCTGAATCAGGTTCGTGCTGTCCTTGCTCGGCACCCAGGCGGTGACGAAGTAGTGCTGCAGCCAGGCAACCCAGCCGCCCTGCACGGTTTCCTTGAAGGACTGCTTGTCGATGTCCTTCATCGACACCTTTTTGTACGGCTCGTCGGTGGTCCACAGAGCGGCGCCAAGGTAGGTCGCGGTGCCGGTAGCGGTGGTCGACGACGGGTCGCCGCTGTTGTCGCGCTTGAGCTGGGCAAACAGGTTGCCGCTCCAGGCTTGCTCGCTCTGGTTGTCGATCAGGTAACGCACGTCGACCTGATAGGCGGACGGATCGATGCAGCCAGGCTTCTTCAGTTCCTGCTCACGCGCGGAGCATTGCGGGTTGAGACCACGCTTGAAGCTGTAGCGCTTGATGTAGTTGACGCCGTTCTCGCTGAACGTGAGATCGACCACCAGGCTGTCCTGGCCTTCGGCCAGCTCGTAGTTCTGCTTCTCGCTGCTCCACAGGGAACGACCGCTGGATTTGTCCGGAGCGTTCTGACCGATCAGGCCGCTCTGCGCGAGATAGGTGCGCTCGTTGCCGTTGTCGAACAACTGGAACGGAACGTCCGGGCGGTCCTGACGGCGCGGATACTGCGGCAAACGCAGTTGCACGACATCACCACCACGCGGGTCGATGGCCAGGTCCAGAACATCGGTCTTGACGCGAATCAGCTCATCGCTGGTAGCGGCAGTAGGCGCGACAGCAGCTGCAGTAGGCTCGGCCACGGCAGTTGGAATGTCGTCGCCGCCGGTGTTGGCGGTTACAGCAGGTGTGTCGGGCAGGGCAGGCGTCGCCGCGGTCGAGGTACTAACCTCGGCTGGCATAGCAGCCTGGCCATAGTCCTCGTTCCATTGCAGGACCATGAGGTAGGACACGACTGCCAGGGCGACGATCAGGATCGAACGTTGGATATCCATGATTATTCGGCCATCGAAGGGGAACGGGATGTTTTAACGGGTGGAACCGGATCGAAACCGCCGGCATTCCATGGGTGACAGCGACCGAGACGGCGCGCCGTCAGCCAGCCACCACGCAGGAAGCCATGTTGTTCGATGGCTTCGTAGGCATAGCAGGAGCAGCTGGGGTAGAAACGACAATGACTGGCCATCAGCGGGCTGATGGCGTAGCGATAAACCTGGATACAGGCTAGAGCCGCTTTACGCATGGGGATTGTCGCTTGTCCCGGGGGATAAGTCTGCGTCGCGACTGGGCCGGCTTCGGGCCAAGCGTTTCCAGAGTTTGCCGAACTGCTGGGCAAGTTCGCCATTCTCCAGATCACCTAGCCCTTTGCGGGCGACCACCACGATGTCCCAGCCTGTCAGGTTGATCTGATTGAGGCGAAAGGACTCGCGGATTTGACGCTTGATGCGGTTGCGCTCGACGGCGAGCTTGACGCTCTTCTTGCCGATCACCAGACCTAGGCGGGGATGATCAAGCTGGTTATCGCGCGCTAGCAACAGGACACTTTTGCCCGGAGCTTTACCGCTTGGGGAGTCGAAGACTGCCTTGAATTGCCGGGGAGTCAGCAGTCGCTTTTCCCGGCCGAAGCCTCGACTCACCACCTGTCTGGATTAATTAGACAGCAAGACGCTTGCGGCCCTTGGCGCGACGACGCGACAGGACGGCACGGCCGTTCTTGGTGGCCATGCGGGCACGGAAACCGTGGGTGCGAGCGCGCTTGATGGTGCTGGGTTGGAAAGTGCGTTTCATGGTGCGTTACCTGGGTGATCGACTAGGGTCGGTATGACCCCGGTTTTAAGAGACCGGCAATTCTAGAGAAAGCCGCGCGGTAGGTCAATTTCCAACCAACCTTATTCGCTAGATAGAAATAGAAAGAGGGAAAATGGTTTAAAGCTCTTTTTCTATGTTTATGTTGAATGGTGCTGCTCACACCTGTGGAAAACCCGCTGGCTGCCCCATTCCCGCTGCTCATGCGGTGATGATAAGTCTGTCCAAAAGGCGTGGTTGGTCTGTGCGTCTCCTGCATACAGCCTGAGGATAGAAAGCAGGGTTACCCACAATGTAGTTATCCGTCCGTTCGTCCCCAGGGTTTTACAGAAGGTTATAGGGTGCTTATCCACAAGGCTCATGGGCTGCTGATAAGTCTGATGAATGTAAGTAAGGCTTTGATTTTACTTGGCCATCTAATCCCTGCTGTGTGGATAACTCGTTCGTTGGCCGTTACAATGGCGGCTGTTTTTGCATCGCCGCCTGGATAGGGGATAGTCAGTGTCAGTGGAACTATGGCAGCAATGCGTCGAGCTTTTGCGCGACGAGTTGCCGGCCCAGCAATTCAACACCTGGATACGTCCTCTGCAGGTCGAAGCCGAAGGCGACGAGCTGCGTGTATATGCGCCGAATCGTTTCGTACTCGATTGGGTCAACGAGAAGTACCTGAGCCGTTTGCTCGAGCTTCTGGGTGAGCGCGCCGGCGGTCTGGTCCCTGCGCTTTCCTTATTAATAGGCAGCAAACGTGCAGCGACTGCCCGCGTCGCGCCAACGGCCCCTTTGCCTGCCGCTGCACGTGCAGCTCAGGTTCAGGCCGCCGCAGCCGTCAGCAAGCCGGTTCCGCCGCCTGCACAGCAAGAGCCGTCGCGTGCCAGCTTCGATTCCATGGGGGGCTCCGCGCCGCAACCGCCTACACCCGCCGTGGCGCCACGCACCGAACGTACCGTACAGGTCGAAGGCGGCCTCAAGCACACCAGCTACCTCAATCGCACCTTTACCTTCGATAACTTCGTCGAGGGTAAGTCCAACCAGTTGGCGCGCGCTGCTGCCTGGCAGGTGGCGGACAACCCCAAGCATGGTTACAACCCGCTGTTCCTGTATGGCGGCGTCGGCCTGGGTAAGACTCACCTGATGCATGCTGTGGGTAATCACCTGCTGGCGAAGAACCCCAACGCCAAGGTGGTCTACCTGCACTCCGAGCGCTTCGTCGCTGACATGGTCAAGGCGTTGCAGCTCAACGCCATCAACGAATTCAAACGTTTCTACCGTTCGGTGGATGCGTTGCTGATCGATGACATCCAGTTCTTCGCCAAGAAGGAGCGCTCCCAGGAGGAGTTCTTCCATACCTTCAACGCGCTGCTTGAAGGGGGTCAGCAGGTGATTCTCACCAGCGACCGCTACCCGAAAGAGATCGAAGGCCTGGAAGAACGCCTGAAGTCGCGTTTCGGCTGGGGGCTTACGGTGGCAGTCGAGCCGCCGGAACTGGAAACCCGCGTGGCGATCCTGATGAAGAAGGCCGACCAGGCCAAGGTCGATCTGCCGCACGATGCTGCGTTCTTCATCGCTCAGCGCATTCGCTCCAACGTGCGTGAACTGGAAGGCGCGTTGAAGCGGGTGATCGCTCACTCGCACTTCATGGGCCGCGACATCACCATCGAGCTGATTCGTGAGTCGCTCAAGGATCTGCTGGCCCTGCAGGACAAGCTGGTAAGCATCGACAATATTCAGCGCACCACCGCTGAGTACTACAAGATCAAGATCACCGATCTGCTATCCAAGCGTCGTTCGCGCTCGATCGCCCGGCCACGTCAGGTGGCCATGGCATTGTCGAAGGAACTGACCAATCACAGCCTGCCGGAAATCGGTGTGGCCTTCGGCGGCCGTGATCACACCACGGTGTTGCACGCATGTCGTAAGATTGCTGAACTTAGGGGATCCGACGCGGACATCCGCGAGGACTATAAGAACCTGCTGCGTACCCTGACTACCTGATCAAATCAATGCAGCTCCACGAGGCAAGGGACTAGACCATGCATTTCACTATTCAACGCGAAGCCCTGTTGAAACCCCTGCAACTGGTCGCCGGTGTCGTGGAACGACGCCAGACGCTGCCGGTTCTGTCTAACGTCCTGCTGGTGGTTGAAGGCCAGCAGTTATCGCTCACCGGTACCGACCTCGAGGTCGAACTAGTTGGCCGCGTCACGCTGGAAGACGCCGCAGAGCCGGGTGAAATCACCGTGCCGGCGCGCAAGCTGATGGACATCTGCAAGAGCCTGCCAAGCGACGCGATGATCGACATTCGTGTCGATGACCAGAAGTTGCTGGTCAAGGCTGGTCGCAGTCGCTTCACCCTGTCGACGCTGCCAGCCAACGACTTCCCTACCGTCGAGGAAGGTCCGGGTTCGCTGACCTTCAACCTGCCGCAAGCAAAGCTGCGTCGCCTGGTCGAACGGACCAGCTTCGCCATGGCTCAGCAGGATGTGCGTTACTACCTCAACGGCATGCTTCTGGAAGTGCAGAGCGGCCTGCTGCGTGCAGTCGCTACCGACGGCCACCGTCTGGCCATGTGCTCTATGGAGGCTGCCATCCAGCAGGAAGGCAAGCACCAGGTCATCGTGCCGCGTAAAGGTATCCTCGAGCTGGCTCGCCTGCTGACCGAGCAAGACGCCGAAGTCGCCATCGTTCTTGGGCAGCACCACATCCGTGCCAACACCGGTGAGTTCACTTTCACTTCGAAGCTGGTGGACGGCAAATTCCCGGATTACGAGCGCGTGCTGCCGCGCGGTGGCGACAAGTTGGTGCTGGCGGATCGTCAGGGCCTGCGCGAAGCCTTCAGCCGCACCGCGATTCTGTCCAACGAGAAGTACCGCGGCATTCGCCTGACCCTGGCTTCTGGTCTGCTGAAAATTCAGGCCAACAACCCGGAGCAGGAAGAGGCCGAGGAAGAGATCGTTATCGACTATTCGGGCAGCGGTCTGGAGATTGGTTTCAACGTCAGCTATCTGCTGGATGTGTTGGGCGTGATGGGCACCGAGCAGGTCCGCCTGATTCTCTCTGACTCCAACAGCAGTGCCCTGCTGCAGGAAGCCGATAACGACGACTCTGCCTACGTTGTCATGCCGATGCGTCTTTAATGTCCCTGAGCCGTATCACGGTCACCGCGGTGCGCAACCTGCACCCGGTGACCCTCTCTCCCTCCTCCCGCATCAATATCCTTCACGGCGCCAACGGCAGCGGCAAGACCAGCCTGCTTGAGGCGATCCATCTGCTTGGCCTCGCCCGCTCCTTCCGCAGCACACGACTGCAGCCGGTCATTCATTACGAACAACCTGCCTGTACCATTTTCGGTCAGGTGCAGTTGGCCGAAGGCGGCTCCAGTAATCTGGGCATCTCTCGCGACCGTCAGGGCGAGCTGCAGATTCGTATCGATGGGCAGAACGCTCGCAGTGCTGCGCAGCTGGCTGAGCTACTACCACTGCAGGTGATCAACCCCGATAGTTTTCGCCTGCTTGAAGGCGCACCGAAGATTCGCCGGCAGTTTCTCGACTGGGGTGTGTTCCACGTGGAACATCGCTTTCTCGGTGCCTGGCAACGCCTGCAGAAAGCCCTGCGGCAGCGGAACTCGTGGCTGCGCCATGGTACACTTGACGGTGCTTCGCAGGCCGCGTGGGACCGCGAGCTATGCAGCGCCAGTGAGGAAATCGACACCTATCGACGTGCTTACATTCAGGCCTTGAAGCCAGTGTTCGAACAGACACTGGCCGAGCTGCTGGAGCTGGAAGGGCTGACCCTGAGTTACTACCGCGGGTGGGACAAGGATCGTGAGCTGAGCGAGGTGCTCGCTACCTCCCTCCTCCGCGACCATCAACTCGGGCATACCCAGGCTGGGCCGCAGAGAGCTGATTTGCGTCTTCGGCTTGCGGGGCACAACGCGGCAGAAATCCTGTCGCGAGGACAACAGAAACTGGTCGTTTGCGCGTTACGCATCGCCCAGGGTCACTTGGTCAATGAAGCCAAGCGTGGCCAATGTATCTATCTGGTGGACGACCTACCGTCGGAACTGGATGAGCAGCATCGCCAGGCATTGTGCCGGTTGCTGGAAGATTTGCGCTGCCAGGTGTTCATCACCTGTGTAGATCATGAATTGTTGAGGGAAGGCTGGCAGACGGATACGCCGGTTGCCATGTTCCACGTGGAACATGGCCGTATCACCCAGACCCAAGACCATCGGGAGTGAAGGCATGAGCGAGAACCAAACGTACGACTCCTCCAGCATCAAGGTGCTGAAAGGACTGGACGCCGTACGCAAACGTCCCGGGATGTACATCGGTGACACTGACGATGGTAGTGGTCTGCACCACATGGTGTTCGAGGTGGTCGATAACTCGATCGACGAAGCGCTGGCAGGCTATTGCAGCGAAATCACCATCACCATCCACCCGGATGAGTCGATCAGCGTGCGTGACAACGGCCGTGGTATCCCGGTCGACATGCACAAGGAAGAAGGCGTCTCGGCGGCCGAGGTCATCATGACCGTGCTGCACGCCGGCGGTAAATTCGACGACAACAGCTACAAGGTATCCGGCGGCCTGCATGGCGTGGGTGTCTCGGTGGTCAATGCCCTCTCCAAGGAGCTGGTGCTGACCATCCGTCGTAGCGGCAAGATCTGGGAACAGACCTATGTGCATGGCGTACCGCAAGCGCCTCTCGCCGCTGTTGGTGATACCGACGGTACCGGCACGCAGATCCACTTCAAGCCGTCCGAAGAGACCTTCGCCAACATTCACTTCAGCTGGGACATCCTGGCCAAGCGTCTGCGTGAGCTGTCCTTCCTCAACTCCGGCGTAGGCATCCTGCTGCGTGACGAGCGCACCGGCAAGGAAGAGCTGTTCAAGTACGAGGGTGGCCTGAAAGCCTTCGTCGAGTACCTGAACACCAACAAGACAGTGGTCAACCAGGTGTTCCACTTCAATATCCAGCGCGAAGAAGACGGCGTGGGTGTCGAAGTAGCCCTGCAGTGGAACGACAGCTTCAACGAGAACCTGCTCTGTTTCACCAACAACATTCCACAGCGCGACGGTGGCACTCACCTTGCCGGCTTCCGCTCTGCCCTCACCCGCCACCTGAACAACTACATCGAGGCCGAAGGCCTGGCGAAGAAGTTCAAGGTTTCCACCACTGGTGACGATGCCCGTGAAGGCCTGACTGCGATCATCTCGGTCAAGGTGCCGGACCCGAAATTCAGCTCGCAGACCAAAGACAAACTGGTATCGAGTGAGGTGAAAACAGCAGTCGAGCAGGAGATGGGCAAGTACTTCTCCGACTTCCTGCTGGAGAACCCCAACGAAGCCAAGGCCGTGGTCGGCAAGATGATCGATGCCGCGCGTGCCCGCGAAGCGGCTCGTAAAGCCCGTGAAATGACTCGCCGTAAAGGTGCGCTGGACATCGCCGGCCTGCCCGGCAAGCTGGCCGACTGCCAGGAAAAAGACCCGGCGCTGTCCGAACTCTACATCGTGGAGGGTGACTCCGCGGGCGGTTCTGCCAAGCAGGGCCGTAACCGCAAGACCCAGGCTATCCTGCCGCTCAAGGGCAAGATCCTCAACGTCGAACGTGCACGCTTCGATCGAATGATTTCCTCGCAGGAAGTCGGCACGCTGATCACTGCGCTCGGTTGCGGTATCGGTCGTGAGGAGTACAACATCGACAAGCTGCGTTACCACAACATCATCATCATGACCGATGCTGACGTCGACGGTTCGCACATCCGTACCCTGCTGCTGACCTTCTTCTTTCGTCAGCTGCCGGAGCTGGTCGAGCGTGGCTACATCTATATCGCTCAGCCGCCGCTGTACAAGGTGAAGAAAGGCAAGCAGGAGCAGTACATCAAGGACGACGAGGCCATGGATGAATACATGACTCAGTCGGCCCTGGAAGACGCCAGCCTGCACGTCAACGAGAACGCTCCAGGTCTTTCTGGCAGCGCGTTGGAGAAACTGGTCGGCGACTACCGTGGCGTGATGAAGACCCTTGATCGCCTGTCGCGCGTCTACTCCAAGGACATCACAGAGCACTTCGTCTATCTGCCGCGTATTTCGGTGGAGCAGCTCGCGGACCAGGCGTTCATGCAGAACTGGCTGGAAGGCTTTGCGGCACGTCTGAAGACTACCGAGAAGTCTGGCCAGACCTACAGTGCCAGCCTGCGTGAAGACCACGAACGCCACCTGTGGCTGCCGGAAGTGGAAGTCAGATCCCACGGTCTTTCCAGCTACACCACCTTCAACCGCGACTTCTTCGCCAGCAACGATTACAAAACTGTCACCAGCCTGGGTGATCAGTTGAACAACCTGCTGGAAGAAGGCGCCTACGTGCAGCGTGGCGAGCGCAAGAAGCCGGTCAACACCTTCAAGGAAGCGCTGGACTGGCTGATGACCGAAAGCACCAAGCGCCACAGCATCCAGCGATACAAAGGTCTCGGTGAGATGAACCCGGATCAGCTGTGGGAAACCACCATGGACCCGGAAGTGCGCCGCATGCTCAAGGTGACCATCGAGGACGCCATCGCTGCCGACCAGATCTTCAACACTTTGATGGGCGATGCCGTAGAGCCGCGCCGCGACTTCATCGAGTCGAATGCCCTGGCGGTATCGAATCTGGACTTCTGATGCGTGTGTCGACGGGCAGGTTAATTGGCATGATTTAACGAGTTATTGTCATGACAATTTCTGTCACTACCCCGGCCTAGCGCCGGGGTTTTTCTTTGTAGATCAGGCAGTTGGACATAGCCACACAGTCCCGCATAGGTGTGCTGTGTAGTGAAGCTACAAGGAATAGGCGAAAAA
>NZ_PJLX01000007.1:0-267881 GCF_002843095.1 Pseudomonas sp. YY-1 | reverse complement strand
GTTCCGCGATAGCTCAGTCGGTAGAGCAAATGACTGTTAATCATTGGGTCCCTGGTTCGAGTCCAGGTCGCGGAGCCAAATTCAAGAACCCAGCCTAACCGCTGGGTTTTTTATTGCCCGCAGGACTCTCACCAGGGACGGTGTCCCAGGTTATTCGCTTCGCTCACCCCTTCGGGGCCGCGCTGAGGCGCGTTCAGCTGCGCTGTCGAGTCCAGGTCGCGGAGCCAAATTCGAAAGCCCAGCCTCGTGCTGGGCTTTTTATTGCCTGCGGGACTCTCACTAGGGACTACATCCAGGTTATTCACCTCCCCGAGGGAGATCACCGCACCTGTAGGAGCCGCGCCCCGCGGCGAATAGCGGCCATTCCCCGATAACCAGTACCCTCACACAAAACCTTCGCCCCACAAAAACGAAAAAGGCCGGTCAAAAGACCGGCCCAGAAAACACGCCGCCAGGCGTCAGTTAACACTCAACTTGTCGCGATTCTTCTCCAGCGTCGCCTCGCCGATGCCTTTCACCTCCAACAGCTCATCGACCGAGGCGAAATTACCGTGCTCCTCCCGATAAGCCACAATAGCCTGCGCCTTGGTAGCACCAATCCCCACCAACTCACTCTGCAGCGTTGCAGCATCGGCGGTATTCAGATTGACCACGGCAACCTGCGCTACTTGCACTGCAGCCGGTTTGGCACTTTCGGTTTTTGGGGTTTCAGCTGCGGCGGCAGCCAGAGAGAAGAAAGCGAGAACAGCGAACAGAAAGGAAGATAGACGGACTTTCAACATGGGAAACACTCCTTTGTTTATGAAAAGCAAGGCAACCATAGCCTCGCTTTTCAAACTAGACGCTATCTCCCAGCTGTCAAATCAAAGCCTCAACGCTCCCGGTTTCTGAGATGAATCCAGTCGACGATCTCACCTTCCGGCACATAACCATGCACCGTCTCACGCAGAAGCACGCGTACGCGCGCGTAGTCATCCTCGCTGACAGCAGCCAGCAGCGCCTGCAAGCGTGCCTTGAGCTCGTCCCAGGGCAACATATCCTCTTCCGCGCGCATGATCATCGGATGCTCCGTAGGCTTCACATCCTCGCCAATCAGCAGCTCCTCATAGAGCTTCTCACCTGGGCGCAACCCGGTGAACTCAATACCGATATCGCCATGCGGAGTACGCTCATCGCGCACAGTCAGGCCAGATAGACGAATCATCTTTTCGGCCAGATCAGCGATCTTCACCGGCTCGCCCATATCCAGCACGAACACATCACCGCCCTGCCCCAGCGAACCGGCCTGAATGACGAGCTGCGCCGCCTCGGGGATCGTCATGAAATAGCGGGTGATGTTCGGATGCGTAACCGTCACCGGCCCGCCCTGCTTGATCTGCTCCCTGAACAACGGAATCACAGACCCGGAAGAGCCCAGCACATTGCCAAAACGCACCATGGTGAAACGGGTCTTGTTAACGTGATGAACACCTGAGTCATCACCGAACAGCAATGGCGCAGGCTCACGACTCAACGCCTGCAGCACCATTTCGGCCAGGCGCTTGGTGCTGCCCATGACATTAGTGGGCCGCACCGCCTTGTCGGTAGAAATCAAAACGAAATTGGCAACACCCGCCTTGATCGACGCTTGCGCCGCATTGAGCGTACCAACCAGGTTATTGAGCACGCCCTCGGCGACATTATGCTCGACCATCGGAACATGCTTGTACGCAGCGGCGTGATAGATGGTGTTGACCCGCCAGGTCTGCAGAATGTCGAACAACCGCTCGAAGTTACGGATAGACCCGAGAATCGGCACCAGCTTGATCGGCAGTGACTCCCGCTCGATTCGCTGCTGCAACTCGCCATGGATGCTGTAGAGATTGAACTCGCTGTGCTCGAAGAGCAGCAACGTACGCGCGCCGCTAGCGAGAATCTGCCGACACAGCTCAGAACCGATAGAGCCACCAGCTCCGGTCACCAGAACCACCTGATTCTTGATACAGCGCTCAAATAAGTCTTGCCGAGGCGGCACCGCATCACGCCCGAGAAGATCGGCGATATCCACTTCCTGGATGTCCTCGACCTTTACCCGCCCACTGGCTAGGTCGGTGAACCCCGGTACGCTACGTACATGCAGGGCATAAGGTTCCAGTGCGCCGAGAATGTCGCGCCTGCGCGCGCGCGAGATAGACGGCATCGCCAGGAGAATTTCTTCAGCTCCCGCTTCTTCGATCATCTGCCCGATGTGCTTCGGCCTATATACGCGCAAGCCGGCAATAACTCGATTTGCAACGCCGGAATCATCATCCACGAATGCGACCACACGCATGGTCTTGCTCAAGCGCAAAGCCGCCAGCAACTGATTGCCAGCGGTGCCTGCACCGTAGATGGCAACCCGTGAAACATCGTGCCTGTGAACAGGTTGATGCCCAAGAGGATCAAGCCAAGCCCCCATGAAGTACTGACGCATGAGCAAGCGCAGCCCCCCCACCAACATCAGGCTGAGCCACCAATAATTGAAAACCATGGACCGGGGGATTAGCGAGGACGAATCCCGATACCAGTAGATCACCAGCGCCAACAACAGTGCAGAGAGAGAGACGGCCTTGAAAATGCTTTTAAGCGCGTCGTTGCCAAAATACCGCATTACCGCACGGTACATCCCCATACGAACGAAAATCGGAATGGCAAGAGCAGGCGCACACGCGAACAACCAGGCATGATCATCGAAGGGCTCAGCCGCGCCAAACTCACCCAGACGCACCACAAAGGCCAACCATAGGGCGAACCAGATCAGAACGATATCCGCACCGACCTGGAGAAGGCGCTTCGAGCGCCGGGACAATCCAATCAGACGCGCTCGCAAGCGATCAGCGGCCTTTAACATCACACCCTCTCAACTACTCATATCCCTTGAATGCGCAAGGTCAATCACCAGCAACAAACTGGAAATTTCAGCTTATCAGGCGACAGCCAGATTTCATCAGCCGCCGCACCTCCCGCACCGGCGCTATCGAAGCGGGATAAACTCGCCAACCGCTAAGACGAGCAAGCAGCCGCCGTCATCACGCCGGCAAGCACACTGCAGGTTTTCATCAGTTCCTCAGCCGTCAGCGTCGGATGAACCAGAAACATCAAGCTCTCTTCACCCAGGCGACGGGCGCCGGGTAGCGGACTCGCCGGACGCCACCCCGTGCCATCGAATGCCTTCTCCAGATACACCTCGGAGCAAGACCCTGAAAAACAAGGTACGCCTTGCGCAGAAATTTCGGTCAGGATGCGATCACGCGTCCATCCTTCTCGAAGCTTGTCAGCCTCGACGAACACATAACACTTATAGGCAGCATGCATGATGTGAGAGGGAATCTCGGGCACCCGCAAGCCTGGCAAGCCCTCGGCACATGACCAGATTTGCCGTGCATTATTCAGGCGACTGGCTTGCCAGTCACTCATACGACGCAGCTGTATCCGCCCTATTACGGCTTGCACTTCCAACATACGCCAGTTAGTACCGAAACTCTCGTGCACCCACCTGAAGCCTGGCGCATGCTGACGCTCGTAGACGGCCTCCCAACTTTTGCCATGATCCTTGTACGACCACATCCGGGACCAGAGATCACGGTCATTCGTGGTCACCATGCCGCCCTCGCCACCGGTGGTCATGATCTTGTCCTGACAGAACGACCAGGCTCCCACATGCCCGATGGAGCCTACCGAGCGCCCCTTGTACTGAGCGCCATGAGCCTGCGCGCAATCTTCAATGACCTTGAGGTCGTGCTGAGCAGCAAGCTCCATGATGGGATCCATGTCGCACGGCCAGCCCGCCAGATGCACGCATATCACTGCCTTGGTGCGTGCGGTCAGTACCGCAGAAATGGTCTCGGCCGTAATGTTCTGCGAGTCGCAGTCAACATCGGCGAATACCGGAACGGCACCAGCATTTACTACCGAAGAAACCGATGCCAGAAACGTTCGCGGCGTCACTACCACTTCGTCTCCCGGCCCGATCCCAAGCGCCTTGAGAGCCAAATCAAGCGCAACCGTACCATTAGCCAGGGCAATGGCATGCTCGCTACCTACCCAGGCAGCAAATTCCTTTTCGAACTCGCGACATTCCTGCCCCGTCCAGTAGTTGACCTTATTGGAAAGAATGACGCCACGTACTGCGTCGGCCTCCTCCTCGGAAAAAGAGGGCCAAGGGGAGAAAGGAGTATTCAGCACAGCGGAGACTCTTCAGTATGGGGTTCGAAATAGCGGACAGACAAAGAGCATCTCTGATCCTTGCCCTTCTATCGTGCCGGCAAAGGAAGCGTACGATGATCGGCGGCGCTATCTCACCGTAGGGTTGTGACAAGAGTAGGTTCAGCCAGAGCTCTTCGCGGATAGAGTTCTGGCGGGTACGCCGATGACGGTCAGCAGGTCAGCCACGTCGGCCACCACCGCAGCGCCAGCCCCAACCGTGACTTGCCTGCCGATGTGGACTAGCTGGCGAACACTAGCACCGATACCTATCCAGCTCAAATCCCCGACCCTGACACCGCCAGCAAGGCATGCGCCCGGGCTGACGTGCACAGCGGCTCCAAGCACACAGTCATGATCCACACTGCATCCTGTGTTCAGGATAGCGCCCAGCCCAACCCTTGCATCAGCGTTGACCACGGCGCCGGCGAATACCACCGCTCCCCGATCCAGCAAGGCATGTCGGCTCACCGTTGCCGCAGGATGCACCAGGCAGCACAAACGCCCCCCCGCTTCCTCGAGCTCCAGCAGTTTGCGATGGCGAATGTGGTTGTTGCCAATAGCGACCAGAACCCCGTCATAGGTGTGCAACGCAGCTTTGAGTAATGCGGTGTCGCCGACCACATTCCAGGCGCCGTTGCGCGTAGTTTGCGGCCACGCATCGTCAAAGAACTCAATGACCTGCCAGCCGCAACACTCTGCTGTATCGGCCACCACCTTGCCGTGCCCACTGGCACCAAGGATTGCAAGCCTGTTCACGGCCTGTTACCGGTGAACTTGGTCATGGTTGCCTCGCCATCCGCACTGATGCCATCGCGCACCAGAACTTTCTTCACTGTGAGGAAAATGATCTTGCAATCCAGCCAGAACGACCGGTTATCCACGTACCAGACATCCAGCCTGAACTTGTCCTCCCAGCTCAATGCATTACGACCATTGATCTGCGCCCAGCCGGTAACACCGGGTCGCACCTCATGACGGCGATACTGCTCTGGACTATAAAGCGGCAGGTACTCCATCAACAGTGGACGAGGCCCCACCAGACTCATATCTCCCTTGAGCACATTCCAGAGCTCGGGGAGCTCGTCGAGACTGCTCGAGCGCAGGAAACTGCCGAAACGAGTCATACGCTGTGAATCAGGCAGCGGATTGCCATCAACATCGAAAGCATCAAGCATGGTACGAAACTTCACCATCTTGAATGGCTTTCCGTGCAGACCCGGCCTAACCTGCGAAAAGATCACCGGCGAACCAAGTTTGCGACGGATGCACACCGCTACGATGGCAATGATGGGCGCGAGGAGGATCAGACCGAACGAGGCCAGCACGATGTCCTGAAGCCGCTTCACTTACCGACCTCTGGAAAAAGAATCTCCAGGTAATCGCTGGCAAGCTTTGAGTAGCTGCGATTCTGCAACAACCATTCACGCCCTAGAGAGCCCATCAAAGAACGCTCCTCTTCGCTTCTCGACTTCATATCGAGTACTGCTGCAACCACCGCACCAACGTCATTCGCGGGCACAAACACGCCGCATCCTGATTCGTTGATCATGGAGGGATAACCGTTGTAGGAGGCCACAACAGGTTTGGCCGCCAGCATATAGTCAATGACCTTGTTCAATGACTGGCCGTAGTCCCAGACCTTGGAATCATGCACCGAAAAATAGAGAAGATCGCCCTTCTCCAGCACTGCCTGAACCATATTTCTCGGTACTTTCGGTGCGAACACCAAATTGGGAAGGTCGCCATACTGATTCTGGTAGCTTTGCTTTAAGGCGCCATCACCGACAATGACAAACTCGATGTCGGTGTGTTCGCGCATGGTGCGCGCGACGTTAAAAAACACGTCCAGAGCATTTGTGATCCCAATGGTGCCTGCATGCACGATCTTGAATTTATCACTAGAAAGGTAGCGCTCAACATAATCAATGGGGAGATTGGCAACGTCACTCAGGTGATCCTGACTCACTCCCATCGGCACACAGAAAACTGGCCGTTCGACGCCAAGCTCCTGGCGCACATGCGCAGCGAGATTAGGCATAGTGCCGACAATGGCGTCGGACTTTCTGTAAGCCAGTCGCTCCAGCCAAGCCAGGCCTCTGACGAAAAGATTGCCGCTGCTGAAACCACCCTCTTCCACTATGGTGAGCGGCCAAATATCACGTACTTCGAATACCAGTCTTGACTTGTATTTGAAGCGCATCAACAGGCCGTTGAGGATGGTCAGCAACGATAGGCTGGAAATAATGACCACGTCAGGCCGCGGCAACCGGCTCTTGTTGAGCCAGAACAAATTCCACTCGAAATGGAACCAGCTCAGAATCCTGCGCACGGACTTGGCGACCGAGTATTTCATCGTTTTCAGCCAGACGATCTTTACACCATCGCGGTCCTGCAGCGTTACACGCTTGTTCAAAACTGGCAGGTCTACCAGATTGTTGGAATCAGAGCTGATCACAACGACCTGGTATCCGGCACGCTGCATCTCGTCCACTAGAAACCAACCCCGTCCGCCGGGACTGTTGGCAGTCCTGGGTGAAAAGTATTTCGTGACATACCAGATCGTATTATTCATCGTGTCGGCTGGCCCGTCAGTCTTTGTACAAACGTGAAATTGAATTGACGACTTTGATCACCTCGGTGAAATCCATTCCGAGTGCGTCAAGATACCAGCGAATATTCTGATAGCGCGGGCGGTTCTCCTCACGCACCAGTTCCAGAGCACGCTCACGTGTGATTTCCCCTTCACGAATCTGATTACTGCGGAACGTGTCATGCTCGGAAAAACCGGCAACAAGGTAGTAAATGTAGTTATACAGCCCTGCCGTACCATCACCGATACGCCATGTGGTGCTGGTGTCTACCGCCAACTCCCAATCATATTCATTGATCAGGGTGTCATCGATGGCCTTTTCGTCCCAGCGCCAGTAATCAAAGATGTGGTAGTAATCTTTCTTCTCAGTGAAACTCCGGTAGTACTCACCAGACAGCGTGTCCCACAAGGAACTATTGAAGTATCCGGGGCTTTGCAGCATCGCCTTGAAACGAAGCTTCTGATACTCCATCTGTTTTTGCCAGCCGTGCATATAGACACGTTTTTCTTCGAAATCCGGCGGCACACCGAGGAAGCCAGCCTTGAAATGCGTGACCTCAAGCGGGTTGACACCCCAGAGATTCAAGCTAACGCCAGTTTGACGCTTCACCGTCTCGATATGGCGGAAGAAATGCTTGTCGCCCGCAGTCAGGATACTGATCATGCCCAGATGCGGAGCTTTCAGCCACGCTTTAAGGTTAACGGCGATATTACTGCGCTTCTTGGCAATATCGTCGGCAACGATGATGTTTTCCACCCCCAGAGCCGCACTCATCCGGCTGATATTGCGCCGACCAAGATCCGTCACCATACCCCAGTCATAGGTATAGGTGACCGGGTTCATCTTCAGTTCCTTGACGATAAGGTGCAGCCCGTAGCAGCTGTCACGACCACCGGAGAACGGCACGATACAGTCAGTCACCCCAGCACGCCGATACCCTTCAACCAGATTGAAGAGTTCTTCCTTGGGCTTAGGCACATTACGTGGAGTATAGGCATGACAATAGTTGCAAACGCCCTCGGCATCGAACTCGATGAAAGGCATCGTTTCGGGAAGAATGCAACGAGTGCAGCGACGCAGGTTCGGCTGCGGGTAAAGCAGCTGTTTCTCCTCAGACGAAATAAACTGAAACGGCGGAATCAGATTATGAACACGCTGGTTGTTGTCAGTAACCTTGATATTCTTTGCAACAGGTAGATCCAGCACGACTGCGTCATGTCGTATCTGCTGAATATTCGAGCAACCTATCTGCGTGAGCGGGTACATTTCCGAGGAAAAGCAAACACCTTCCTGAGCGTTACCGACATACAGGCTGCCATTATTGGAGAAGATCAAGGCCTTGCCGAGCCGAGGAATAACAATGGCACAGGCAATTACACCGACGCACAACTCCAATACTTTCTTCGACAGCCCCTCTAGATCGTCACCGGACTCCTCCAAGTGCTGCTCAGCTATGGCGGCAATAACCTCACTGTCGATTTCCAGAGCGCGAGCAGGTTTGATATGATTCCAAACCTCTGCGTCGTTAACGATGATACCGTTATGGATGACGCAAATATCACCACGCACGACTGGCTGGTTGTCAGCGAGTCCGTTTGTAATCAGACGGCTGTGGCCCAATACAAAGGCGGAGTCAAAAGGCTTGACCTGGGAAATCAGCTTCTTGATGTCATAATCTGCACGCTTAACCTGAAACCCAGAAGCATCCGCATAGATCAGTCCGCTGGAGTCACGCCCCCGCTGCCTGGCATGCAAAGCGAGCGTCTGGAGACTGGCCTTATCAATTACACGCCTAGCAATAATGCCAAAGATGCCGCACATATTTAATCCAAATTAATAAAAAACAAATGTAGCCAATACTTCCATTTCACTACACCCGAGCTCAAGATCCGCCAATATAAATCAACAGCAAGCTAACGAGCACTTGGCGCTTGTTTCATAGGCTACAATAGAAAGCCAGCAATTTCGCTTCTTCAATTCGCCAGTTGTATATATTCTGCACTGCACGCTGACCATTACCCCCCATGCGCTGAGCCTCTTCAGGGTGAGCGATGAGAAAATCTATAGCTTTGGCAACTGCAGCAGGATCTAGCGGATCCACACACAATCCGCACTCATGAAGCTCAACAATCTCACGCCACACTGGAAAATGAGAAGCGATAACTGGAACCCCGGCCGCCATGTACTCGAACATCTTCACTGGCAGCGCATCAAGATAGTTAACAACGGGGTGTAAGGTAACCAAGCCGGCCTTTGAGCGATCCAGCGTTGCCTTTACTCCGATCCTATCCAGCCAGCCTAACTCGTCAACACGCTGCCAGCCAGGCTGAGTACGCACCATACGCTCGAAATCAAGCTCTGAGAACTCGCCAGCTAACTGTAAGCGTGCTGCACTCTTGGTCAGCTCCATGCACTGAACGATCTCAAGAATACCGCGAATACGACCGAGACCACCTATATAGCAAACCTCATCATGTTTCTTGCTCCAATCCGGAGTGCCAGAAGACAATTCACCGAGAAGCGGAAAATTATTGATATCGACAGCGCGCACCCCGAGCTGGATAAATTTATCACGTATAAAAGGCGTAGCTGCAATTACGGCATCCAACTTAAGACAGGCCCAACGCTCATAGACTGCAAATGCATTGGATATTATAAACCTTGCGACCTTATTTAAGTAGGACTTACCAAGAATCTGCCTAGGTACATCTTCATGCGCATCAAATACAACTTTCTTACCAGCTTTCTTCAGCGTCAAACCGATAGGAATCAGTTCCGGATCGTGCAGGTGGTAGACATCCGCATTCAGTAGGCGAGCTTTAGCCAAAACACGCGCAGGCGCATGACGCATCCTGTCAAATCGTCCGCTGGATGAACCAACATCATAAATAGAGATGCCGTTTCTTTGCTCATCACCTTGCCCATCGGCCACCACGAGGCTGACACTGTAACCATTCTTGGCAAGCGAAGTACATTCCTTAAGGAAGATGCGAGCGTCATAGCGGGGATGAGCAGAAGTCAGATGTGCGACCTTATATAAGCTCATATTTCTATGCCCTAAGCTCAAGCATCACTCGATAGGCGTTCAGCATTTTTTGCTCCTGCACATCCCATGCATATTCACAAGCAACACGATAAGCACAGTCGCTCATAGATGCAAGATCTTGCACTAGCAAATCATCAACTACGCGATTGATACCGGCAGCAGTCAAGTCCTCAACGACAACCCCCATTTTATTCTTGCTCACCAAATCCGACATGTCACGCATATTTGATACCACGACAGGCAGCCCCGCCATTGAGTACTCAAACAACTTATTAGGCATACAATAAAAATATGACAAACACGTATTCTCTATTAAAGATACACCCAGATCAGCAGACGAAGTGTACTCGAGCACAATTTGAGAGGGTACAGCCGGGTAGAAAAAGATGTTGTTATACTGCGCAGCCGCCGCTTCAACCTCTGCTTGAAGCACACCATAGCCCATAAAAACAGCAACCACACGATCATCAAACCGCTGTTTAAACGCCTCTACAATCAACTGCACCCCACGCCCCGCCCCCAGCACCCCTTGGTAAAGCAAAATGATCTGATTCTCGCGAATACCCAATTGCTGACGAAAATGGTTATTTTTTTTTATAGCGCGGCGCACCGGCGCGTTCAACACAACTAAGGGACGAGCAATGCCATAGACACGGACATACCAATCGGCAATGCTTTCACTAACAACAAACATTAAGTCATGAGAGTAAATAAGCTTTCTCTCGAGCCATTTAGACATTGACTTCCGAAGACCACCCCCGCCCTCCTGCTCGGTTTCTAACTCATGCGCATCATAAACCAAATGAGCCTTGAAAATCAGTTTGTAAGCGCAGGCTATTGGCATAACCAATAAAGCATGCGCATTCACCACCTGCGGCTTGAACCTAGCCAGCAACCAAATAGAACGAAAGAAGAATTCAATATACTTCACACTTTGAAATAGCAGGTTCTTTGGCAGCTTCCTAGTTAGAAGACTAATACGATACAACTCAACACGTGGAGCAAGAACTTCATGCTTCCTCAAGGCATCCGTCCCGAGAGCGATGATCATTATTGACTCAAACACATTGGATTCCACCAAGGAGCTCACTTGCTTTAGGACGCGACTAGCATTAGTAAACTCATTCATATTAATGTGCGCGTTACGCATCTACGCCCCCTTAACCACTAACGTATACCAACGCAGGTAATTCACCCAGCGCCACACGCGCGAGTCAAATTTCTTCTCACCTGAAACCACACGTTCAAACTCTTTAATCAGCTCATCTTTATTAAGAAAAGCAATACTTGGCGCCTCGTGAAGCCAGCCTCTTATTTCACTCGCCATGCCAAGCAACCAATCGGACTCAGGCGTTGCGAAGCCAACTTTATCCCTCCGATCCAAGTGAGCATCAGGAACGATGCCACGCATAGCTTCACGGAACACATGCTTGGTCTCGCCCTCATCCGAGATGAGATACTCCTCAGGCAAACTCATCAGGAACTCAGCCAGTGGCAACGTCAAGAAAGGCACACGACTCTCAACGGAAAAAGCCATAGAGTTTCTATCGCCATGACGCAGCAAAGAAGGCAAACCGCGTCCCTGCAGCGCACCGGCCAGCGCCTCAAGCACACGATGACCTTTATTCACATTATGACGCGGCTCTCTCTTTTCGTAAAAGTTTATATTATTTCGAATAAGAGGATCTAAGTTCAACCAAGCCGGGCGAAAGTCTCGCCCCATATATTTTCTCACTCGAGCATACCACGAGTCTGGTAGTACAATTCGAGCCAAATACATCCACGCCAGCTTATAACTACGCCCCGGCCATTTTGACCATTTGCATGCAAATTTGTGCGCCGCTAAAAACTTGCGCCTCTCAAGAAGGCTAAGAATACGCTGCCCTGGATAACCTGAATAGCCCGCCAGTAGCTCATCAGCCCCTTGCCCATCCAAAGTAACCGTAATCCCACACTCTTTAGCTAGCTTAAAAACCCTATATTGAGCATAAATACTAGTCCCCCCAAAAGGCTCACCTTGCATTAATATCATGTCATCCAAATCGCGCTGCATTTCTTCGCCAGAAGAATATACTTTATGGGAAATAGCGTTGACATAATCATTAACGCCATCTACCCACTTTTCCTCAGACAACGCCTCGTCACTAGCAACATAACTGAATGTATGAATTTCTGCGTCAGGCTGTAATTTTCTGACAGCACAAACTACCGCTGAAGAGTCTATTCCGCCAGAAAGTGCAACCCCAAGCGGCACATCGCTTCGCAAATGATACTTAATACTTTCCAAAAATAATTCTTTGGTTTTTTTAGAAGCCTCAGCAAAATTCAAAAATGATCTAGGAATTAAATCTGGCCTCCACCACGAAACCGGCTTACAGGCTTCTCCTTTATCTAGATCATACTCAAAAAAATGCCCTGGCAATAAATTAAACACACCCTCCACGAAACTATTCTCAGTCGAATCATAGTCACCATGCACTAAGTAATCGTAACCTCTCTGCAAGTCGGGTCGAACTGGCTTATTAATCAGCCTAATAACACCACGAATATCCGACCCCCAAAAAAGCTGACCACCATCAGGAGCATAAAAAAGTGGCTTAACACCAAAGGCATCACGAACCAATGTGACTTTTTTTGATTTTTTATCTAGCACTGCAAAAGCGAACATCCCAATAAGCTTACGCAAGGAATCAATACCCCACGCTTGCCAAGCGGCAAGTAAGACCTCGGTATCCGACTCAGTAAGAAACTCATACCCTAACAATCTTAGTTCATCACGCAATTCGCAATAATTATAAATCTCACCATTAAAAATAATGCTTAAATCACCGCAGCGAGACTCAAATGGCTGAATGGCGGCATTACTCAGATCAATAATTGATAGACGCGCATGGGCGAAGCCTACCACCTTAGCGCCAAGGTGGTACACATTAAAGCGCTGCGCATCTGGACCTCTATGCTTGATCATACTCAGCGCAGACGAAAGATCGCTGTGTTTATCAGCATTTGAAACAAAACCTAAAAACCCGCACACAGAGACCCCCAAAACAATTCAATAAGTCAAACGCTTATAAGGTAGCAAACGCCAACTTCATACAACCTTTAGTTTCATCGGAACTCGCTCATCCTCCCAACTCTTAAAGGATGAGCGACTGGGAAATACATTGACTGCAAAACCCAGGAAAAACCACATGACTGACCATTCCTTACCAACAGCCAAGTTTGCATAAAAGAATAGAAAACCTAATATAAAAAACAACCATAGACCTATGGATACCAAAAGGAAACCGGATTCCTCTCTAGCGGAACACCTCATAAAAACAAAAATATGCCGCACTATGAGGATTAGTAGTAGCGCCACTATCGAGAACCCTATCAATCCAAGCTCGGCGATAATATTAGGGAAAAAGCTATGAAGCGTTCGACTAGGATCATCACTGACTAATCGTGCGACATCTAGATTACCAAATAATAATGCATTACCAATCTGCTCTGCCCCTTCTTCCCTGAGTATCTCCATCCTGGAAGTTATCGAAGAATTTACTCCTGAACCAAAACCAAATATCCTAGTTTTCTGCAAATCAAATGATGTTGCCTGAACCAAAGCAAAAGCAGCTAAAGCACTAAAACTCACTACAACCAGGGAGTACTTAAACAGCCCCTTAAAAATACACACAGAAAAAGGAATAGACAGCACTCCTCGTAAGTATTGATCGCGAACATCTTCATCGACATACAACAATGCAAGCACGAAACTCATCATATAAATTGCCAAAATACATGCAGTTGCAGTATTGGCACCCATCGCTTGACTACTCACCAGATTCAAGATTGTCATTGAAAAATAAGCAGCCAAGTATACAAGCAAGCTCTTTTTTTTGTTTGCCTTGAGGCGAGAAACCAGATTTAAAAGAACAAAGGAACACATTAGAAATAAGCATATCATAAAATTCCCAGGACGCTGATAGTCACCATTCACGCCATCCATGTAGAATATCTCACCACTACTCAACAGCCTATTATTAAATGAGATAAAAACCCACACATAGAAAAGAAAGAGCGCAGCAAATAAAAACTTTAACCAAAAGAGCTTCCCAATCGTGTTAATCTTATCCAATGCCTGACGCGCAAAAGTACCCAGCAAGAAGAACAAGAGAATACCACTCGTAGTGGCAACGGTTAGTTTCTTTAGATGCGCGAGGTCGTTTAAGTCCACTAGAATGCGATATGTTAGCCATACGACAAAAAGAAGAAACACGAAGAAGTGCCCATGAACTGCGGTGCGGCACCGAAAAAAATCTAACAGCAAAGAAATACCCGAGAGCACAAAGAAGGCCCCCAGTAGCGGCAATGCTGTACCGCCATCGCCAACATTCAATACATTAAGCACAAGATACGTGAAGAGCAGCAAAAGCTTACCTGACATCACATAGCCAGCTTCATCCTCATTAAATATTTTATATACGATCATGATTTATCTTCGATAAGTCTTTCATAGACTTTCTTGAGACTTACCCCACCAGTAAAAAATGAGTTATGCCATAGAAGGGTAAAACATCCACCGAGCGCACGGCATTTTCCCTTCAATTCCAATATCTTGCTTTCAGCCGATCCGAGACTTATGGCTTCCGAATAAACTCCACCAATTATCGTACACTCCATAACAACCAGGGGTCGAATACGAAGGCTCATTGGTTGCAATGATGCAGGGTTGAACGCTGGGTATTCAAAGCAAGTTCCACAGCGAAAGCCTGGACGGTCGGCATACCCAAGAGTTGAATCATAGGCCAGCCCTGCATCATTCCAAGCCTGTAGTGTTGTTGGTTGCTCCCAGCGCAGATAGTGCATACGTCCACCGATGGCGCTTTGCTGAATGTTCTCTTCGGCCAAGATTGCCTTCAGACGTTCCGCCTCCTGCGCAACCAATGCTGGTCTCTGATAAGTGCCATAGCTGGGGTGCAAACCAATTTCATGACCGCGTTCATGGATGCGCCGCATCAATGCGCGAATAATGGGGTGCCCTGGCTCGTAGTCGGCATCCATATCACTGGTTCGCCCACAAATAAAGTAAAAAGCGCTAGTCAGATTATTGGCTTCGGAGACATCCATAAGCCACTCGAAGGTATTATGGGGGTCGGCAGGATGCAGTGTGCCTTTGGTCATCTGCTTTACCAAGGCAGCGGTGCAGAATGCGCCTAAGTCGCGTCGTTTCAGGATATGGCCAGCCATCATGCGGGCCACCAGTCGCCAGGGCTTGAATGCATAGAGGCTTGGACTATCCACATCGTGGCTCACCTTAACCTCAAAGCGATGCCGTGTAAGCCTGATGCCTGGCCATGTTCTGCCAATTACCTGTCCCAACACATGCAGCCACTCATCCACAATGGGGCGCTCTAGATAATTGTGCATATAGCCATGGGAAGCGGTAGCAGGAAATCGAGCATGATTATCCAAATCAGTGCGACCTACTTCCTCTTGGCGCGTAAGCATCCAATAGGTCAACCCGAGAATATCGTAGCCAATGTGCCAGCCACTTTCCGTTGCTGTAATTAGGGGCGCGCACAAGTCGTGGCCACCCGGAGCGGGCAACGACCCTGGTAGGGCCGTATCCCAGCCCTCGTCAAGCGCATTCCACCTGGCGCAGCCGAGGCTAGAGTCAGTGCGAGTGAAAGTACTGCCGTCCAGTGCTAGCTGGATACAGCGCGCATCACCAGGAACGCATAGCGCAATGTGGTTAGCCTCTGGCTGAGGCAATAAGTCAAAGGTATGGCCAAAGCGCTCTTTTAAAATAGTTTGCAGCCAAGTGAGCGCAGCCGCAGTATGCCAAAACCTCATACTCGTGCAGCCGTCTTTTTATTTGCCAAACGAGGTGGTTTTTGTGACTTTTCTACGAACAAAAGATACCACGTGGCTAAATTGAGCCAACGTATCTTGTGAGTCATAGAAGCGTCCGCTCTATCTAGCGGTACATCGCTAGCAGCAACCCCCAACCATTGAAGAAAAGCTGGATTTTTCACCCGCTTGGCCATCCAGTCTTTAAGACTACCTTCAAACCAATGGGATTCGGGAATGGGCCAGCCCATTTTGTCTTTGCGCCAGACAATTTCATCAGGCAACTTACCCGAAAACGCACGCCGCGCAAGGTACTTGGTCCAACCACCGTGCAGCTTGTAAGCGGCGGGCACAGAGGCTAAAAACTCTACCAGTCGATAATCCATGAACGGCATACGTGACTCAATAGAATGCGCCATGGATACCCGATCAGAGTAATGAATCAGCACACGCAGCGACGCTTTCAGATCCTGCAACAACTTTTCATTCAAATGAATAAAGGGATCCATTTTATATCCGAGCCCGCGCACCAGCTTCATCACGAAGGATTTACCACAAATCCGTCTCGTCAGTCCGACCGCCAAGCCGCGTAATGCAAAACGGTAAGCACCTGGAATAGCCATAACCTTGGGCAGTTCCATAGCGACTTGGCGCAGCGGCATTTGCGCAAACCAAGGTGCCAGATAGGGTAAATAACCGGCAAGTTGTTCATCAGCTCCCTGACCATCCAGGGTAACGGTAACATCTGTCTGCGCCACAAGCATGAAGGTGTGCCAGCCGGACATACATGTGCTCTCAGGCGGATAGTCCATGGCATAGATGAGCTTTTCGTGTTCGCTCGGCACGGCATCGACATGGGGTTCGATCTGATTGGAGCGCACATCCAAGGCGTGAGCCAGATGGTCAATAAATGGTGACTCGTCGCAATCTTGTGTACCAGCCGATTTATAGACACTGGAAAAGGTCTCTTGCCGATCAGCCACGCCCTGCTCTTTCAATATCTTGTTGATCAGGTAGACGATGGATGAGCTATCCAGCCCCCCCGAAAGTGCTGACCCCACCTTGACATCGGCACGCAATCGCAAACGGACGGCATCTTCCAATAATTGGTAATAGGTATCGGCTAATACCTGTGCCTTCGCATCGTCAAATGCCTCAGTGCTTAAATTGGGTCGCACATCCCAATAAATTTGTGGCTGTATATTCTCACTGCACAAATCAGCGAACGAACACTCTACAAAACTCGCCGCTGGAAAACGCAATATGCCCTGCCACGCAGTTTTCACACCTGTTTCCGAGGGGCCATTATTCAAGTAGTTTCTGGCAAACTCCGGATCTGCAATGGCCGTAATAGCCGAATGCTCAAGCAATGCCTTTATTTCTGATGCAAAAATAAAAGTGCTATTTACGTGTGCATAATACAACGGTTTGATAGCGAACCGATCACGAGCGATGAAAACTCGGTGCAGCAGTGTATCCACCAGCACAAAGGCCCACATACCGTTGAACTTATTCAAACACGATACGCCCCAAGCATCGTAAGCGGCCAGAATCACCTCGGTATCCGAGTGGGAGGCAAAGCTATACCCTATCGACTCCAACTCCTGGCGCAATTCAACGTGGTTATAAATTTCACCATTGAAGGTGATGGCATAGCGCTCTTGCCAGACCATCGGCTGATGCCCCTGCGGACTTAAATCAACAATGGCCAAACGTCGATGTGCCAGCGCAATGTGGTATGGCGACGCAGGAGAAAAATCAATCAAACCTGGTAACGGTCTATCCGCCTGTACGTCTTGGGACAGCATAAAACCTTGCCCGTCCGGGCCACGGTGAGCCTGCACATCACTCATGAGTTGAATGTCTGTTGCCCGAATGGGGACTTGAGAAATAATTCCGGCGATGGCACACATGGCTATTTATTCCAGTCTCTTTTCAACTCGCGCAGAACGTGCACGATTTTGAGCGCGCGCGAAGGGGTTTTGCTGACGGTGAAATACGGTGTTTGCTGTGCGCCAAAGGCACGGAAAAACCTCTCTACCGGCTCAAGCATCGAGCCTTCAAAATCAAACCGCTGCGTTACTGTTGCGGCAAATTTGATGGCCTCCCACATGCACAAGCTGGTGGCGCCGCTGTTGCGCAACTTCGGGTCGCCCCCACCCATCAGGTAATAAGCGCTATTGCCATCCCATACTATATAGGCACCGGCGTGGCGGTTCCCCTGCTCGTCTTCGGCTATGAAAATTTTTCGCGCCTGCCGGGTGGCACAAGCCTGATCGAGCCGCCGTACGAATGACTCGTTATAAGGCAAAGCCATATCCTGGCGGGCAAATGTCATTCGGTTAAGCACTAAAAAATCTTCAAGCGCTAAATCCTCGCGCACGCGCAACTTGAAACGGTCACTGGCTTTTTTGATTTCTCGACGGATATTTTCCTGCAAGCCTTGCCATAGGAGTTGCTCGTCGTTCAGCGCGTCCAGTATGTAGGTGTATCGCGTGGTCTGCTTAAAGCCCGCCCAGTAAAACGGCAGCCAGTTGCCCATTTGCCAATGCCAGTTTTGAGTGTACTGGGCAAAGGGTGGCAGTTGAGCAATCAATGCTTGCAACCAATCTTTTTGCTGTGCCAGCTGGGTGGCCGACTTGCCGGTTGTCTCGCGCAGCCAAGGACCGAGGCTCTGCGTCAGAGCTGGCTGGCCGAGCAAAAGCAAGCCATAGCGCTTGCGCTGCACGTAGGGCATGGCGGCAACAATGATGTCGCCCTTATGAACCAAGGCTACATCCCAATTCCCTTCCCCAGCCGTGGCATCAAGCCACCAAGCTTGACTGAATAAGGGGATGGAGGACTCCTGGGTGCAGAGAGCCCGGTATTTGTCTATGCGATCACACCAATTAGCTTCCAAAACAAATCACTTCTGAAGAATCTTTAGAATAAGTTTCTTTATATCAAAATCAATATAAATATAAATAACCCCACCACTGGCAAATACGCATTGCCTATTTTTATATTTCCCAACCTTGCCTGGGATGCCTGATGGTGCCTCTGTCTTTTCATACTCCTGAATTGTCCAGCGCTGCCCCGCCATCAAGCCAGTGGGCGGTGAAATTGCGTTTAACCAAAGTTCTGTACCACGCAAGACATGCCACACCCTCTCAATCGGCCAATGCTCCCAATCAATGATTTGTGAATGCTCTTCAGGGATCAGGTTTCGAGCACGGGGCGTGCTGCCTTGTACAGACTGTGGCGTGCGCGGCGCGTTATTTTGTGCGATGGCATCAATGGTTTTCAACACAAGGGGCACCCCCAGCTCACCAATTAATTTATCAAGTCGAGCAGGCGATTTGGTACCCAGGGGAATATGCATCCTCTCCTGATAAATAATATCCCCCGTATCTTCGCCAGCATCGACATAATGAACAGTGACACCGGGATACATCTCCATATCATAATACTGCCAAAAGTCAGGATTCGGACCACGGTAGTCCGGAAGGTATGAGGGATGCAAATTAATTACACCACGGGACGGGATCCTCAGAATATCGTCCTTAAGAAGCTGAGACATACTGAACACCACAATAAGCTCTGGCTTTAACTCCGCAACCCAGCCAGCAATCTCTTTTGCATTCCCCTTCCATATAAAATTATACGGAACATTCTTTCCCTTACAGAAATCTCGTAAAGATACAGACTTTCGCCCCGTTACAAACCAATATAGATCTTTTAAAATATCAATCAAAAGCGATCGTTTTTTTGAACCTTCATAGCCACGCGACATGGACTCCAACACACCAACAACTTGGTGCCTCGTGCCGAACAATGGACTGACCAGCCGAGAAACACCTTGAGTTATTAGCAACACCCTTATTGCACTCATATAGCGGTATCACCCTTTGCAAATCTAAAACTCATAGCCACGTTAATCATCTGCATGCAACAGCAACTTACCACATAAAAAACCAAGGCCAGCTTCACATCAAATAACCAAAAACCCATATAAAAAGAACCAACTGCCATCGAAACCAGGGCCATCTGCCACAACAAATCGAGACGCTGCTTTTGAGCGATCATGAACATTACACTAAGCGGCCCCGCAACAAAGTCGAAAAAAAACTTCAGCGTCAGAATTTGCGCATACTCACCCGCTATACGCCACTGCCCTCCAAAAACAAAAGCAAACATATCAGGAGCAATGAAGAAAAACATAAGAAACGGCAATACAGATATCAGCAGCAAGCGCTTAAGTGTTTTTTTATAAATAGCAAGGCAATTGCCCTGATGGCTATATGCCTGACTAGCCTCTTGCCGAAATACATCACCCAGAGCACCGGCAACCAGAGCCATAGGAGCCCCCATGACACGCTGCGTCAGGGTAAAAAATCCAGCGGAGGCTGCGCTGAACAACGCATTGAGCAATAAAACCGGCATTTGCCCTGAGGCAGTGTTGAAGCCGTGGGCGACGATCAGGTATTTAGGGAAATTGATGTACTTTCTGGCCAGAGCCAGACTGCGCAGGGGCCGCAGGGTACGGATCAGTTTATGATCTTCACGCCAGATTAAGCGCGCCATGACGCTGGTAGCAAACACTTGACCTGTCACTTGGCCCGCCACCAAGCCTAACCCTTCAACGCGTGCAAAGCTTAACTGCGCCAACGCCGCACTACCACTTTGTACGGTGCGGCTGATAGCCAAGCGTTTGTATTGAGTTTTGCGGTTGCTCCAGTAGTTGAGGCCTTGGTATGTGCCCATTAAAAACGTTGAGGCAGGTACCCAATATAGCCAGGGCGCCAACTTCGGATCGCCTAAAAACAGGACAATCTGCGAGTTGAACAATATGACTAATAGCAGCAGGTATGCGCTAACTACTGCACTGAGCAATACCACCAGTGCAGCGATGTGCCCCGCATCGCGATCTTGCCGAGGCAACAGGATGGCTTGCTCGTAACGCCCCGTCACCAGCACTACGGCAATTGATACGACCGCCATGTAAAACGCAAACAGACCAAACTCCTCCGGGCTATAAAGGCGCGTAAGAATCGGGCTGATGGCAATTGGGATGGCCTGCGCCAAGCCCGTACCAGTCATCAAGGTGAGCACGTTACGGGCGTAGCGGCTTTGCGGTAGAAGCTTGCGCACTGGTGATTAATCCAGAATTTGGCTAAAGGCGCCACGCGCCACGCCGGCATAGAGCCTGGCACCGACTTCGTTGAGGTGGTGCTCATCGAGGTAGATGGGAAGGCCATCGGCAAAAGGTGCCTGGGCGAACACGCCACTGGCTTCAAAATTGAGGCTGGTGACTCCGCTGTAATTGGCTGCCAACCTTCGCAGGCGAGCATTTGCTTGTTGGTAAGCAGGATCTATCTCGACTCTCGGCGCTAGCCCTAGTGCCTGGAATCGCAGTGCGCGCAGTGGATTTTTACTGAGTAGCGGCTCCTGCTCAAGAATGAAGATTTTTGAACCGGCTCGACTTTGCGCCGCTAAAAAGTTGCTCAGTGCATGTTGAAAATCATCAGAGGCCAACTGCCAGTTCCAACTGGCTGCAAGGAATATCACCTGGCCGCTGATCAGGTATTTTTGCGCTTGCTCAATTTGCTCCTGGCAGGCCTTTTGTGCCCACTCAGCAATTCGCTGGTAATCAAATCCTGGGATCGTCACACAACTGCTGGCGGTAATGACTCGCGCCTTAAAGCCCAGCTCTTTGCCCAGATCATCAAAAAAGAGATTGAGCATGGCTGCGTGGGAATCACCCAATACAAGCACTTCCTTGTCACTGTTTAAGTCGCCCTTGAGACAGTCAGCGACGATTAGACCGTGGCAGATTGTGGCGGGGTCGGCATAACGGGTGTATTCGACGGGTAGCGTAGGCGGTGTCAGCGCTTGGTTGAGCCTGGCCATACTGGGGCTGGTGGCCAGAACAGCACCTGCCAGCAGACCATAGCCGAACACGTGCTTGAGACGGCTGCGCCGAGCACGCAGTGGCGATTCGAGTGCGTAATACGAGAGGCTAGCCAGCGCCAGGGTGAGCGTTATGAACAGCAGGCTGAACGGCATATCCAGCACCTGTGCGCCTGTGTAGTAGCGCAGCAGCGCCAGCACAGGCCAGTGCCATAGGTAAAGCGAGTATGACAATTCGCCCAGCCAGACCATGGGTTTGCTGCCCAGCAGTTGCCCAGCCGGCGCCTGAGCTGGCTGCGCCATTATAAGCAGCGCACCCGCGACTGGGAGCAGTGCAGGTAAGCCGGGAAAGTGTCCTAGTTGGGGCTGTAGTGTGGCCGAGGCTAGCAGTAATGCAAGCCCAAGGCTGGCAAACCACGACCTACCCTCCAACCCCGTATACATATAAAGAGCAAGAATCCCGCCGGCAAAAAACTCTGGCAGTCGCGCATACAGGCTGTAGTAAGTGGCTTGTTCGATGCCAAGCCCACGCAGGCGGTATTCGGCTACTGCAGTGAGTGTTATCAGCAAAATGACAAACAGCCATCTGAGCGCTTTGACCGGCAACAGCAGAACCAACAGTGGAGCCAGTAAATAGAACTGTATTTCCACCGCCAGCGACCAAGTGTGAAGCAGAGGCTGCTCGTGGCTGGCTGGGGCAAAGTAGTCACCGAAACCGGCAAAGTAGTGATTGCTGTTGAACCAGGCAGCCTGTTTAAGGCCTTGCTTATAGATAGCCAGATCTGCTGGCAGGAATAGCACCGCAGCCAGTAGCGAGACCACTACCAACATCGCGAAATACGCCGGAGCGATACGCTTGAGGCGGCTTACGTAAAAGCCGCGCAAGGTGCTAACAGGACGGTAGCCAAGCTGGTGTTTTTTATTCAGCAGAATGCTGACAATCAGGTAGCCGGAGAGCACCAGAAATACATCCACACCGACAAACCCACCAGGCAGCCAGGCGGGGTTGAAGTGAAAAAGCATCACCATCAGGACCGCGACGGCGCGCAGGCCCTGAATGTCGGGGCGGTAGTTCATAAGTGCCAGCCTTAAGACACGAGAGCCCGAACGACACTTTCTATGTCGTCTGACCTCATATACGGATGGAACGGCAGACTCATGACCCTTTCAGCAACTGCATCGCCTACGGGCAGGCAAGCATTGTTATCGGCTACCGCAGGCTGCTTGTTAAGAGGGATTGGGTAGTGCACCGCGGTTGGGATGCCTTGCTCTTTTAATTTGGCTTGTACAGCGTCACGATTTTCCACCTGAATGGTGAACTGGGCGTAAGCGCTGATGTTGTGCGCTTCGGTAAATGGAGAGCTGTTGATACCAGCCGCTTTGAGGCAGAGATCATAGCTGGCAGCAACCTGTTGGCGTAACTGAATCTCTTCTGCAAATATCTCCAGCTTGGGCAGCAAAATGGCAGCTTGCAGAGTATCCAGGCGGCTGTTTACGCCCACCCGAATGTGGTGATAGCGACGATCCTGACCATGGCGGGCGATCTGGCGCATTACCTTGGCCAATTCGTCATCGTTGGTGAAAATCGCTCCGCCATCGCCATAACAACCAAGAGGCTTACTTGGAAAGAAGCTGGTGCAGGCAATAGTCGTCAGATTGCAGGAACGCTTGTCTTTGTAGGTGGCACCGAAGCTTTGCGCGGCATCTTCAATAACGGGGATGCCGTACCGGGCAGCAATGGTATTGATCGCATCGTAGTCGGCGCATTGGCCATATAGCGAAACAGGGATAATCGCCTTGGTGCGCGGAGTGATGGCAGCTTCAAGCAGTGTCGGATCGAGGTTATAGGTGCGCGGATCGACATCCACGTACACCGGTTTTGCCCCTAGCAGAGCGACTGTCTCGGCCGTGGCGATATAGGTGAAGCCTGGGGTGATGACCTCATCGCCCGGACCGATGCCCAGCGCCATCTGTGCAATCTGCAGTGCATCGGTACCGTTGGCCACGCTAATGCAGTATTTGGCGCCCACGAAGGCCGCCAGCTTTTCCTCTAGCTCGGCCACTTCCGGGCCAAGAATGTACTGACCATGGGCCAGTACGCGCTGGATATTGGCATCGATCTTGTCTTTGATCAGCGCCTGCTGCGTCTTGAGGTCGATGAATTCGATCACTGCGCTTGCTCCTTTCTAAGCACGCTTCCCTCGAGCACATAGCGCCCCCCGGAGTGAATGCATGGCGCACTCCCCTGCCCGGTGAGCGGCAGATCCAGCTGCTCGCCGTGCTCGCTCATCCAGCCTATATGCCGGGCAGGAACACCCACCATCAGTGCATAGGCCGGCACATCCTTGTTGACGACCGCGCCAGCACCAATAAAGGCGAACTCTCCGATGGTGACACCGCAGACGATGGTGCAGTTGGCGCCGAGCGTGGCGCCCTTCTTCACCAAGGTATCGCGATATTCGCTCTTGCGCTCGATCAGCGAACGCGGGTTGTAGACGTTGGTAAACACCATGCTCGGGCCGCAAAAGACGCCGTCCTCAAGCGTGACGTTGTCGTAAACCGATACGTTGTTCTGGATCTTGCAATGATCGCCGATCAGCACTTTGTTACCGACGAATACGTTTTGCCCCAGGGACACACCTTGGCCAATCCGAGCGCCCGCGCATACGTGAACGAAATGCCAGATACGCGAACCTTCGCCAATCTGTGCGCCCTCATCGACGATGGCGCTGGGATGCTGGTAGTAGCTCATAGGCAACCCAGCAGGCGCGCAAGGAACGGGTGATCTTCACCGTTCTGAGCGCGAGTAGCGACCAGGGTACGGATGGTCTCCACGGTTTCCACGCAGTGGCGAGCGTCCTCGATTCCATATCCATCGCCATTGAGAATGGCTTGGTAGCTAACAGTGTGCAGGTCAGTGAAGCCCTCGGAAAACTCGATCTCGACACCATCGCAGGTGATGGAGCGGTAAGTCGGCTTCTTGCCCTTTACTGCATCAGGCAGGTCGTTCGCATCGATGGAGAGGAACCAGCGAACGCGGGCGTTTTCATACTCCAGATATCCCGTGGCCTTGTAGTTATCGACGTAATGCACCACGTTGCGCTGCAGCGCGCCGAAGATGAAGTGCAACATGTCGAAGAAATGGACGCCAATGTTCGTGGCGACGCCGAAAGATTTGCGCGGGTCGCCCTTCCAGCTCTCCATATACCAGTTGCCGCGACTGGTGATGTAAGTCAGCTCCACTTCGTGCTTGTGGTCTTTGCTGCCAGCTCCCACGCGCTGCTTCAGATCGATGATCGCCTGGTGATGCCGGAGCTGCAGGATGTTGTAGAGGCGCTTGCCCGTCTCGCGCTCGACCAATGACAGGTCGTCGAGCAAATCGCTGGTCGGTACCAGTGGCTTTTCGCAGATGACATCGCAGCCGAGACGCAGGCCTGCCGTGATATGCGGATGGTGCAGATAGTTGGGCGAGCAGATCGAGACGTAATCGAGCGCAGTCGACGGATGACGCTTGAGGCGCGAGGCGTAATCGTGGAAACGCTCGAACTCGGTGAAAAACTCGCTTTGCGGCGAGATACTGTCGATGATGCCGACCGAGTCGTTGATGTCGTAGGCACAGACCAGTTGGTTGCCGGTGTCCTTGATAGCGCGCATGTGGCGCGGAGCGATATAGCCGGCAGCACCGACCAGGGCGAATTTTTTCATGTTTGTATCTCGCAAAAGTATAACGGGCCGGCCTGCATGCACTGAGCCGACCCGCCTGGCAGGATCAGGCCTTGATAACGTTCGGATGGGCAGCGCGATACTTGCCGCGGGTGTCGACGATCAGGCGCGCATTGGCCTTGATCAGCTCGTAATCGAAACGTTCATGGTCGGTCGCCAAAACCACCGCGTCGAAGCTGGCGATATTCTCGGCGCTCAGCGCCTCGCTGCTCAGGTCGAAGTGATGCTCACGCATTTCCGGGAACGCAGGCACATGCGGGTCGCTGTAGGCCACCACGCCACCTTTGGCCTGAATGAGCTCCATGATTTCCACCGAGGGAGATTCGCGCATGTCGTCGACGTTTTTCTTGTAGGCGATGCCAAGCACCAGGATGCGGCTGCCCTTAAGTGCCTGTCCACGATCATTCAAGCCATCCATCAGCTTGCCGAGCACGTACTCAGGCATGGCTTGGTTGACCTCACCGGACAGCTCAATAAAACGGGTATGCAAGCCGTACTCGCGCGCCTTCCAGGTCAGGTAGAACGGGTCGATCGGGATGCAATGACCGCCCAGCCCAGGCCCTGGATAGTACGGGGTGAAGCCGAAAGGCTTGGTCGCAGCGGCATCAACGACCTCGAAGATGTCGATCCCCATACGATCAGCGACCACCTTCATTTCATTGACCAAGCCAATGTTCACGGCACGGTGAATGTTTTCCAGTAGCTTGGTCATTTCCGCCGCTTTCGTTGAGCTGACAGGCACGACCTGGTCGATGGCCTGCTCGTACAGGGCGATACCGATTTCAAGGCAGTTCGGCGTGTGGCCACCGATGACCTTGGGAATAGTACGGGTCTCGAAATCTGGGTTGCCCGGATCTTCACGCTCCGGAGAGTAGACCAGAAAGATGTGCTCGCCGACGCGCAGACCACCGGACTCAACGCGCGGAAGCAGTTCTTCCTCGGTAGTCCCCGGATAGGTGGTGCTTTCCAGCGATACCACCTGCCCTGCGCGCAGATAAGGCTGGATTGCCTCAGTGGTATTTATCACGAAGCTCATATCGGGTTCGCGATACTTATTCAACGGCGTTGGCACGCACAGGATCAAAGCATCGCATTCGCTGGCCCGTGCGAAATCGCATGTGGCCTCGAAGCCACTATTGCGTGCACGCGAAACATGTTCGCTGGCGATGTGCTCGATGTAGCTCTTCCCGGCATTGAGCTGGTCGACCTTCTCGACATCAATATCAATGCCAAGCACGCGAAAGCCAATGGCGTTGTAACGCAACATCAGCGGCAAGCCGACATAGCCGAGACCGACAATCCCGATCAACGCATCCCGGCTTTTGAATTTATCGATATACGCTTGCAGCGAATCAGCCTTCACTCTTACACCCCATCAAAACTTCACGGAATTACTATTTTTAAAGCCCTGTCAGTCGCGTCGTAGCGCTGCTGCAGAACCGTTGAGAATTGCTGCTTGGCTCCAGACTCGCCATGCACGATACGAACTTCTGACGGCCAATGCGTCATCCGGGTAACAAAGCTAACCAAGCCCTTCTGATCCGCATGGGCAGAATAACCGCCTATGGTATGCACCTGAGCCCGAATCTCATAGCGCTGCCCGTCAAATTCCACATGGCCACTACGCGGACCAAAGCGCTGGATCTGTCGCCCGGGCGTACCTTCAGCCTGGTAGCCGACAAAGAGCACATCATGCCGCTCATCACCGAGCATGGCTTTGAGGTAGTTGACAATGCGCCCACTGGAGCACATACCGTTGCCAGCGATGACGATAGCCGGCTGAGCGGTTTGCGTCAGACGGTTGACCATGGCCAGATGGGCCTGGTGGCTATCGACCGTTAGCAGATTACGAAAAGCCAGTGGGTTACGGCCTTTGGCCAAGCGTCCCCTCGCCTCTACGTCCCAGAAGTGATCGAGCTCGCGATACACCGCCGTAAAACGACTGGCCAGCGGGGAGTCGAGGATGATGGGCAAGTTTGCCCAGTCAAGCGCAGGCGCCTTGCTTGTGTTCGACTTTGAAGCACTCGACTGGGCCTTAGCCGGCTCTTTCAGCGCTCTGCAATGGATGATGTCTTCGAGTTCGTAAAGCAGCTCTTGAGTGCGCCCAATGCTGAAAGCAGGAATCAGAACTGTGCCCTGATTGCTCAGCGCGTGCTCGAGCACTTTTTCCAGTCGCGCGCGACGACTGCGGCGATCTTCGTGGAGGCGGTCGCCATAGGTGCTTTCGATGACCAGAATATCGGCTTTGTATGGGGCTTTAGGTGCCGGGAGGATTGGCGCATGAGGTGCACCCAGGTCGCCAGAGAACACGATGCGCTTCTTCTCGCCCGTCTCGGGGTAGTGCAGATCAACCTCGACGTAGGCCGAGCCGAGGATGTGGCCAGCGCGTTGTAAACGAATGCGAGCGTTGAGCTGTTTCGTGTCGATCAGGGTGAACCACTGCTTATAGGGCAAGGCGACGATGCGCTGCTCGATCAGCTTGAGGTAGCGCTCTACTTGTTTCTGGTCACGGCTGAAACCGAGCTTGAAGGCATCCTCAAGGACGATGGGCAACAACTTGGCCGATGGTTCACTACAGAGAATCGGACCTTTGAAGCCGGCTGCAAGGAGATAGGGTATGCGGCCCACGTGGTCGATATGAACATGGGTTGCGACCAGTGCTTTGATACCGTCCAGAGAGAAATCGATTGCGAGCTTGCCGGCGCCTGCCCGGCCTTCAGGGGAGGTTTCAGCACCTTGAAAGAGGCCGCAGTCAATCAGCAGCGCATGCTCATCATCCATCCGTAGCTGATGGCATGAGCCCGTAACGCCCGTGACAGCGCCGTGATGAACAATGGAGGGGTACCGCACGAGTTAATCCCTTAACGCTGACGAAATCTAAAGGGACTCAGCCCAGTAGTACGGAATACAATGAGAATAGCTAAACGCGAATGCGTCCAATGAAGCCATCAAAAGGCCACTAACGTGAGAACCCGCACATTTTGACGGTTTTTTTCTGTTTGGCAAGCATAACGAAATACTGACGCCGTCAGGCCGACTCCTCCTACAGGAACATCATTCGTCCTCATTAACCCGATCACGCAATTCCTTGCCCGGCTTGAAATGCGGTACGAACTTGCCGTCCAGACGCACCGATTGCCCGGTTTTCGGGTTACGCCCAACGCGCGGTGCGCGGTAGTGCAGCGAGAAGCTGCCAAAGCCGCGAATCTCGATGCGATCCCCCGTGGCCAGTGCCTGGGACATTTGCTCCAGCATGGTCTTGATGGCTAGCTCGACATCCTTGGAGGACAGCTGACCTTGATGAGTGACAATTCTTTCGATCAACTCCGACTTGGTCATGGTTTTCCCTTCTTTTTCAAGCGGCTAGAAGACTCGACGGTTTGGTTTTAGCACGCTGATCAGGTTTTGAACAGCCTAAAAAACAAGGTGTTAGCGAGTTTTGGGGTTAGTTGTGATAACCAGGGCTTCGTGCAGGAGGCTTGCGTCGAGGCGAAGCTTTTGGGTATTGGTTCGATATTGCGGGATGGCCACCATTCGCTGCGGGGCGCAGCTCCTACAGAGAGCGTCGACTGGCGCATTCGTGTAGGAGCCCCGCCTCGGGGCGAAGCTTTTGGGGCTGTGTTTGGTATTGCAGGATGGCTGCCATTCGCGGCGGGTCGCCGCTCCCACATAGGACTGCTTCGCTTGGTGCATCCGTGTAGGAGCTCCGCCCCGGGGCGAAGCTTTTGCCAGGCCCAGACTCGTCTATGCTGGGCTGACACACTCTTGCGGAAGGGAGTCCGATGACAGAGAAGCGCTACGCCTCAGACAGGCTTCGAAAAGGACGCTGGTCATGCAGCGGGCAAATCTATCTTGTCACGGCCGTAACCAAGAACCGCACACCCGTCTTTGCTGATTTCTCAGCGGCGCGCTCGCTCATACAAGTCATCCGCAAAGATGAATTGCTAGGCTCCCACCAAACCCTTTGCTTTGTCGTAATGCCGGATCACTTGCATTGGCTGCTGCAATTACAGGATGAAACCTTGCCCCGACTGGTGGGCAGAGTTAAATCAATATCCGCCAAACACCTGGGACAACCGATATGGCAGAAAGGATTTCATGACCATGCCCTGCGACGGGAAGAGGATGTTCGGAATGTAGCCCGTTATGTGGTGGCAAATCCCATAAGAGCCGGACTTGTGGAGCGGGTCGGCGATTATTCGCACTGGGATGCGCTGTGGATTTAAGCACAGCGGCATAGGTCAAGCTTGCATTGCGAGATGACCGCCATTCGCGGCGGAGCGCCGCTCCTACAAGGGCAGTGTCATTGAGAATGCAGAAATGAAAAAGGCGACCCGAGGGTCGCCCTTTTCCTGAATGGATTAACCGAACTTAGTTCTGTTTTTCCATTTGAGCACGGAGCAGATCACCAATGGTGGTCGGGCCGGTGCTTTCAACGTCTTGCTTGTTACGCAGTTCCTTCATCGCGTCTTTCTCGTCTTCAACGTCTTTCGACTTGACGGACAGGCTGATGACGCGGGACTTGCGGTCGACGCTGATGATCTTGGCTTCTACTTCGTCGCCTTCTTTCAGGACGTTGCGCGCGTCTTCAACGCGGTCACGGCTGATTTCGGAGGCTTTCAGGGTAGCTTCGATCTCGTTGCCCAGGTCAATGATGGCGCCCTTGGCGTCTACTTCTTTCACAACGCCACGGACGATGGTGCCCTTGTCGTTGATGGAGACGTAGTTGCTGAACGGATCGTCTTCCAGTTGCTTGATGCCCAGGGAGATGCGCTCGCGCTCCGGGTCAACCGACAGGATGACGGTTTCCAGTTCGTCGCCCTTCTTGAAGCGACGCACGGCTTCTTCGCCGGCTTCGTTCCAGGAGATGTCGGACAGGTGAACCAGGCCGTCAATGCCGCCGTCCAGACCAATGAAGATACCGAAATCGGTGATCGACTTGATGGTGCCGGAGATCTTGTCACCCTTGTTGAACTGACCGGAGAAGTCTTCCCACGGGTTGGTCTTGCACTGCTTGATACCCAGGGAGATACGACGACGCTCTTCGTCGATGTCCAGAACCATGACTTCCACTTCGTCGCCGACGTTAACGACTTTCGACGGGTGGATGTTCTTGTTGGTCCAGTCCATTTCGGAAACGTGCACCAGGCCTTCCACGCCCTCTTCCAGCTCGGCGAAGCAGCCGTAGTCGGTGAGGTTGGTGACGCGGGCAACAACGCGGGTGTTTTCCGGGTAACGAGCTTTGATGGCAACCCATGGGTCTTCGCCCAGTTGCTTCAGGCCCAGGGATACGCGGTTACGCTCGCGATCGTACTTCAGAACCTTGACGTCGATCTCGTCGCCAACGTTGACGATCTCGGACGGGTGCTTGATGCGCTTCCAAGCCATGTCGGTGATGTGCAGCAGGCCATCTACGCCGCCCAGGTCAACGAACGCACCGTAGTCGGTGAGGTTCTTGACGATACCTTTGACTTGCTGGCCTTCCTGCAGGGATTCCAGCAGAGCTTCGCGCTCGGCGCTGTTCTCGGCTTCCAGGACGCTGCGACGGGAAACGACAACGTTGTTGCGCTTCTGGTCCAGTTTGATGACCTTGAATTCCAGCTCTTTGCCTTCCAGGTGAGTGGTATCACGCACCGGACGGACATCAACCAGGGAACCCGGCAGGAACGCGCGGATGCCGTTGACGTCAACAGTGAAGCCGCCTTTGACCTTACCGTTGATAACGCCCTTGACCACTTCTTCAGCGTTGAACGCAGCTTCCAGAACCAGCCAGGATTCAGCGCGCTTGGCTTTCTCGCGGGACAGCTTGGTTTCACCGAAGCCATCTTCAACCGCGTCCAGCGCGACGTGGACTTCGTCACCGACCTTGATGGTCAGCTCGCCTTGTTCGTTGAAGAACTGGTCGAGCGGGATGACGCCCTCGGACTTCAGACCTGCGTGAACGGTAACCCAGTCACCGTCGATGTCGACCACGATACCGGTGATGATGGCGCCCGGCTGCATGTCGAGGGATTTCAGGCTTTCTTCAAATAGTTCTGCAAAGCTTTCGCTCATGTTGATTCCTGTTGATCAAGGGCGGGGATTCGCCCAAACCACATTCCAGACCATGTGGGTTCGTTCATATGAAAAGAGGCCTACGGGACAAGGACTGGTCTCCCGTATGCCTCCTTGCGGACCCTTCGATTTAAAGCAACCGAGAGCCCTTACCCGGCGAGATCGCGATCGGCGACCTCGCTCAGAATTCGTTCAAGCACTTGCTCGATGGAAAGTTCGGTGGAATCCAGCACGATTGCGTCGACTGCCGGCTTGAGCGGAGCCACCGCGCGCTGGGTATCGCGCTCGTCGCGCGCCCGTATCTCGTCGAGAAGACTCGCGAGATTAACATCATCGCCCTTGGCCTTCAACTGCAAGTAGCGGCGACGGGCACGCTCCTCGGCGCTGGCGGTCAGGAAAATCTTCAGCGGCGCGTCGGCGAATACCACGGTGCCCATGTCGCGGCCATCGGCCACCAGGCCCGGCATCTCCTGAAATGCGCGCTGACGCTGCAGCAGTGCTTCGCGCACGGCAGGCAGCGAGGCGACCATCGAAGCACCCGCACCAACCTGTTCATTACGGATGGCGTCGGTCACCTCCTCGCCTTCGAGGATGATGCGCTTGTCGATGAACTGTACATCCAGATGCGCGGCCAGCTGCTTGAGCGACTCTTCGTTGGTCAGATCGATACCATGGTTACCGGCAGCAAAGGCCAGCAAGCGATACAGCGCACCAGAGTCGAGCAGATTCCAGCCCAGCTGCTTGGCCAGCAGTGAACAGAGCGTGCCCTTGCCCGACCCGCTCGGCCCGTCGACCGTGATTACCGGCGCGCTCATGCGTTGCCCTCTACGACCACATTGATACCGACTTCAGCTGCCAGGGCGAGGAAGTTGGGGAATGAAGTGGCGACGTTGGCGCAGTCGTGGATGCGGATCGGCGCACTGGCGCACAGCGAGGCGACGCTGAAGGACATGGCGATACGGTGATCGCCATGCGCCCAGACTTCACCACCACCAATGGTGCCGCCGTCGATGATGATGCCATCTGGAGTCGGCTCGGCCTTGACGCCCAGCGCGATCAGACCGTCGGCCATGACCTGGATACGATCGGATTCCTTCACCCGCAGCTCTTCGGCGCCACGCAACACGGTACGGCCTTCGGCACAGGCGGCAGCGACGAACAGTACCGGGAATTCATCGATGGCCAGCGGCACCAGATCTTCCGGGATATCGATGCCTTTCAGCTTGGCCGCACGCACGCGAATGTCCGCCACCGGTTCGCCGCCAACTTCACGCTGGTTTTCCAGGGTGATGTCGCCACCCATAAGCTTGAGGATATCGATCACGCCGGTACGGGTCGGGTTGATGCCGACGTGCTCCAGCACCAGCTCGGAGCCTTCAGCGATGCTGGCAGCGACCAGGAAGAAAGCAGCCGAGGAAATATCCGCCGGCACTTCGATGCGCGTGGCGGTCAGCTTGTGGCCGGACTCGACGCTGGCAGTACTGCCCTCGACGCTGACCGGGTAGCCGAAACCGCGCAGCATACGCTCGGTGTGATCACGGGTCGGCGCCGGCTCGGTCACCGAGGTGCTCCCCGCAGCGTACAAGCCAGCCAGCAGCAGGCAGGATTTGACCTGGGCGCTGGCCATGGGCATTTCGTAGGCCATGCCGGTGAGGCGCTGGCCACCCTTGATGGTCAGCGGCGGACGACCTTCCGGGCCAGTCTCGATCACCGCGCCCATCTCACGCAGCGGCTTGGCCACGCGATTCATCGGGCGCTTGGACAGCGAAGCGTCACCGGTCAGCGTGGTATCGAACGGCTGCGCAGCCAGCAGGCCGGAGAGCAGGCGCATGGAAGTACCGGAGTTCCCCATGTACAGCGCGCCGGCCGGCGCTTTCAGACCATGCAGGCCGACGCCATGGATGGTCACGCGGCCGTGGTGCGGGCCTTCGATGACCACGCCCATGTCGCGGAACGCCTGCAACGTGGCCAGGGCATCTTCGCCTTCGAGGAAGCCTTCGACCTCGGTGGTGCCTTCAGCCAGCGAACCCAGCATGATCGAGCGGTGCGAAATGGACTTGTCACCGGGGACGCGGATACGTCCGGACAGGCTGCTACCGGGTTTTGCCAGGAAAATCAGATCGGTCGAGTGCATAGCGTCCACATAGGCCCTGCGGGCCAGAATTTTGCTGAAATGTTCGCGGGCCACGCGGGCGCGGGTGAACACGCCCAGCAGTTGATGCCCATCCCCAGCGTCGACCGCGTCGCGCAAGGCGTCGAGGTCGTCGCGAAACGTATCCAATGTGCGCAGCACGGCCTCGCGGTTGGCAAGGAAGATATCGTGCCACATCACCGGATCACTGCCGGCGATCCGCGTGAAGTCGCGGAAACCGCCAGCGGCATAGCGGAAAATTTCCAGGTTCTCGCTGCGCTTGGCCAGCGAGTCAACCAGGGTAAAGGCCAGCAGATGCGGCAGGTGGCTGGTGGCGGCAAGCACCTGGTCGTGATGCTCGACCTCCATCGCCTCGACATCCGCCCCCAGCTCGCGCCATAGCCCTTCGACCAGCGCCAGAGCGGCCTCATCACTGTATTCGCACGGAGTGAGAATGACCTTGTGACGGCGGAACAGCTCGGCGTTGGCAGCCTCCACCCCACTCTGCTCGGACCCCGCAATGGGATGGCCGGGCACCAGACGCACTGCCTTTCCAGCAAACGCCAGGCGCGCCGCGCGCACGACATTGCCCTTGGCGCTACCGACGTCGGTCAGCACGGCGTTGCCAAGATCCAGCGCAGCCAGTTGAGCAAGCACCTTCTCCATGGCCAGGATAGGCACTGCCAACTGAATGACCTCGGCCCCCTGACAGGCGGCGGCCAGATCGCTCTCACAACGATCGACCACGCCCAACTGCACCGCCAAGCGACGCGATTCTGCATCCAGATCGACACCCACCACTTCCCGGCACAGACCACGTTCACGCAGGCCCTTGGCGAAGGAGCCACCGATCAGGCCGAGACCGACCACTACCAGGCGGCCGATCTTAGGGGTAAACGATTGCACTGCAGTGACAGTCACGCCGACAGCACCTTGGCCAAAGCCTCGAGGAAGCGTGCGTTCTCTTGCGGCAGGCCGATGGAGACACGCAGGAAATTCGGCATGCGGTAACCAGCCATCGGTCGCACGATCACCCCTTCACGCAGCAGCGCCTGGTTGATCGCAGCTGTGTCGCGGCCAAAATCGACGGAGATGAAGTTGGCCTTGGAGGCAATCCAGCTCAGCCCCAGAGCCCGCAACCCCTCTTCCAGCTGCTGCATGCCGGCATCGTTTAGGCGACGGCTTTCAGCCAGGTAGTCGGCATCGCTCAGCGCCGCGCAGGCAGCTGCCAGCGCGAGGCTGTTAACGTTGAACGGCTGACGCACGCGGTTGAGCACATCAGCAATGGCCGGCGAGCTGATGGCATAGCCGACGCGCAGCGAGGCCAGACCGTAGGCCTTGGAGAAGGTGCGCGAGACCAGCAGGTTCGGGTAGCGCGCCAGGTAATCAAGGCCGTCCGGCAACTCGTCGCCTTCGGCGTATTCGATATAGGCTTCGTCCAGCACCACCAGCACCGACTCCGGCACCTTGGCCAGGAAGGTTTCCAGCGCGTCCGGGCCAAACCAGGTACCGGTCGGGTTGTTGGGGTTGGCGATGAAGACGACGCGAGTATTGCCATCGATGGCGGCAAGCATGGCCTGCAAATCGTGACCGTAATCCTTGGCCGGCACGATCTTGCCCTGTGCGCCGACTGCCTGCGTGGCAATGGGATAAACCGCGAAAGCGTAGTCACTGAACACGGCGTTGAGGCCAGGCGCCAGGTAGGCGCGAGCAACCAGCTCAAGGATATCGTTGGAGCCATTACCCAGCGTCACCTGCGCAGCGTCGACACCGTAACGGGCAGCCAGCGCAGTCTTGAGGGTGAAGCCATTGCCATCCGGGTAGCGGGTCAGCTCGTCCAGTTCGGCGCGAATCGCTGCCAGCACTTTGGTGCTGGGGCCGAGCGGGTTTTCGTTGCTGGCCAGCTTGACGATACCGGCCGGGTCGAGACCCAGCTCACGGGCCAGCTCATCGACCGGCTTGCCGGGTACGTACGGAGACAGCTTTTGCACCCCTGGCTGGGCCAGGGTCAGGAAATCGCAACTCATTACAAAACCTCATTGTCTCGACCGAGCGCCACAGGCTTCGCAGGAGCAACTTCAATCGCGAACATCGCGGCTAAAGCCGCTCCTACAGGGACGCGGTTTACAGTACCGCCTTCGGATAAGAACCCAGCACCTTCAGCGCCACCGCTTCCTGAGCGAGCTTCTCCAGCACACCCTTGACCAACGGATCGCGGTGGTGGCCGACGAAATCGATGAAGAACACGTAGGTCCACTTGCCGCTGCGCGACGGGCGGGTCTCGATGCGAGTCAGGTCGATACCGTTGTTATGGAACGGCACCAGCAGCTCGTGCAGCGCACCAGGCTTGTTGCGCATCGAGACGATGATCGAGGTCTTGTCGTCGCCGGTCGGCGGCACTTCCTGGCTGCCGATGATGAGAAAGCGCGTGGAGTTGTCCGGGCGATCCTCGATCTTTTCCGCCAGTTTGGTCAGGCCATACAGGTTGGCCGCCATGTCGCCGGCGATGGCCGCACTGTTCCACTCGCTCTTCACTCGCTTGGCCGCGTCAGCGTTGCTGGAAACAGCCACGCGCTCGACGTTCGGGTAGTGCGCGTCCAGCCACTTGCGGCACTGCGCCAGCGACTGGGCATGGGAATAGATGCGGGTGATCTTGTCGGTCTGAGTGGTCTCGCCCACCAGCAGGTGGTGGTGAATGCGCAGCTCCACCTCGCCACAGATGACCATGTCATGCTCGAGGAAGCTGTCGAGGGTATGGTTGATCGCGCCTTCGGTGGAGTTTTCCACCGGCACCACACCAAAGTTGACAGCGCCAGCGGCTACTTCGCGAAACACCTCGTCGATGGCCGCCATTGGAACGCTGATCACCGCATGACCGAAGTGCTTCATCGCTGCGGCCTGACTGAAGGTACCTTCAGGGCCGAGGTAGGCGACTTTCAGCGGATTTTCCAACGCCAGGCAGGAGGACATGATCTCGCGGAACAGCCGCGCCATTTCCTCGTTACCGAGCGGGCCCTGGTTGCGCGCCATCACGCGCTTGAGCACCTGAGCCTCGCGCTCAGGACGATAGAAGACCGGCGATTCGCCTTCCTTCAGTTCCTTCATTTTCACCCGCGCGACTTCTTCGGCGCAGCGTGCGCGATCGCTTATCAGCTCAAGAATGCGCTCGTCGAGGTTGTCGATGCGTACCCGCAGCGCTTGCAGCTCCTGCTCGGACATATCAGGCGTGCTCCTTCTCGAACTCGGCCATATAGGCCACCAGCGCCTCGACCGCATCCATACCAACGGCGTTGTAGATGGAGGCACGCATGCCACCGACCGAGCGATGGCCCTTGAGGTTGAGTAGGCCGCGCTCATCGGCGCCGGCCAGGAAGGCTTTATCCAGCTTTTCGTCGGCCAGGCGGAACGGTACGTTCATCCAGGAGCGCGCGTTGTGAGCAATGGGGTTGCTGTAGAAATCGCTGTCATCGATGGCCTTGTACAGCAGGTCCTTCTTGGCGCGATTGATACGCTCCATAGCCTCGACGCCGCCCTGCTCCTTCAGCCACTGGAAGACCAGGCCGGAGAGGTACCAGGAATAGGTGGCGGGCGTGTTGTACATCGAGCCGTTGTCGGCGGAGATCTTGTAGTCGAGCATGGTCGGGCAGCTGGAACGGGCGCGACCGAGCAGGTCTTCACGGACGATCACCACCACCAGACCGCTCGGGCCGATGTTCTTCTGCGCACCGGCGTAGATCAGGCCGAACTGCGAAACATCCAGCGAACGCGAGAGGATGTCCGAGGACATATCGGCGACCAACGGGGTATCGCCGGTCTGTGGCACCCAGTCGAACTGCAGACCACCGATGGTCTCGTTGCTGCAGTAATGCACGTAGGCAGCGTCTTTCGACAGCTGCCAGTCGTTCTGACCGGGAATGGCGAAATAGTCGTGCGCCTTGGCACTGGCGGCGACGTTGATGGCACCGTAACGACGCGCTTCTTCGATGGCTTTCTTCGACCAGATGCCGGTTTCGACGTAATCCGCCACGCCGTCTTCCGGCAGCAGGTTCAGCGGAATCTCGGCGAACTGCTGGCTGGCACCGCCCTGGAGGAACAACACCTTGTAGTCACTGGGTACAGCGAGCAGATCACGCAGGTCCTGCTCGGCCTGACTGGCGATGGCCACGTACTCGTCGCTGCGATGGCTCATCTCCATCACCGAGAGGCCCTTGCCTTGCCAGTCGAGCATCTCGGCCTGGGCGCGTTGCAGTACAGCGGTCGGCAGCGCGGCCGGGCCGGCGCAGAAGTTAAAAGCTCGCTTGCTCACGTCTGTCTCTCTCAGATTCACAGAACGCCACCACCAGGCGATGGCATGTCCACACTGTCACCGTGTCTGTGGGAGGAGTTTTTAAAGCCCCTCCCACAGAGCCCGACTTCACTCTTCGCTGCCTTCCTCGGCGTCGGCGACTGGTGCTTCGGCGCTTTCGGCGACTTCAGTGCCCTCTTCGCCTTCGACCAGCTCATCCTCGTCCACCGCAGTCGGCTCCTGCACACGCTCCAGGCCGACCAGGGTCTCGTCCTTGGCCAGCTTGATCAGGGTCACACCCTGAGTGTTACGGCCCGAGCTGGAGACTTCGTCGACACGGGTCCGCACCAGAGTGCCTTGGTCGGAAATCAGCATGATTTCCTCGCCGTCCTGCACCTGGATGGCGCCGACCAGCTTGCCGTTACGCTCGCTGGTGACCATGGCGATAACGCCCTGGCCGCCACGACCGCGACGGGGGAACTTGCCCAGACCGGTGCGCTTGCCGAAGCCGCGCTCAGAGGCGGTGAGGATCTGCGCACCAGACTCCGGAATCAGCATGGAAATCAGTTGCTGATCCTTGGCCAGGCGCATGCCACGCACGCCACGAGCAGTACGACCCATGGTACGCACCTTGCTCTCGGCGAAGCGCAGCACCTTGCCAGCGTCGGAGAACAGCATGACTTCCTTGGCGCCGTCGGTGATGGCGGCAGCAATAAGGGTGTCGCCCTCTTCCAGCTTCAGGGCAATCAGACCGGCGCTACGCGGACGGCTGAACTGCACCAGCGGGGTCTTCTTCACGGTACCAAAGGCGGTGGCCATGAAGATGAAGGCGCCGGTCGGCTCGGCGACCAGTTCAGGGGTTTCGCCCTCGACTTCTTCGACTTCCTCGGCCTCGACCACCTCGGTGGCTTCGCCTTCGATCACTACGCCTTCGTCATCAAGATCTTCGTCTGCGCCGGCGCTCTGCTGCAGCGCTTCGAGGTCGATCTGCAGCATCGCGGTGATGCGCTCGCCCTCGTCCAGCGGTAGCAGGTTGACCAGCGGACGACCACGCGCAGCACGCGATGCCTCGGGAATTTCAAAGGTACGCAGCCAGTACACCTTGCCCTTGCTGGAGAACAGCAGCAGGGTAGCGTGACTGTTGGCGACCAGCAGGTGTTCGACGTAGTCCTCGTCCTTCACGCCAGTGGCAGATTTGCCCTTGCCACCGCGACGCTGCGCCTCGTAGGCCGCCAGCGGCTGGCTCTTGGCGTAGCCGCCGTGGGAGATAGTGACAACACGCTCTTCTTCGGTGATCAGATCGGCAATGGTCAGGTCCAGACGCGAGGCGACGATCTCGGTACGACGGGCATCACCGAACTCGGCCTTGACCTTCTCCAGTTCCTCGCGGATGACTTCCATCAAGCGCTCAGGGTTGGTCAGGATGCGGATCAGCTCGCCGATCAGGTTGAGAATTTCCTGGTACTCGGCCAGCAGCTTCTCGTGCTCCAGGCCGGTCAGACGGTGCAGGCGCAATTCAAGGATAGCCTGAGCCTGCTCCGGCGACAGGTAGTACTTGCCGTCGCGTAGACCGTATTGCGCATCCAACCCTTCCGGGCGGCAGGAGTCGGCGCCCGCGCGCTCGACCATGGCTTCCACCGCACTGGATTCCCAGGCGGTGGCGATCAGGCGCTCCTTGGCTTCGGCCGGCGTCGGCGAGGCCTTGATCAGCTCAATCACCGGATCGATATTCGACAGCGCTACCGCCTGGCCTTCGAGGATGTGGCCGCGCTCACGCGCCTTGCGCAACTCGTAGACGGTACGGCGGGTCACCACTTCACGGCGGTGACGGATGAACACCTCAAGCATGTCCTTGAGGTTCATGATCTTCGGCTGACCGTCGACCAGCGCCACGACGTTGATGCCGAACACGCTCTGCATCTGGGTCTGGGCGTACAGGTTGTTCAGCACCACGTCCGGCACTTCACCACGACGCAGTTCGATCACCACGCGCATACCGTCCTTGTCGGACTCGTCACGCAGCTCGGTGATGCCTTCGATCTTCTTCTCTTTGACCAGCTCGGCGATCTTCTCGATCAGACGCGCCTTGTTCAGCTGGTACGGCAGCTCAGTGACCACCAACTGCTGGCGACCGCCGACCTTGTCGATGTCCTCGACCTCGACGCGAGCGCGGATATAGATGCGCCCACGGCCGGTACGATAGGCCTCGATGATGCCGGCACGGCCGTTGATGATGCCCGCAGTGGGGAAATCAGGGCCGGGGATGTACTGCATCAGGTCATCGACGGTCAGCTCGGCGTTGTCCATCAGCGCCAGACAGCCGTCGATCACCTCGGTGAGGTTGTGCGGCGGGATGTTGGTGGCCATGCCCACGGCGATACCGGACGAGCCGTTGACCAGCAGGTTCGGCACCTTGGTCGGCATGACAGCAGGGATCTGCTCGGTGCCGTCGTAGTTGGGCACCCAGTCGACGGTTTCTTTTTCCAGGTCGGCCAGCAGCTCGTGGGCCAGTTTGGTCATGCGCACTTCGGTGTATCGCATGGCCGCGGCGTTGTCGCCGTCCACCGAACCGAAGTTGCCCTGACCGTCGACCAGCAGGTAGCGCAGGGAGAAGTCCTGCGCCATACGTACGATGGTGTCGTACACCGCGGTGTCGCCATGCGGGTGGTATTTACCGATCACGTCACCGACCACACGGGCGGATTTCTTGTAGGGCTTGTTCCAGTCGTTGCCCAGTTCGCTCATGGCGTAAAGCACACGACGGTGTACCGGCTTCAAGCCATCGCGCGCATCCGGCAGCGCACGCCCGACGATCACGCTCATCGCGTAGTCGAGGTAGGACTGTTTCAGCTCGTCTTCGATATTGACCGGGAGGATTTCTTTGGCCAGTTCGCCCATGAGAAGCCTGGTTCCTTTTTCTGGTGAAACTCCGCGCCATTCTTCCTGAACGCCATGGAGCTCGTCGCGATAGCCTCAAGCCATCAGCGACTCACGACAAATCAACGAGTTATGTCACGATTCGATGCAGTGAAGGTGGCTGTAGTCAGCCCCCTTGAAAACTGCCGGAGATTACCACAAAGCGCGCCACACACCTACCCCGAGCCCCCTCATGGAGAAGCGGAGCAAACGAGACGGAAAGAGGCGAAACGACCAACCTGCAGCAGCTGCCGCACGACCAGTGAACGCAAAGGCTTCGCCCCGAGGGCGGGGCTCCTACGCCACGCCATCGAACACCGCAATCTGTGTAGGAGCCGCGCCCCGCGGCGAATGGCGGCCATTCCACGACATCCGGCCCATGCCTCGAAGGTGATAAAGCGCAAAAAGCTGAAAAAGCAAAAGCTTCGCCCCGGGGCGGGGCTCCTACGCCGAACCACCGAACACCGCAATCTGTGTAGGAGCCGCGCCCCGCGGCGAATGGCGGCCATTCCACGACATCCGGCCCATGCCTCGAAGGTGATAAAGCGCAAAAAGCTGAAAAAGCAAAAGCTTCGCCCCGGGGCGGGGCTCCTACGCCGAACCACCGAACACCGCAATCTGTGTAGGAGCCGCGCCCCGCGGCGAATGGCGGCCATTCCACGACATCCGGCCCATGCCTCGAAGGTGATAAAGCGCAAAAAGCTGAAAAAGCAAAAGCTTCGCCCCGGGGCGGGGCTCCTACGCCGAACCACCGAACACCGCAATCTGTGTAGGAGCCGCGCCCCGCGGCGAATGGCGGCCATTCCACGACATCCGGCCCATGCCTCGAAGGTGATAAAGCGCAAAAAGCTGAAAAAGCAAAAGCTTCGCCCCGGGGCGGGGCTCCTACGCCGAACCACCGAACACCGCAATCTGTGTAGGAGCCGCGCCCCGCGGCGAATGGCGGCCATTCCACGACATCCGGCCCATGCCTCGAAGGTGATAAAGCGCAAAAAGCTGAAAAAGCAAAAGCTTCGCCCCGGGGCGGGGCTCCTACAGGGATTAAGCCGTGCTCGTTCAGCTCAGTGCAGGCGCTTGCGACACATCAGCTGCGCCAGCTTGGTACTGTCGGGGCGTTCGATCACGCCTTTCTCGGTCACGATGTAATCGACCAAATCAGCCGGCGTCACATCGAACACCGGATTGACGGCATGCACATCCGCTGCAACCCGATGCCCCGCCACCTCCAGCAGCTCACGACCATCACGCTCTTCGAGCACGATGTCCTCGCCACTTTCCAGATTCATATCGATGGTCGAACTCGGCGCCACCACCATCAGCCGCACGCCGTGATGCATGGCGTTGACCGCCAGCTGGTAGGTACCGATCTTGTTGGCCACATCGCCGTTGGCAGTAATGCGGTCAGCCCCGACTATGACCCAGGTGATGCCCTTGGTCTTCATCAGGTGAGCCGCCGCTGCATCGGCATTGAGCGTGACCGGCACGCCGTCACCCGCCAATTCCCAGGCCGTCAGTCGCGCTCCCTGCAGCCAGGGGCGGGTTTCATCGACATAGACCTGCTCGACCAAGCCTTCCAGATAAGCCGCACGGATCACCCCGAGCGCGGTGCCAAAGCCGCCGGTCGCCAGGGCCCCGGCATTGCAGTGCGTCAGCAGCACCTGCGGATTGCCCTGATGCTTGCGAATCAACTCCATGCCCAACTGCGCCATGGTCAGGTTGGCCTCACGGTCGCTGAGGTGAATCCCCACCGCCTCGGCCTCCAGCAGGGCCAGGATGTCGTCGCCATCCTTGAGTCGCGCCAGGCGCTCACGCATGCGCTGCAGAGCCCAGAACAGGTTTACCGCGGTAGGACGCGAGCGCTCGAAACTGACAAAATCCGCCTCCAGCGCCTCGCGCCAGTCACCACCAGCCTGCAGCCGAGCTCGGACGCCCAGCACCAGGCCATAGGCAGCAGCGATGCCGATAGCCGGCGCGCCGCGCACCACCATATCGCGAATCGCGTCAGCCACCTCGGCGGCAGAATCGAAGCGCAACCAGGTCTGCCGATGCGGCAGCAGGCGCTGATCGAGCAGGTACAACGCGCCATCGCGCCACTCGATTGCCTGAACCTTCTCCACCGCCAGCAATTGCTCGCGCATCGCGCACTCCATCTGTCACCGCCAAAAAATCGCGGATTATACGCAGACCGACCAAGACCAGCCGAACAATCCTGCTCGCCCTCACGGCTTCAAGCCACGCGCGTTCATCTATACACTGGCGACCTTCCTTGCATCGATCAAGCCAGACGGACAATCCCCCATGCCCGAAGCCCCTCTCGACCTGCTGCTCCTGCCCACCTGGCTGGTGCCCGTTGAGCCGGCCGGGGTGGTGCTACGCGACCATGGCCTGGGCATCCGCGACGGACGTATCGCGCTGATCGCACCGCGCAGCGAAGCCCTGCGCCACCCGGCGACCGAGGTGCGCGAGCTGCCGCAATGCCTGCTTGCCCCCGGCCTGATCAACGCCCACGGCCACGCCGCGATGACGCTTTTGCGCGGTATCGCCGACGACCTGCCACTGATGACCTGGCTGCACGAACATATCTGGCCCGCCGAGGGTAAGTGGGTCGACGAGGATTTCGTCCGCGATGGCACCGATCTGGCCATCGCCGAACAGATCAAGGGCGGCATCAGCTGCTTCTCAGACATGTACTTCTACCCGCAGACCGCCGCCGAACGTGTGCACAACGCCGGCGTGCGCGCGCAGATCACCGTCCCTGTACTGGACTTCCCGGTACCCGGCGCACTCAACGCTGCCGAAGCGCTGCGTACGGGCCTGCAGCTGTTCGATGACCTCAAGCAACACCCGCGAATTCGCATCGCTTTCGGCCCCCACGCGCCTTACACGGTCAGCGACGACAAGCTGGAACAGATTCGCGTACTGGCTGACGAGCTGGATGCCGGCATTCATATGCATGTGCACGAAACCGCGCAGGAAGTGGCCGAAGCCGTCGCCAAGCACGGCGAACGTCCGCTGGCGCGCCTGGCTCGCCTCGGCCTGCTCGGCCCGCGCTTCCAGGCGGTGCACATGACGCAGATCGATGACGAGGACCTGGCGCTGCTGGTGGAGCACAACTGCAGCATCGTGCATTGCCCCGAGTCCAACCTCAAACTGGCCAGCGGCTTCTGCCCGGTCGAACGCCTATGGCAGGCCGGCGTCAACGTCGCCATCGGCACCGATGGCGCCGCCAGCAACAACGACCTCGACCTGCTCGGCGAAACCCGTACCGCCGCCCTGCTGGCCAAGGCCATCGCCGGCTCCGCCACTGCCCTGAACGCTCACAGCGCCTTGCGTATGGCCACCTTGAATGGCGCGCGCGCACTGGGACTGGAAACACAGACCGGCTCGCTGGAACTGGGCAAGCTGGCCGATGTGGTCGCCTTCGATCTTTCCGGCCTGGCCCAGCAACCGATCTACGACCCGGTGTCGCAACTCATCTATGCCAGCGGCCGCGACTGCGTCAAGCATTTGTGGGTTGGCGGCAAGCAGCTGCTGGACGACGGCCGCCTGACGCGCATGGACGAAAGCGAGCTGATCGCCAAGGCCAGGGAATGGGGAGCCAGGATTGCCAGCAAGTAACACTGCTTATCCTCCCCTCTCCCGCTTGCGGGAGAGGGGCCGGGGGAGAGGGCTGCCAGGTAACACCGAGCTACTCGCCTGACCCTCTCCCCAACCCTCTCCCATAAATGGGAGAGGGGGCAGACCGCGCATGAACGAAATAAATGAGCAGCCGATAAACCTTGGGCGCGACAACATTCCCAAACCACTGCGACAAACTGACATACATTGAACGAATCCGCGCCGCCCCACGCCCGTTCCTAAACTGGCAACATAGCGGCGATACGCTTTCCATGCTTTGAATAGAGATGCTTATGAGCAACGTCGACCGCGCCGAAATCGCCAAATTCGAGGCCCTGGCACACCGCTGGTGGGACCGCGAAAGCGAGTTCAAACCTCTGCACGATATCAACCCGCTGCGGGTCAACTGGATCGACGAGCGCGTCGGCCTGGCCGGCAAGCGCGTACTGGACGTCGGTTGTGGCGGCGGCATCCTCAGTGAAGCCATGGCCCAGCGCGGCGCAACGGTGATGGGCATCGACATGGGCGAGGCCCCGCTGTCGGTCGCCCAGCTGCACCAGCTGGAGTCCGGCGTCGAAGTCGACTACCGACAGATCACCGCCGAAGCACTCGCAGAAGAAATGCCGGAACAGTTCGACGTCGTCACCTGCCTGGAAATGCTCGAGCACGTACCCGATCCCTCCTCGGTCATCCGTGCCTGCCACAGACTGGTCAAACCGGGCGGCCAAGTGTTCTTCTCCACCATCAACCGCAACCCCAAGGCGTACCTGTTCGCCGTGATCGGCGCCGAATACATCCTGCGCCTGCTGCCGCGTGGCACCCACGATTTCAAGAAATTCATCCGTCCGTCCGAACTCGGCGCCTGGAGCCGCGCGGCCGGGCTGGAGGTCAAGGACATCATCGGCCTGACCTACAACCCACTGACCAAGCACTACAAGCTGGAGGCGGACGTCGATGTCAACTACATGATCCAGACGCTGCGCAAGGAGTAGAACGCATGCGTTTGAAAGCAGTTCTTTTCGACATGGACGGCACCCTGCTCGATTCGGCGCCGGACTTCATCGCCATCACCCAGGCCATGCGCGCCACTCGCGGCCTGCCGCCACTGGCAGACAAGGCCATACGTGACCAGGTATCCGGCGGCGCTCGCGCCATGGTCGCCTGCGCTTTCGATGAAGACCCGGACTCCGCCGCGTTCGAAGCCCTGCGCCAGGAGTTCCTGGAGCGCTACCAGGAACACTGCGCAGTCCTCACCCGCCCGTTCGACGGCATCGAAGCCCTGCTCGACGACATCGAACAGGCGCGCCTGTTGTGGGGCGTCGCCACCAACAAACCGGTGCGTTACGCCGAGCCGATCATGCAGGGCCTGAATCTGGCCGAGCGCTCGGCAGTGCTGGTCTGCCCGGACCATGTCGAGCAAAGCAAACCCGCGCCGGACATGCTGCTGCTCGCCTGCCAGCAAATGGGCGTCAAACCCGAGGAAGTGCTGTTCATCGGCGACGACGCGCGCGACATCGAATCCGGCCGCGCCGCCGGCTGCCGCACGGCAGCGGTGACCTATGGCTATATCCACCCCGAGGACAACCCACGCAACTGGGGCGCCGACGTGGTCGTGGACCACCCCCAGGAACTGCGTGCAGTGCTTGATCGCGCCCTGTGCAGTTGCTGATCGCGCAGGCCGCCATTCTCCAATTTGGCGGGTTTCACCCACCCTACCCTCAAGAGTTCTCCGAAGGATCCTCACATGTTCGACTACACCGCCCGCGCAGACCTACTCAAGGATCGCGTCATCCTGATCACCGGTGCCGGCCGCGGTATTGGCGCCGCCGCCGCCAAGAGCTTCGCCGCCCATGGCGCGACGGTGCTGCTGCTGGGCAAGACCGAGGCCAACCTGAGCCAGGTTTATGACGAGATCGAGGCGGCCGGCCACCCGCAACCGGTGCTGATCCCCTTCAATCTGGAAACCGCCCTGCCGCACCAGTACGACGAACTGGCGGTGATGATCGAGAACGAGTTCGGCCACCTCGATGGTCTGCTGCACAATGCCTCGATCCTCGGCCCGCGCACGCCGCTGGAGCAGCTTTCCGGCGACAATTTCATGCGTGTCATGCACGTCAACGTCAACGCCATGTTCATGCTCAGCAGCACCCTGCTGCCGCTGCTCAAACTGTCGGAGGACGCCTCCGTCGCCTTCACCTCCAGCAGCGTCGGTCGCAAGGGCCGCGCCTACTGGGGCGCCTACGCGGTATCGAAATTCGCCACCGAGGGCCTGATGCAGGTCATGGCTGACGAGCTGGACGGCATCGCCAACGTACGCGCCAACAGCATCAACCCCGGCGCGACCCGCACAGCCATGCGAGCCCAGGCCTACCCCGGGGAAAACCCGGCGACCCGTCCGCTACCGGAAGAGATCATGCCGCTCTACCTCTACCTGATGGGCCCGGACAGCAAGGGCGTCAACGGCCAGGCATTCGACGCTCAGTGATTACCTGCCATGGCTCACTGCCCATCAGTGGGCCATGGCACGACAAAAATCCGCCGCTATCACTGCCAGGCGGCAGCACATTGCCAGTACCACCGTCAGGCAACCGGCAACCCCTTGCCGATCAGCGCTCTGAAAAACATCTAAGTGACTGACTTCACAAGACTTTAATCCCGAAAGAACCACCTGGCACGAAATTCGCTCTAACCCTCTCGTCGCACCATCGCGCCAGAGGTTCAGCTCCATGGTTCCCCCCAGCCAGTCCAACACCATCGATTTCGATGCCGCCAAGCTGCAGCGTCTCGGCTTTACCGGCAGTCGCAACCTGCCGCTCAAGCCCGCCAGCCTGGTAGAGCTGCGTCACCAATTGAGCCTGCAACTGCAGACCAGCCTGGACGCGGAGCGAATCCTCAATCTGTTCTTCCGCGAAGTGCAGCGCCTGGTGCCGCTCGATGCATTGGCTTTCCAGCATCCATCGCACGACCTGCGCCTCGAGCTGGGCGAGCGCTCGCCTCACTCGGCAGGCTATCGCCTGAGTCATGAGGGGGAATACCTGGGCGAGCTGATTTTCCGCCGCAAGCAGCGCTTCTCCGAAGAGGAGCTGATTCAGCTGGAGTCGTTGCTGGCGAGCCTATTGTTCCCACTGCGCAATGCCCTGCTCTACCGCACCGCTCTGCAAAGTGCGTTGCGCGACCCACTGACCGACACCGGCAACCGCATCGCCATGGACCAGGTGCTGCAGCGCGAGGTGGATCTGGCCCGCCGCAACCTGCAACCCTTGTCACTGCTGATGCTCGACATCGACCACTTCAAGAGCATCAATGACAACTACGGCCATGCGCTTGGCGATGAAGTGCTGAAAGCAGTCGCCCAGACCCTGAAGAACCAGCTGCGCAACATCGACATGGTATTTCGCTACGGCGGCGAGGAATTTCTGGTGATTCTCTCCGGCACCAACCGCGAAGGCGCTGCGCTGGTGGGCGAGCGCCTGCGCTTTGCGGTGATGGAGCTGCAATGCCTGGATGCCGGCCGCCACATCGACGTATCCATCAGCCTGGGCTGTTCCAGCCTGCTGCCGGGCGAGTCAGGCGAAAGCTTGCTGCGCCGTGCTGACAACGCGTTGTTCGTGGCTAAGCGCGAAGGCCGCAACCGCCTGTCCATGGCCGGTTGAGAGATTGCCCGCCTAATTCGGAATGCTCTGAATACAGTAGTTCACGCTGCCTTCCGGAAAGCAGAATGAAAAAAGGGACTCCGCAGAGTCCCTTTTTCGTTTATCAGCGCTTGCGGCCGAAGCCTGGACGCTGACCATCACCAGCAGGCGGACGCTTGCCGGGTGTTGCCGGACGCGGCTTGCGCGCCGGACGCTCGGACAACTCGACGGCCGGGCGCGGCTGGCGCTTCTTCACATCGCTCGGACGCTCCGCCACCGGTGTGCCACGGCCATTCTCGCGGCGCTCACCGCCCTCTTTACGCGGGCCGCGCGGTGTACGCTGCTCAGCCTCGTCACGGCGCGGTGCGCGGCTCGGGCGAGCATTGTCAGCACCGGCCTCATCCTTCGCCGGACGCAACACGCGCTTACCACGTACCTCGACCGGCTTGGCCGATTTGCGCTGCAGGCGGTCGAGCTTCTCGCGGGTCTTTTCCTTCATCGCCGGCAGTGCCTGCGGGGTCAGGCCAACTTCGGCGCTGAGAATGTCCACTTCACGCTGCTCCATTTCGCGCCAGCGGCCCATGGTCAGCTCGGAGGTCAGGAACACCGGACCGAAACGCACACGTTTCAGACGGCTCACCACCAGACCCTGGGACTCCCACAGGCGGCGCACCTCACGGTTGCGGCCTTCCATCACCACGCAGTGATACCAGTGGTTGAAGCCCTCGCCGCCCGGCGCTTCCTTGATGTCGGTGAACTTGGCCGGACCGTCCTCGAGCATCACGCCGTTCTTGAGGTTCTCCAGCATTTCCTCAGTGACTTCACCACGCACGCGCACCGCATATTCGCGGTCCATCTGATAAGAGGGGTGCATCAGGCGGTTGGCCAGCTCACCATCGGTGGTGAACAGCAAAAGACCGGTGGTGTTGATATCGAGGCGACCGATGTTGATCCAGCGCCCCTCTTTGGGACGCGGCAGGCGGTCGAAGACGGTTGGGCGACCTTCCGGGTCGTCACGGGTGCAGATCTCGCCGTCCGGCTTGTTGTAGATCAGCACGCGGCGTACCGAGCCGGTGATTTCTTCGCGCTTGAGCAAGCGGCCATCGAGGGCGATGGCGTCGTTGGCATCGACGCGCTGGCCCAGGGTCGCAGCAGCGCCATTGACCTTGACCCGACCTTCGGCGATCCAGGTCTCGATTTCGCGACGCGAAGCCAGCCCGAGGCGGGCCAGGACTTTCTGCAGTTTCTCGCCTGCAGGACGCGGTTGTTCGTGCTCAGTCATCGTGGGCACCTCCCGGTGTAGTAGTTGATGATCGAAGGGCGCGCATCATACGCACTACAGAGCCCTTAGGGTAGACGAGGCTCGGCCAAACGACAGCGAAAAGCGCTGAAGCAGCGCCCGGCACGCTCAGAACTTGCGCCGTCCGGTCGCCTCCAGCGCCAGCAGACGCATATTGGCTTCGGCCAGCAGAGCCAGGCGCTCGCCCTTGTCCAGGCGCTTCCAGCCCTTGATTTCCTGGCGGCTACGGCCACAGCCGAGGCAGATGTCCTTTTCGAATTCACAGACCTTGATGCACGGGCTCTTGCTCATGGGCGCTCCTGGGCCGAGAAGGATCGGATGGGCGCCAGAATAAAGGCCGAGCACACAACAGCGAGATTGAAGTATTCGATAGCTGGCTTACACGCACTCAATGCAACGGCTGATCGCCGTCAAGGTCAGCCAGATCGTCTTCGACCGCTTCATCCGACTCGCCTGCCTCGTCCTCATCGGCCAGGCGCAGGTCATCGAAATCGGTCTTGAGCCCTTGCTCCATGGTGTCCAGCTCGGCCAGCAGGCTGCGGAAGCTGGTTTCCTCGCGCGGCTCGGCGGCTTCACCGTCGTCCTGCAAGGCCAGATCGGCGCGTGCCTGCAACCCGGCCGGCACCTCGGCGTCGTCATCCAATGCCAGTTCAGGCTCGGGCTCCAGCTCGCGCAGAGCGGCGAGCGGCGGCAGCTCGTCGAGGCTTTTCAGGTTGAAGTGATCGAGAAAGCCCTTGGTGGTGGCGAACATTGCCGGACGCCCCGGGACATCGCGATAGCCCACCACGCGAATCCACTCGCGTTCGAGCAGGGTCTTGGTGATATTGCTGTTGACCGCCACGCCGCGCACGTCCTCGATCTCGCCACGGGTGATGGGCTGGCGGTAGGCGATCAGCGCCAGGGTCTCCAGCAGCGCACGGGAGTAACGCTGCGGACGCTCTTCCCAAAGCCTGCCAACCCAGGGAGCAAAGCGCTCACGCACCTGCAGGCGGTAGCCCGAGGCCACCTCCTTCAACTCGAAGGCGCGCCCCTCACAGGACAGACGCAGGACCTCCAGCGCCGCCTTGAACTGCTCAGGCTCGGGCCGCTCACCCTCTTCGAAAAGTTCGAAAAGGCGTTCGAGCGACTGCGCCTTGCCCGAAGCCAGCAGAAAGGCTTCGAGCAATTGGGCCAGGTCTTTGGGATCGTTGAGGTTCATTCGGCACGGGCTCGGACGTGAATAACGGCGAAGGGCTCATTCTGCACCAGCTCGACCAGGGATTCCTTGATCAATTCGAGCACCGCCATGAAGGTCACCACCACGCCTAGCCGACCCTCCTCAGCAGCGAACAGCTCGACGAACGGCACGAAAGCCCCGCCCTTGAGGCGCTCCAGCACCTCACTCATACGCTCGCGGGTAGACAGGGCCTCACGGGTAACCTGGTGGCTTTCGAACATGTCGGCGCGGCGCAGCACCTCGGCCATCGACAGCAGCACCTCCTCCAGGCTGACATCCGGCAACAGCTTGCGCGCCCTGGCTTCGGGAGCATCCAGTTTCGGCACGGTCACGTCGCGGCCGACACGCGGCAGCTCGTCGATACCTTCGGCAGCGGCCTTGAAGCGCTCGTATTCCTGCAGGCGGCGAATCAGCTCGGCACGCGGGTCGTCCTCTTCTTCCTCGGCCTCGGTCGAGCGCGGCAGCAGCATGCGCGACTTGATCTCGGCCAGCATGGCGGCCATCACCAAGTATTCGGCAGCCAGTTCCAGACGCACCGAGTGCATGAGCTCAACGTAGCCCATGTACTGCTTGGTGATCTCGGCCACCGGGATGTCGAGGATGTCGATGTTCTGTTTGCGGATCAGATACAGCAGCAGGTCCAGCGGCCCCTCGAAGGCCTCGAGGAAGACTTCCAGGGCATCCGGGGGAATGTACAGATCCAGTGGCAGCTCGGTGACCGCCTCGCCATACACCAGGGCGAACGGCAGCTCCTGCTGGGCACCGGCCTGACTGTCGGGGGTTGGCGTGGCGGGCTCGCTCATCGACGGGCGCTCCTTCAACGGTAATTCAGGCCCATGGCCATGCGCACTTCGGCCAGGGTTTCACGCGCCTCGTCACGCGCGCGCTCGGCGCCTTCGGCGAGAATGCTGCGCACCAGGTCCGGGCTTTCCTCGTAGTCGATGGCGCGCTGCTGCAGCGGCGCAAGCTCGGCCTGCAGAGAGGAGCACAGCGTGCTCTTGCAGTCGAGGCAACCAATCGAGGCGCTGCGGCAGCCCTCGATCACCCAATGCAATTGCTCGTCGCTGGAATACAGCTGATGCAGCGACCAGACCGGGCAACGCTGCGGCTCACCTGGATCGTCACGGTGTACGCGGGCCGGATCGGTGGGCATGCGCCGCAGTTTTTCCTCGAGTTCGGCATCGCTATCGCGCAGGAATATCGCGTTGCCGCTGGACTTGGCCATTTTCTGTCCGTCCAGACCAGGTACCCGCGAAAACTCGGCAAGAATCGGCTGCGGCTCACTCAGAATCACCTTGCCGCCACCTTCGAGATAGCCGTACAGGCGCTCCTGGTCGCCGAGGGTGATGCTGGTCTGCTCCTTGAGCAAGGCCCGCGCCGTCTCCAGGGCCTGTGCGTCACCCTGCTCCTGATAAGCCTTGCGCAGGTTGCTGTAGAGCTTACCGAGCTTCTTGCCCAGCTTGCCGATGGCAGCTTCAGCCTTGCGCCCGAAATCCGGCTCGCTGCCGTACAGGTGGTTGAAGCGGCGCGCCACTTCACGGGCAAATTCGATATGGGGGAGCTGATCGGCGCCGACCGGCACCTGCCCGGCGCGGTACAGCAGGATGTCCGCGGCCTGCAGCAGCGGGTAGCCGAGAAAACCGTAGGTGGAGAGGTCTTTACCGCTCTGGTGCTCCTGCTGCTCCTTGTAGGACGGTACGCGCTCCAGCCAACTGAGCGGGCAGATCATCGACAGCAACACGTGGAGCTCGGCGTGCTCCGGCACCTGAGACTGTACGAACAGCGTTGCAGAGCTGGGGCTTACGCCTGCGGCCAGCCAATCCACTGCCATATCCATGACATGCTGGGAAAGCTGGCCGGCATCGGCGTATTCGGTGGTCAGGGCATGCCAGTCGACGATACAGAAGAAGCAGTCGTACTCGTGCTGCAACTTGATCCAGTTCTTCAACACACCGTGGTAGTGCCCGAGGTGAAGACGACCACTCGGACGCATCCCTGACAACACCCGACGCTCAGAGTCGTTAAGGCTCAAACCGTTCTATCCATAATCCAGACAAGACCACGGAGTATAGGGTAGCTGCGCTCACAACGGAAAAGGCGCTGTAGGGATGTTTTGAAAAAGCGCTTGATCGTCACTCCGGTGATGACGGAAGCCCAGATCATTCGAAAACGCTGGATGCCCGCCGGCGCGGGCATGATGGATTTTTCCGGTCTCGCTTCAGAGATCGTTGAACGGCGTTGGGTCACCGCAACCGACGCGCACGACCTCGGGGCTGTCGTCGGCCAGATTGACCACGGTAGAGGCTTCCAGACCACCAAAACCGCCATCGATGATCAGGTCCACATGGTGCTCGAGAATCTGGCGCATCTCGTAGGGGTCGGACATCGGCAGCTCATCGCTCGGCATGATCAGGCTGACGCTCATCAACGGCTCGCCCAGTTGCTCCAACAACGCCAGGGCGATCGGGTGGCCGGGTACGCGGATGCCGATGGTGCGACGTTTGGGGTGCAGCAACATTCGCGGCACTTCGCGGGTGGCGTTGAGGATGAAGGTGTAAGGGCCCGGGGTGTGATTCTTCAGCAGGCGGAAAGCGGCGGTGTCGACCTTGGCGAACAGGCCGATCTGCGACAGGTCGCGGCAAACCAGGGTGAAGTTGTGCTTGTCGTCGAGCTGACGCAGGCGGCGAATACGCTCAACCGCATTCTTGTCACCGATCATGCAGCCCAGCGCATAGGAAGAGTCGGTCGGATAGACCACCACGCCGCCGCCACGAATGATTTCCACGGCCTGTTTTATCAGGCGTGCCTGTGGGTTTTCCGGGTGAACCTGGAAAAATTGACTCACACTTGCTCCCAGCTCATGAAGTGACAGCGGATGGCTGTGCATGTTCGAAGCGCTCCCAGAGCGCAGTCAGGTCATCAGGCAATGGGCGATACATGCCCAACTCGGACCAGTCGCCAGGAGCATGGAAATCGCTGCCGACACTGGCCATCAAGCCAAACTCGCGCGCCAGAATCGCCAAACCGCCGACTTGCTCGGCCGGCTGCATGCCATTGACCACTTCCAGGGCATGACCGCCGGCCGCCGCGAAATCGGCCACCAAACGTCGACGCTTACTGCGAGTAAAGTCGTACTGCCACGGATGCGCCAGACTGATCCAGGCCCGGGCCGAACGCAAAGTGGCGACGGTTTCTTCCAGCATAGGCCAATGTTGCTTGACGTCACCCAACTTACCCGAGCCCAGCCACTTGCGAAACGCCTCGGCGCGATCGCGCACATGCCCGGCGCGCACAAGAAATTCGGCGAAATGTGGACGCGCCGGCGCGTTGCCACTGTCGCCCAATTCCTGTTGGACAGCACGTGCGCCCTCAAGTGCGCCCGGCATGCCTTTAGCCGAGAGGCGCCGGTCAATTTCCTCGGCACGCTGCCAGCGCCCGTGATGCAGGGCCTCTATGGCAGCGCACAGCGCTGGCGCCTCGCGCTCGAAGGCATAGCCCAATACGTGAATGGTCGCCCCACCCCAGGTGCAGGACAACTCGATACCGTTGACCAGCTTCACACCCAACGGTTCGGCAGCACGACGCGCCTCATCGAGACCTTCCAGGGTGTCATGATCGGTCAACGCCAATAGCCGCACGCCCCGTTCATGCGCTCGGGCCACCAGTACGGCGGGGGCCAGGGCGCCATCGGAGGCGGTGCTGTGGCAGTGCAAATCGACAATCATGGCGGCGCTTTCGTTGAGATTGATGTTTGTTATTATGCCCCACATCCGCCGCAAGCAGGCTTTTGCCGTGTGGCGCAAACGCTTCATCCCTCCCCGCTTCGACCCCAAATAAGGATTGAGATGCTCTACGCCATCATCGCCACCGACGTCGAAAACTCCCTGGAAAATCGCCTGGCCACCCGCCCCGCTCATCTCGCTCGCCTGGAGCAGTTGAAGCAGGAAGGCCGCCTGCTGCTGGCCGGCCCGCATCCGGCCGTCGACAGCAACGATCCGGGCCCAGCAGGGTTCAGTGGCAGCCTGGTGGTTGCCGAGTTCGACTCCCTCGAAGCTGCGCAGAAATGGGCCGACGCCGACCCATATCGAACCGCCGGTGTGTATGCCAACGTTCTGGTCAAACCCTTCAAGAAAGTACTGCCCTGAAAGAGTTCTACCAACGCTGCTCTCGCACACAAGGAATCGCGATGCGCTCGATCCCGCTGTCCCTGCTGGTCACCGTGATGCTGACTTGTGCTTCGGTACAGGCAGAAGAACAACCCTCTGAGCCATCTGCCCCTGCAGCGCCGCTCGACACCCAGGCGCTGGAACAGCGCCTGGCGCAAAGTGAGCAATTGCGCAACGAGCAGGAAGCGAGCAGCGCCGTGCAACTGCAACGCCTGCGCCAGGAAAACCAGCGCCTGCGCATGCAACTGAAGGAAAGCCAGGCTCAGGCTCAACCTCGCCTGCTCAGCGAAGAACAGACCTGGTTCGCCGTTGGCGCCGCCCTGAGCCTGATCTCGATGATATTCGGCGCCCTGTTGCGCGGCTCTCGCAAGACCCGTCGCGAGTGGATCAACTAACCCATGAACCGACTACTGCTGATCGATGATGATCAGGAACTCTGCGAGCTGCTGACCCGCTGGCTGACCCAGGAAGGCTTTCAGGTCACGGCTTGCCACGATGCCGGCGGCGCCCGCCAGGCCCTCGTTACACACGCGCCTGAGGCCGTGGTACTAGACGTCATGCTGCCGGACGGCAGCGGCCTGGAGCTGCTCAAGCAATTGCGTGGCGAGCATCCGGAACTGCCAGTGCTGATGCTCTCGGCCAGGGGCGAACCCCTGGATCGCATCCTTGGCCTGGAGCTAGGCGCCGATGACTACCTGGCCAAGCCTTGTGACCCTCGCGAGCTGACCGCACGCCTGCGCGCTGTGCTGCGCCGCACCGTGCCCGCACCGGCAAGCAGCCAGTTGGAGCTGGGCGACCTCCGCTTCAGCCCCAATCGCGGGGTGGTCAGTATTGGCGAACATGACGTTCCCCTGACGCTTTCCGAAAGCCGCCTGCTGGAGGCCCTGCTGCAGCAGCCGGGCGAGCCAGTGGACAAACAGGCCCTGGCGCAACTCGCCCTGGGCCGCAAATTGACGCTGTATGACCGTAGCCTGGACATGCACGTCAGCAACCTTCGCAAGAAGCTCGGCCCGCACCCGGATGGCCGCCCACGCATTCTCGCCTTGCGCAGTCGTGGCTATTACTACGCGCAGTGACTGCCTGGCGCAGCGTAAATAACCCGCAACATCGCCTTTACCCAAGCTTTACCCACACCTGACTGCCCTTGACCTTGACCGCCGCATAATGAGCCCATCCGGTACTTACCGGCCTCGGAACCTGTTTACGACCTGCTGCGCGTCGGCCCTGCTGCGTTGAAAACAGACTCGGAATGCTCATGTACAACAGTACACTCCGCTTCCTCGTCTGTTTTCGCCTTGCATGACTCTAGCTCGCTAGATCGTAAAACAGGTTCTCAAGACAAGGAGAATCACCATGCGTAAGACCCTCACCGCCCTGCTGCTCGCTGCCACCCTGCCGACCCTGGCTTTCGCCATGCCCATGCAAGACGGTGGCCCCCGCCACCACGACCGCGGCCCCGGCATGTTCAAGGAGCTGAACCTGAGCAAGGAACAGCGCCAGGAATTTCGCAAACTGATGGGCGATCAGATGAAAACCCATCGCGACATCACCAAGCGCTACCTGGACAAGCTGCCGGAAGCCGAAAAGCAGGCCATGAAGAAGGAATTGGACAAGGCGCGCGCCGACCAGCACAAGGCCCTGCGTGACCTGCTCAACCCCGAGCAGCAGAAGGCCTTCGACGAGCACCAGAAAAAAATGGAAGCCCGTCGCGCCGAGATGGCCGAATTCAAGGCCTGGAAGGCTGAGAAGGACAGCAAGACCAACTGATCGACGCCCCTAAACCCGCCGCCGCGCTCTCAGAGCCCGGCGGCTTTTGCATGAGGAATTACCGTGCGTTCACTGTTCTGGCGCATTCTGGCGACTTTCTGGCTGGGCATCGCACTGGTCGCCGGCCTGTCGCTGCTACTGGGTCGCGCCCTCAATCAGGACGCCTGGATTCTAAGCCTGCACCCAGGCCTGGATGGCCTCGACAGCAAATGGGTCAAGCGCTACGAACAGCAGGGGCCAGCAGCCGCCCAGGACTTTCTCGAACAGCGCAAACGCAAATACCGCATCGACACGCAAGTGCTTGGCGAGAGCGGCCAGCAACTGGTCAAAGGCACTTTTCCGTCCCGTGCCGCAGCCTTCGAGGCGCGTCAAGGCGACGACCGTCGCTTGCCCTGGCGGCGTCTGACCGCCGAATACACCAGCCCGGAAAGCGGCGAAAGCTACCTGTTCATCTACCGAATTCCACACCCGGAACTGGCAGCCTGGCACCGCGGCAGCCTCTTCTGGCCACTCAGCGCCATCGCTATTGCCCTGGTGGTGCTGACGCTGTTCAGCCTGATGCTGACGCTGTCGATCACCCGCCCACTGGACCGCTTGCGCGGCGCCGTGCATGACCTCGGCCAGACCGCCTATCAGCAGAACAGCCTGGCTCGTCTGGCCACCCGCCGCGACGAGCTGGGCCTGCTGGCCAAGGACTTCAACCGCATGGGCGAGCGACTGCAGGGCTTGATCGGCAGCCAGCGCCAGTTACTGCGCGATGTTTCCCACGAATTGCGCTCGCCCCTAGCGCGACTGCGTATTGCACTGGCATTGGCAGAGCGCGCCGATGCTGCAGAGCGAGAAAGGCTGTGGCCACGCCTGAGTCAGGAGTGTGACCGGCTGGAGGCGCTGATCAGCGAAATTCTTGCCTTGGCGCGCCTGGATGCAGACCCGGGCGATGCGCGCCCCGTCGATCTGGCCGCCCTGCTCGGCAAACTGCAGGAAGACGCTCGCCTGACCGCCCCACAGCAACAGTTGCAGATCGATCTCGACCCCGCGGCACGCCTGGAAGGCTGGCCAGACATGCTGGAACGCGCGCTGGACAACCTGCTACGCAATGCCTTGCGCTTCAGCCCAGCGGATCAGCCTGTCGTCATCAGCATGCAGCGCCAGGGTGCAAGCGTCACGCTGAGCGTGCGCGACCATGGCCCTGGCGTGGCCAGCGAGCACCTGCAGCAGTTGGGCAAACCTTTCTTTCGTGCACCCGGTCAAAGCAGCACCGGCCACGGCCTCGGGCTGGCCATCGCACGCCGGGCCGCGCAGCGCCATGGCGGCGAGCTACTGCTGGCCAACCATCCAGAAGGCGGCTTCATTGCCACGCTCAGCCTGCCGGCCAGGCAGCAGGCAGGCTGAAGCGCGTGTCGATCAGCCCTGCCAGGCGCTGACGAAATCCTCGACGACCATTTCCGGGACGCGGCGCAGCTCACGCTCCGGTGTGCCGAGGTAGAGATAGGCGATGATCTGTTCGTCCGCCGCCAGGCCCAGGCCTTTGCCCACGTGGGCGTTGTAGGCCATGTCGCCGGTGCGCCACACCGCGCCTATGCCCTGAGCATGAGCCGCCAGCAGCATGCCGTGAGCCGCACAGCCAGCCGCGATCACCTGCTCGGAGGCCGGCACCTTGGGATGAGCCTGCACGCGAGCGATCACCACCACCAGCAATGGCGCGCGCAGCGGCATGCCACGCGCTTTGTTCAGCGCCTCCGGCGCGGCCTGTGCATCGGCGACCTGCAGGGCTTCGGCGAACAGTTCGCCCATGCGCTCACGCGCCGCCCCCTCGATCGTCAGAAAACGCCAGGGACGCAGTTGGCCATGATCCGGGGCGCGCAGGGCGGCACGAAACATCAGGTCACGCTGCGCGGCATCCGGGGCTGGTTCGACCAAACGAGGAACAGAAACACGGTTGAGCAGAGCGTCGAGAGCTTCCATCGGCCACCTCCAAAAACAAAGATGGCGCATTCTCAATGCTGCAAGCTGCAAGCTGCAAGCTCAGCGGTATGCAAGAGTCTTGTAGGAGCCGCGCCTCGCGGCGAATCGCAAACACACCGTAAAGCAAAAGGCTTCGCCCCGGGGCGGGGCTCCTACGCAAACGCCGCAGGCACCGCATCGCCTTGTAGGAGCGGCGCCCCGCCGCGAATCGAGGGAACGCCGCAATGGCAACGCTTCGCCCCCAGACACCCTCCGCAAACGCGCTTCGGCTGTCCAGACGATGCCCTGCTTTACCTGCGTTTTGAGCTGCCGTCAGGCGACGCGGTCAGGCGATATCACCGGCTGCACCGGCGGAGTGAGCGGTGGCAGACCGTAAGCCTTGCGCGCATCGTCGCAACGCGGGTTGTGCTCACCGTTCGCCCATGACGCTTCGAACTCGCGGCAGCTACTCGAACGTTGTTCATACATGGTGCAACGCACCCCACAACCGACATCGCCCAACAGTTGCGTGCAACGTGCCGGTTTGCTCTCCGTGCCACGCATGGCGACGTAGTGAGGGCTGATCTGGATAACCTGCTCATCCGGCACGCTACCGCCCGCGGATTGGCACTCGCCCCAGAAGAAGGACACACGAAAAAACGCGCAGCAGGCGCCGCACGTGAGGCAAGGATTAGCTTCGGACATTTGGGGAGGACTCGGAAACCGACGGACGTCGGCAACTGGCGGCTATTCTATGCTTGGCGATGCGCTTGTAAAGCCCCTTGGTGCAGCGGTTTACAGCCGCCCGTCCACGGGTAGAATGGCGCACTTTTACAATCCGCCAGAGCCCCCTAAATGGCCTTGCCGACGCTACGTACCATCGGTTTCATCATCGGCATATTCCTGATTACCCTGGCGATCAGCATGGCCATTCCGATGCTGACGCTGCTGATCTTCGAGCACCCGGAAGATCTCAACGCTTTCCTCTGGTCCAGCCTGATCACCCTGATCACAGGTCTCGCTCTGGTGGCTCCCGGTCGACCGCAGAACGCTCAGCTGCGCCCGCGAGACATGTACCTGCTAACCACCGGTAGCTGGACCGTGGTGTGCGCCTTCGCCGCGCTGCCGTTGATGCTGATTGCACATATCAGTTACACCGACGCCATCTTCGAAACCATGTCCGGCATCACCACCACCGGCTCCACCGTACTGGTTGGCCTGGACAGCATGTCACCCGGCATCCTGATCTGGCGCTCGATGCTGCATTGGCTCGGCGGTATCGGCTTCATCGGCATGGCCGTGGCGATTCTGCCGCTGCTGCGCGTCGGTGGCATGCGCCTGTTCCAGACCGAATCCTCGGACTGGGGCGAAAAGGTGATGCCCCGCTCGCACATGGCGGCCAAGTACCTGTTGCTGATCTACCTGGCCCTCACCCTGCTGGGTTTCCTGGCGTTCTGGGCGGCGGGCATGAGCCCCTTCGAGGCCATCAATCACTCCATGGCGTCGATCTCCACGGGTGGCTTCTCGACTTCCGATTCGTCGCTGGCACACTGGCCACAGCCTGCCGTGCATTGGACGGCGGTGGTATTGATGCTGCTCGGCGGCATGCCGTTCATGCTTTACGTCGCCTTTATTCGCGGCAATCGCAACGCCCTGTTCAAAGACCATCAGGTTCGCGGCTTCATCGGTTTTCTGCTGCTGACCTGGCTGGTCTTCGGCACCTGGCTGTGGATCAACTCGGACTACGCCTGGCTCGACGCCTTTCGTATCGTCGCGGTAAACGTCACCTCGGTGGTCACCACCACCGGCTTCGCCCTCGGCGACTACACCACCTGGGGCAGCTTCGCCGTGCTGCTGTTCTTCTACCTGACCTTCGTCGGCGGCTGCTCCGGCTCCACCGCAGGCGGCCTGAAGATCTTCCGCTTCCAGGTCGCCTACGTGCTGCTCAAGGCCAACCTGATGCAGCTGGTGCACCCGCGTGCGGTGATCAAGCAGCAGTACAACAACCACAATCTCGATGAAGAGATCGTGCGCTCGATGATCACCTTCTCCTTCTTCTTCACGATCACCATCGGCGTGCTGGCCCTGGCCCTGACCCTTACCGGCCTGGATTGGGTCACCGCGCTGACCGGCGCTGCCACCGCGGTGTGCAACGTCGGCCCCGGCCTTGGCCCTATCATCGGCCCGGCCGGCAACTTCGCCAGCCTGCCGGATTCAGCCAAGTGGCTGCTCAGTGCCGGCATGCTGCTGGGCCGCCTGGAAATTCTGACCGTGCTGGTGCTGATCACCCGCAGCTTCTGGAAACACTGACCGATGCCTTTAGCCAGCCTGCGCATCCTCGCCTTCATCAACGGCATTTTCCTCATCACTCTGGCACTGAGCATGCTGGTGCCGGTGGTCACCCTGTTGATTTTCGAGCAACCACAGAAGATCAATGCCTTCCTCTGGTCGAGCCTGATCACCGCACTCGTCGGCATCGCCATGATCGCCCAGGGCAGACCCAAACAAACGCAACTGCGCCCACGCGACATGTACATGCTGACGGTGTCGAGCTGGGTGATGGTATCGATCTTCGCTGCGCTGCCATTCATGTTCGCCGAACGCGCAAGCATTACCGACGCGTACTTCGAGAGCATGTCCGGCATTACCGCCACCGGCGCCACCGTATTCAGCGGCCTCGACGACATGTCTCCAGGTACCCTGATCTGGCGTTCGCTGCTGCACTGGCTGGGCGGCATAGGCTTCATCGGCATGGCCGTGGCGATCTTGCCGATCCTGCGCATCGGTGGCATGCGCCTGTTCCAGACCGAGTCCTCGGACCGTTCGGAAAAGGTCATGCCGCGCTCACACATGGTCGCCAAGTACATGGTGCTGGCCTACGTCGGCCTCAGCACCTTCGCCGTACTGGCCTTCTGGTTGGCAGGCATGGGCGTGTTCGATGCGATCAACCACGCCATGTCGGCGATCGCCACCGGTGGTTTCTCCACCTCGGACGCGTCGCTGGGTAAATGGCAGCAGCCTGCGGTTCACTGGGTCGCCATCGTGGTGATGGTGCTCGGCAGCCTGCCGTTCGTGCTCTACGTCAGCACGTTACGTGGCAACTACCGCGCACTGATTCGCGATGCGCAAGTGCGTGGCTTTCTGCTGCTGCTGGTGGGTAGCTGGTTCGTGCTGGCTGGCTGGAAATGGTTCACCACCGATCTGTATTGGCTCGATGCACTGCGCCTGGTGGCGGTGAACATTACCTCGATCATGAGCACCACCGGCTTCGCCGTGGGTGATTACCACCTGTGGGGCCCCTTCGCCAGCATGATGTTCTTCTACCTGGGCTTCGTTGGCGGGTGCTCCGGCTCTACCGCAGGCGGCCTGAAGATCTTCCGTTTCCAGGTCGCCTACATCCTGCTCAAGGCCAACCTCAAGCAGCTCATCCACCCGCGCGCCGTGATCAAGCAGCAGTACAACCATCACCGGCTGGATGAAGACATCGTTCGTTCGATCCTGGCCTTCGCCTTCTTCTACACCATCACCATCGCCACGCTGGCCCTGGCAGTAGCGATGTGCGGCGTGGACTGGATCACCGCCCTGACCGGCGCGGCGGCGATGGTCTCCGGTGTTGGCCCGGGCATGGGTGAGATGGTCGGCCCGGCCGGCAACTACGCCACCATTCCCGATACGGCCAAGTGGCTACTGAGCCTGGGTATGCTGCTCGGGCGCCTGGAAATCCTCACGGTGCTGGTGCTGTTGTTCCCCGCCTTCTGGCGCCATTGAGTGGTTGATGGACCTTAACCGGCCAGCCCACGACGACTGCGATACTCACCGGGCGTTTCTCCGAACCAGCGGCGAAACGCCCTGAAGAAGTTGCTCGGGTCGGCAAAGCCCAGCAGATAAGCAACCTCCAGCAACGTCAGGTCGACCTGGCCAAGATACTGCTCAGCCAACTCTCGGCGCGTGTCGTCGAGCAGTTGCTGATAGCTGGTGCCCTCCTCCTGCAGGCGTCGCTGCAAGGTGCGCTGCGACAGATGAAGCGCCTGTGCCACCACCTCACGGCGTGGCTCGCCCTGCGGCAACAGGCGACACAGTACCTGGCGCGCCTGATGGGTGACACGGCTACTGCAGAAACGCGCCAGGTACTCCCCAGCAAAACGGTCATGCAGTTGCGCAAGCGCCTCATTGGCACTGGGCAGCGGCGCCTCAAGATCGGCACGGTCGAAGATCAGTTCATAACGCTCGGTGTTGAACTTCAATGGCGCCTGGAACACCTGCTGATAAGGCGCCAACTCAGCCGGAGCGGGGCCTTGCAGGCGCACCTCGCGTGGGCGGATCGGTTTGCCGGTCATCCAGCGGCAGAACGCCAGGCAATAAGCTATCGAGGCCTCCGCGCTCTGCCGCGCTGGCGGCAGGCGATCGCCGTGAATGGCCAGACTAAGTGCGTAACCGTCGGGTTGCGGCAGGAAATTCAGGTCAGCACCTTCACCGATGATGCGCTGATAGCGGACCAGACGAGTGAAACCGTCACGCAGGTTGCGGCTGGACATCAGCGCGTAACCCACCACATGAAAGGACGCCGGACGTACCACCTGCGCCATGTTCAGACCGATCGCCGGGTTGCCCGACAGGGCCACTGCGCGCTGCCACAGCCGGGTCATGCCGTCCTGCGGGAAACGTGCATCCGGGTCGTTCAGCGCGGCGTACTCCATGCCCAGCTCGGCGAACAGGCTGACGCAGTCGACGCCGCCCAGCTCCAGCGCCTGCACGATGGCCAATGCCCAGTTGGAAGAGGTGGTTCTTTCACTCATCGTCTTGTTCTTATGATCAATCAGCAAGGCCATGGTTGGCGGCGCAAGGATACTAGACTGGCACTTTAAGTCAGTGGCCGATGGAGACAGCCACCCTACACTCGACCGTGACAATAACAGGAGGTGCGCCATGACCGCCCAGACTACCGAGCGCTACCAGAGCTTCGCCGAGTTCTATCCCTACTACCTGCAGGAGCACAGCAACCCCGTGTGCCGCCGCCTGCACTACGTCGGCAGCCTGCTGGTGCTGACGATCCTCGCCTATGCCCTGCTTACCCAACAATGGTTGTGGCTGCTAGCCATGCCGTTGGCCGGTTACGGCTTCGCCTGGATCGGCCACTTCATCTTCGAGAAGAACCGCCCGGCGACCTTCGATTACCCGCTGTATAGCCTGATGGGCGACTGGGTGATGCTCAAGGATGCCTTTACCGGCCGTATCCGCTTCTAGCCCGCAGCCACACGTGCCGAAGCAAGGGTTGCCGTAACGCCCCAGAACAACAAGAACGAGAAATGCCATGAATAGCCGAGCCCGCTTCACCCATATGCAAGATGGCCAGGCCGAGGATTGGGCCATCATCGCCCAAGACTTCGCCGCCTACGCCGCCGAACTGCCCGCTCGCATCCTCGCCCACCTGCGCCTGCTCGACGGCGATTTCGGTGGTTTTCCGGTCGACCGCCTGACCCACTCGCTGCAGACCGCCAGCCGCGCCCATCGCGACGGCCGTGACGAGGAGTACGTGATCTGCGCGCTGCTGCACGATATTGGCGATACGCTCGGCAGCTACAACCACCCAGACATTGCCGCGGCTATCCTCAAACCTTTCGTCAGTGCCGAGAACCATTGGATGGTGGAGAAACACGGCATCTTCCAGGGCTATTACTTCTTCCACCACCTGGGCATGGATCGCCACCTGCGCGAGCAATTCAAGGACCACCCGCAATACCAGGCGACCATCGACTTCTGTGCCACGTACGACGCGGCTGCCTTCGACCCCGACTACGAAAGCTTGCCGCTGAGTTTCTTCGAACCCATGCTGCAGCGCGTGTTCGCCCGGCCGAAGAACTCCATCTACCTGGCCGCCATGGACAGCACCAGCACCTGACCGCTGGCCTCTGCTGCGCCACCGTTCGGCGGCCGTGCTTGGCTGGCCGCCACCCCCTTGGTTATGATCCCCGCCCAGCGAGCCTCTGGCTCAGGTCTTGCAGACCAGCCAGGCGTCCAGTAGAGACGCCAGAAATCCAGCAGGGACAGTTCCAGCAGATGAAGCCAGCAACCCCCAGCCGTGCCAACGGGCTGCCGACGCCGCCGTTGCGCGAATACTATTCGCGCGTACTGGCCTATATCGCCACGGCTGCCAGCATCGCCGCCGGCACCTACGTGGGGCACTTCGGCTACGACATCCTGTGGATGGTGCCCTACGCCCTGCTCTATCCCCATCTGGCGCACAACCTGAGCCGCCGCTTCAAACGCGACTACCCCGCGCAGACCGATCTTGCCCTGCTGTTCTTCGACGCCCTGCATGCTGGCGCGGCCTGCGTGCTGCTCGGTTTCTCCGCCGTACCCAGCCTGATGTTCCTGCTGATTCTCTGCTTCAGCGCTTTGGTCATCGGCGGCGTGCGCTACCTAGGCCTGGGACTGCTGGTGGCCGCCAGCGGCATGGCATTGTGCGCCGCGCTGGTGGGCGTTCATCCCAATACCGACACTCCAACGCTGGTGGCGCTGGTCAGCATCCTCTTCGCCACCCTGTACATCTGCATTACCGCTTATTTCGTCAACCAGCAAGGGCTGCGCCTGGCCCAGGTGCGCAGCGAGATCAAGCGTGAGCAGGAGAAGGCCGCACGCCTGGCGCGCAACCTGGCCAAATACCTGTCCCCACAGGTCTGGGAATCGATCTTCACCGGCAAGAAAAGCGTGCGCCTGGAAACCCAGCGCAAGAAGCTCACGGTGTTCTTCTCCGACATCAAGGGCTTCACCGAACTGTCGGAAGAGCTGGAAGCCGAAGCACTGACCGACCTGCTCAACACCTACCTCAATGAAATGTCGAAGATCACCCTGAAGTACGGCGGCACCATCGACAAGTTCATCGGTGACTGCGTCATGGTGTTCTTCGGCGACCCCAGCAGCAATGGCGCCAAAAAGGATGCGGTCGCAGCGGTTTCCATGGCCATCGCCATGCGCAAGCACATGAAGGTGCTGCGCCAACAATGGCGCGCCCAGGGCATCACCAAGCCTCTGGAAATTCGCATGGGCCTCAATACCGGCTACTGCACGGTGGGCAACTTCGGCGCCGACACGCGCATGGACTACACCATCATCGGCCGCGACGTGAACCTCGCCAGCCGACTGGAGAGCGCCGCAGAATCCGGCGAGATCCTGATCTCCCACGAGACCTATTCGCTGGTCAAGGACGTGATCATGTGCCGCGACAAGGGCCAGATCACCGTCAAGGGCTTCACCCGCCCGGTGCAGATCTACCAGGTGGTGGACTTCCGCCGCGACCTGGGCGCCACCTCCAGCTACGTCGAGCACGAGCTGCCGGGCTTCTCCATGTACCTGGACACCAACGGTATTCAGAACTTCGACAAGGAGCGAGTGATCCAGGCGCTCAACCAGGCCGCCGAAAAGCTGCGCGACAAGGTCATTCTCTGACGCGCACAACCTGAGCTCGATTCGCGGCTGAAGCCGCTCCTACATCCTCCCCTGTGGGAGCGGCTTCAGCCGCGATAAAGATCGCTCACAACGCAGTATCCGGTAACGCCTCATCCAACCCCACCGGCTCACCGTCGATAAGCGGCTGCAACGCCAGAAACTCCAGCGCCGAGGCGCGCCAGGACTGCGCTGCCGCCAGTTCTGCGCAACGCTTCCTATCCAACTCCAGCGCCGCCAGGCAGGCGACGCGCAGATCCTCGTCCATCACGCCACTAGACCCCTGCTGCAGCACGTCCAGCGGCCCAGCCACCGGAAACGCGGCCACGGGCGTACCGCAAGCCAGTGCTTCCAGCATCACCAGGCCATAGGTATCAGTGCGCGAAGGAAAGACCAGCACCGAGGCATCCTGATAGGCCTCGGCCAACGCCTGGCCATGGCGATAGCCGAGAAAGCGCACCAGAGGATACTGCTGCTGCAACGCCTCACGCTGCGGGCCGTCACCGACCACGCGCTTCTCACCCGGTAACTCCAGATCGAGAAAGGCCTGCAGGTTCTTTTCCGGGGCGATGCGTCCGACGTAGAGAAACACCGGTTGCCCAGGTCGGAGGCGCGTCTCGTCCGGCCGAAACAGCCGGGTATCCACACCTTTGCGCCACAGTTGCAGCCGTTGCAGAGCCCAGCCGGCGAACTCTTCACGCAAGCGCTCGGTGGTCACCAGGACGGCTTGGCTGGGGCGATGAAAAACGCGTAGGAAGGCATACCCCCAACGCGGCGCAATCCACGGCCAGCGTGTGCTGACGTACTCCGGGAAGCGCGTATGGATCGCCGTGGAAAACGCCAGCCCACGCTTGACCAGCCAACGCCGTGCTGCCCACCCCAGCGGTCCCTCGGTCGCGAGGTGTACGCAGTCCGGGCGAAAGTCGCGAATCGCCGCACCCACGCGCCACAGATCCCATACCAGCGGAATCTCCGGATAAGTGGGGCACGGCACGGCGCGAAAATCGGCGGGCGACAGCAGCTTGACCTGATGCCCCAGCCCACGCAGTTCGCCGACCAGCGCAGCCAGACTGGTGACCACGCCATTGACCTGAGGCGCCCAGGCGTCGGTGACGATGAGTACCCTCATGCACCGGTCTCGAGGACGATGGCCTGCTCCTCGCAGGCCTGCTGCGCCTGAGCTTCGGCCAGACGATAAAGCTCGATCTGCCCATCCCAGTGCTCGATCAGCGCCGTACAGGACTCCACCCAGTCACCGCAGTTCATGTATTCCACGCCACTCACCTGGCGAATCTCGGCATGGTGAATATGGCCGCAAACCACGCCCTGCAGCCCGCGCTTGACGCACTCATGAGCGATCGCTTCTTCGAAGTCGCTGATGAAGTTCACCGCCGTCTTGACCTTGTGCTTGAGGTAGGCCGACAGCGACCAGTAACCGTAGCCCCAGCGGCTGCGCCAGTGATTGAGCCAGCGATTGAGGGTCAGGGTGAACTCGTAGGCCGAGTCGCCGAGAAAGGCCAGCCAGCGGTGATAGCGGGTGATCACGTCGAACTGGTCGCCATGGATTACCAGCAGTTGCCGACCATCGGCCGTGACGTGCACGGCCTCGTCGACCAGCTGGATATTGCCCAGCAGCAGGCTGGAGTAGCGGCGCAGGAATTCGTCGTGGTTGCCGGTGACGTAGATCACCTCGGTGCCGCGCTTGCTCATGGTCAGCAGGCGGCGGATCACATTGGTGTGCGCCTGCGGCCAGTAGATGCCGCCACGCAGCTTCCAGCCATCGATGATGTCGCCTACCAGGTAGATACGGTCAGCGTGGTAACGCTTGAGAAACGCTGCCAGGTGCTCGGCCTGGCAATCGCGCGTGCCGAGGTGTACGTCGGAAATCCACAGGGTGCGGACACGTTGCTTGCGGCTGGGCTTGGCGAGCTGAGCGCTGGTCATGGGCGACCTCCGGCTGGGTTTAGTCGAGCTTGAGGGGTTGCGGTGAAAGGCTTGTGACGGGAAAAAGACGGTTCCATGACACGGCATTGCCGCGCCCCAGGCGTTACACTGCGGCGGTTGCCGAGGAAACCACCATGCTCCCGATCATGTCCCTGCGTCACTACAGCCACGAAGTGCTCAGCCATAGCCACGACCACGCGCAACTGGTGTTCGGCTTGGCGGGCGAGCTGCAATTCGAAGTGGACGGCCAGGGCAGTCAGGTACTGCGCCATCACCTGGCCGTGGTACCAGCCGAAGCGCGCCACACCTGCGGCAGCCCGCGTGGCAGCCAATGCCTGGTGCTGGACCTGCCGGCCAATGACTGGCTGGAGCGCCAGCTTGGCCACCATGCGAGCGACATCCAGCGTCTGTTGGACAAACCCAACGCACTGCAACTCGATCCCTCGCAGGGGCAGCTGCTCAACTGGCTGGCCAGCAGCCCGATCAATGATCCAATCATCGCTGGCCAGGGTGCGGCCTTGCTGCTCGGCAGCCTGGCCTGCAGCCGCCAGCATGCCGAAGCGCCCGGCTTGCCGCTGACAGCCCTGGATCGCTATATCGAACAGCACGCAGCGCATCCGCTGCAGGTTGCAGATCTGGCACGCCTGGCCGGTCTGTCGGTAGCGCGCTTCCATGCGCGTTTCCTCGCCGAGACCGGGCGCACGCCGATGGAACATATTCGCCAACGGCGCCTGCAACTCGCCGAACAGCTGTTGCGTGGCAGCGACCTGGCGGTTGGCGAAATCGCCGCACGGGTCGGCTACAACTCGCAGAGCGCCTTCACCGCAGCCCTCTCCCGCCACCTGGGCATAACGCCACGGCAATTGCGCCGCACGCGTTAACAAGCACACGAACCGTAGGGTGCACCGGGCACCCGGCCGTTAACGATGCCCGCACGTTGCCTCGATAGCCTGGCGACAAAACTCACCACTCCCGCGACAGACAGCTATCGCACGCAGCCCTAGACTGCGCCGCATCATCGAAGGAGTACCTTATGCAAACCATCGAATGGCAGGATTTCGAGAAGGTGGAGCTGCGCGTCGGCACCATTCGCAACGCTCGTCCCAATGAAAAAGCGCTGAAGCCAGCCTACGTGCTGGAAGTCGATCTCGGCGAACTGGGCATCAAGACCTCCAGCGCCCAGATCACCGCGCATTACGATTGCGACGCGCTGATTGGTCGTCAGGTGCTGTGCGTCTGCAACTTCGCCCCTAAACGAATCGCCGGGGTGCGCTCGGAGGTGCTGGTCACCGGTGTCTATGACAGCGAGAACCGCGTCGTCCTGGCAGGCTTCGACCAGCCACTGCCCAATGGTGCGCGCCTGGCATGACGCAGCGTAACGCCCTGTTGGCGATTCACCTGGGTGCCCTGCTGTTCGGCCTGTCGGGCATCTTCGGCAAACTCGCGGCGACCACGCCGAACATGATTGCAGGCGGCCGCGCACTCTTTGCCGTGCTCGCCCTGGGCCTGGCTGCCACGCTCTGGCGCAGCCGCAATGCGGTGCGTCCTAGCCTGAGGCAGATGGCCCTGCTGGCACTCGGCGGCCTGCTGCTGGGCACGCACTGGGTCACCTTCTTCGAAGCGGTGAAAGTCTCCGGTGTGGCCATCGCCACCCTGGGCTTCGCCAGCTTCCCGGCCTTCACCGTCCTGCTGGAGGGCCTGCTGTTTCGCGAGCGTACCCGCCCCGGCGAGTTCGCCATGGTCGGCGTGGTATGCCTGGGACTGATTCTGGTCACGCCCGAATTCAGCCTGAACAGCGGCGCCACCGTCGGGCTGCTGTGGGCGGTGTTGTCGGGCTTTCTGTTCGCCCTGCTGTCGCTGCTCAACCGCGCCAGCACCCGTGGCCTAGATCCGGTAAAGGCCGCGCTGTACCAGAACATCACGGTGCTGATCTGCTTCCTGCCGCTGGCCTGGCCACTGCTGCCCAGCGTGCGACCGGTGGACTGGCTGTGGCTGGCGATGCTCGGCATCTTTTGCACGGGCCTGGCGCACAGCCTGTTCGTCGCCAGCCTGCGCGTGCTCAAGGCGCGCACCACGGCAGTGATCTTCGCCCTGGAGCCGGTCTACGGAATTCTGTTCGCCTGGTGGCTGTTCAGCGAGCAACCGACCCTGCGCATGCTGGCCGGCGGCCTGCTGATCGTCAGCGCGATCTTCGTTACAGCGCGGATGGCGCGTTGATCCTGAAACTCTAACGGTCGTTGTGGCCCAGATCGCGGGTTGGATCGATCAGATCGCGCACCCGCTGCTTGAGCATCTTGGCCTCAGGGAAGCCACCATCGGCCTTGCGCTCCCAGATCTGCTGGCCATCACAGAGAATACGAAAAACCCCGCCGGTGCCTGGCTCCAGGCTAACCCGGCCCAACTCGTCGGCAAAGGTGCTCAGCAGCTCCTGAGCCAGCCAGGCGGCGCGCAGCAGCCACTGACACTGGGTGCAATAGGTGATGACGATTTCGGGCTTCTGATCGGGCATGGCAGCGGCTCTACTGTGGGGCTTGATGCCTATAATAACGGCCTTTGTCTCTGCTCCTGCCGGAATCCGCCATGCGCCGCCTGCTCTTTTCGTTGCTCTGCCTGTTCGCCCTCTCCAGCCTGCCCGTCATCGCCGCCGATCGCGTCGGCCTGGTGTTGTCCGGCGGCGCCGCCCGTGGCCTGGCGCACATTGGCGTGCTCAAGGCGCTGGAGGAGCAAGGTATTCGCATAGATGCCATCGCCGGCACCAGCATGGGCGCCATCGTCGGCGGGCTGTACGCGTCCGGCTATTCGGTGGCGGAACTTGAGCGTCTGGCGCTGGAACTGGACTGGCAACAGGCGCTGTCCGACTCACCGCCACGTGAGGACGTACCTTTCCGGCGCAAGCAGGACGACCGCGATTTCCTGATCAAGCAGAAACTCAGCTTTCGCGACGACGGCAGCCTTGGCCTGCCGCTGGGCGTGATCCAGGGCCAGAACCTGGCGCTGCTGCTGGAAAGTCTGCTGGTACACCGCAGTGCCACTCGCGACTTCGATCATCTACCGATCCCTTATCGCGCCGTGGCCACAGATGTGGTCACGGGCGAACAGGTGATCATGGGCAACGGCCACCTGCCGCAGGTGATGCGCGCCAGCATGTCGATCCCGGCGGTGTTCGCCCCGGTGGAAGTAGACGGTCGCCTGCTGGTCGACGGCGGCATGGTCAACAACGTGCCCATCGACGTGGCGCGACAGATGGGCGTCGATCACGTCATCGTCGTCGACCTGGGCATGCCACTGAAACCGGCCAAGGAGCTGCTCACCGTCGTCGACGTGATGAACCAGTCGATCAACCTGATGATGCGCAAGAACTCCGAGGCGCAACTCGAAACGCTGGAAGCGGACGACGTATTGATCCTGCCACCTCTGGCTGGCTTTGGCGTCGCCGACTTCAATCGTGGCGAACAGATGATGGAGGCCGGCTATCGCGCCACGCAGATTCAGGCAGAGCGTTTGGCTCGCTTGCGCACCGGCAGTGCCGGCAACCCGGCACTGGCCATGGCGCGCTCGCGCGAACAGCGCACACCGGTGATTCGCGAGATCCATGTGGAGAACGACTCGAAAGTCGGCGACGCGGTGATTCGCCGGCACATTCGCCAGCCACTCGGCGAGCCACTGGACATGGATCGCCTGCAAAAAGACATGGGCACCCTTTACGGCCTGGACTACTTTGAGCGCGTGCAATACCGCGTAGAGCCGCTGGACGAGCGCGGTAGCGCCCTGGTGATCGATGCGCGCGGCAAGCGCACCGGCACCGACTATCTGCGCCTGGGGCTGAACCTGTCCGACGACATGCGCGGCGACAGCGCCTTCAATATCGGCGCCAGTTACCGCATCAACGGCATCAACGGCATCAACGAGCTCGGCGCCGAATGGCTGACTCGCTTGCAACTGGGTGACCGCCAGGAGCTCTACAGCGAGTTTTATCAGCCGCTGGACGCTGGCTCACGTTACTTCGTCGCGCCCTACCTGTTCGGCGAGGCGCAGAACGTCGAAGCGATTCTGGACAACGACCCGATCGCAGAATACCGCCTGGAGCGCTACGGCTACGGTCTCAACCTCGGTCGGCAGATCGCCAACAACGGCGAGATTCGCTTCGGTATCGCCCAGGCCTGGGGCGAGGCGGATGTACGCGTCGGCGAACGTGATCTGCCCAGCTTCAGCTTCAGCGAGGGGTATTACGAGCTGCTGTACTCCTTCGACACCCTGGACAACCTCGACTTCCCACGTACAGGCGAGGACATCGGTCTGATGCTGCGCAAGTATGATCACGGCCTGGGCTCGGACGAGGAATATCGCCAATGGCAGCTGAAACTGGACAAGGCCTATAGTCACGGCCCCAATACCTGGCTGTTCGGTGGGCGCTACGGGCGCACCCTGGATCAGGCGGAGGTGGTCACCTCGGGCTTCATCCTCGGTGGCGCCCAGGAATTGTCGGGCTTTCGCCAGGACTCGCTGAGCGGCCAGAACATGGCCTTGGCACGGATGATCTACTACCGGCGCATGACGCAAACCTCGATGCTGCCGCTGAACTTCCCGCTGTACCTGGGCATGTCGTTGGAGCGCGGCCGCGCCTGGAACAACGACAACGCCTTCGACAGTGGCTATATCAATGCAGCCAGCATCTTCCTCGGCCTGGACACCCCGCTAGGCCCGCTGAACTTCAGCTACGGCTTCAACGACGAGCGGGAGAAGGCGCTGTATCTCAATCTGGGCAAGAGCTTCTGAAACGACCAGGCCGCGACATATGCGCGGCCTGGTCAGGTACAGCGACACAGCCTTTCAGGCGATTTCCGCCAGCAACTGACGCGCGGCCTTCCTCTGCTCGTCATCGCCGTGATCGATCACCTCGTTGAGGATGTCGCAGGCGGTGGCGATATCGCCCTGCTTGATATAAGCCAGCGCCTGGTTGAGCTGGGCCATGTGTTCAGGGTCGGTCGCCAGTTGGTCGATATCGCCCTGCAGCGCAGCAGTGGCATCAGCATCGCCGGCAAAAACGTCGAGGAAGTTGTCATCCAGCCCCGGCACGTCATCGTTCAGCACCATTTCCATCTCACCGAAGGCGCTCAACTGCTCGTCTTCATGATGCAGCTCGAATACCTCCGGCAGCTCCTGCAGGTTGCTGGCGAACGACGGGTCGAACTCCGGCTCTGCAGCGGCCTTGGGTTTGGCCTTGGAGGCAGCAGGGAAAGGGCTGACCAGATCCCAGTCGGCATCCAGCGACAGGTCGTCGAGGTTGAGCTGGAAATCAGGTTCAGTCGCAGGCGCTGCCGCCGGCTGCAGCGCAGCCACAGGCTCGGTCGGTGCCTGCTGAGTCGCCAGCAGATCAGGATGACGCGCCTTCAGCGCATCGATGCGTACGGTGTCGAACTCTTCGGCACGCAGCACCGCCTCCTCACGCGCAAAACCTGCTCCATCGCCCAACAGTGCCAGCACCTCCAGTAGACGGAAGCGCAGATCGCTGCGCTGCGGGTCCTGAGCCAGCGCCTTGCTAAGCTCACCACGCGCCTCGCTGACACGACCGTAGGCAATGTAGACATTGGCCGCCTCGAGCGGGTCGACCGGCCCTTGAGCACGTGCCGGGGCTGGCGTCGGGACAGCCTTGGCCACCGGAGCAGCATCAACGGGAACGGCAACCGCCGCGAGTTGCGGACGAGGCGGTTGCTGAGGTGGCTGCGCCTTTGGCTGGACCTGCACCACCGGTTTGGTTTTCTCGCCACGGCGCCGCACAGCCCAGAACAGCGCACCGAGCAGTAGCAGAAGCCCAATGCCACCGGCCAACAATGTCGACCACCAGCCACGCTCAGCGGGCGCCTGCTCGATACTGACCGGCGCGGCGGCAATGGGCTGGGGGACCGGCTCGGCCGGCGGACGCGCTGCCAGCTCAGCCAACTGAGCATCCTTCTGCGCCAATTGCTCCTGCAACTGCTGCAGTTGCACTTGCAGTTGCGCCAGCCCTTGTTGCAGTTGCAGGTTTTCCGCAGCCTGGTTGGCCAGTTCCAGATCGACCTGGCGCTGTTTCTCGGCCAACAGCTCCAGGCTTTCGGTTTGTTGCAGTGCAGGTTCGAGAGCAGCCAGAGGCGCGCTTACAGGCCCTTCGGTCGCACTTTCCGTGGCTGCAGGGTCGACCTCGGCAGCGACTGGAGCAGCGGCCGGCTGAGTAGCCTCAGCACGAGCGGCATCCGGCAGCAGCAGGTCAGCGCCAGCCTGTAGACGACTTGGATCGCCGCCAGCGAAGGCATTCGGGTTGAGGGCAAGAATGCCTTCCATCAACGCCTGTTGAGACAACGTGCTGCCCTGCTCACGCAGACGCGCGGCGATGGACCAAAGGCTGTCGCCACGGCTGACCTGATGACGGTGCCCAGCAGATGCACTCGGCGGCGTGACCGCTCTGACTGACGAGGCTGGTGCAGCGGTGCGGCTAGAGGGTTGCGATACGGCAGCAGCGCTTGGCGCGGCTACAGCGGAATAAGCCGAAGAGCCAGGTGGATCGAGCAGAACCGTGTATTCACGCAGTAGCTGGCCGTTGGGACGCGCCACTTCGACGATAAAGTTCAGGTATGGCTCGCGCACCGGGCGGTTGGACACCACGCGAATCACGTTACGTGAACCCTGCAGAAGCGGCGTAAAACGCAGGTCGTTGAGAAAGTAGAAGCGCTCGACACCCGAACGGCTGAACACCTCGGCCGAGGCCAGACCGACACGCAGATCCTGCGCGCCCAGGTCGCCCAACTCGAGCAGCTCGATTTCCGCCTCGAATGGCTGATTGAGCGCCGAATGCAGCGTGATTTCACCCAAACCGAGCGCTGGTGCCATTCCCGAATAGAGAGCGGACCCCGACGCCAAACCCAACATTAACTGACGCACCCGAGCCATGTGACCTCCAGGCTTATCCGGCTCGAACGCCACCTCCTCGACTTCCTGTCTGAGCGTCCCTTGGCCGGGAGGCTGGCGCCCTTGATAATTCCGAGAACGAGCGACAAGGTCCTTGTCGAGACCGCCTCGAATTGCATTATGGCTACTAATTCACAAAGTAGCGGCTTGGACGCCAGTTTGCCGACGAAAGCACGGTGCCATCAAGTTGAATCAGTCAAAAACTAGGCGCAGAAAAGATCTGCTCAAACAATGATCGGGTTTTTGACGGTGCAGGCGGTCACTTCATCAGGTTGCCGAGCACTCGAGCATGCACCTGCTGACAGCGGCGCAGATCATCCTCGTCGATACCGGCGAAGACTTCATGGCGCAGTTGGGTAGAAATCGCTTCGATCTTCTCGATCAGAGGCTGCGCATTCGGTTGCAACGCAATCTTCTTGGCACGGCGATCTTCGGGTACCGCCACACGAATCACCAGCCCTTGGCTTTCGAGGCTGTCGAGTAGGCGCGCCAGAGTCGGCCCTTCTACGCCGACGCTCTGCGCCAATTCACGCTGGGTCGGCATTTCGCTGAAACGCGCCAGGTGCAGCAGCACCAGCCAGCGAGCCTGGGACAAGCCAAGGCCCACCAGGCGCCTATCGAGTTCGGAACGCCAGGCACGGGAAAGCTGGGCAACCTGCATGGCAAAGCGATGTTGATCGGGATAAGACATGGGCAAGCGGACTCATACAAAGGTCAAAAACTAATTATTAGCCAGCTAGCCATAACCCGATGCACAGGGCAAGCGCAGATTGCGCCACGTGCATTGCAGAATGCGACCGACACCTTGCCCACGGCTCCAACTCAGACCGCAACCCTGTTACGCCCGAAAGCCTTTGCCTCGTATAGCGCTCGGTCGGCCTGTTCGTACAGCTGGCTCAATTCAGGTTGGCTATCGGGGCTCAGGCAAGCGACGCCGATGGACATGGTCAGTACATCTGCGCTCCCGGAGCCGCGGAGAGAAATGCCCGCTTCCTCCAGCGAATGGCGCAAAGCCTCGGCCCGTAGCCTGGCTTCATCGGCGCTGATGTCGAACAACAACAGCGCGAACTCCTCACCGCCAAGCCGTACGCCCATATCCAGTGGCCGCCGCGCAGCCTGCTCGATCAGTGCTCCGACACGCTGCAAAGCCGCGTCGCCAGCCTGATGGCCGTAGCAATCGTTGTATGCCTTGAAATGGTCGATGTCGCAGAGCAGCAGTGCCAGCGATATACCCTCACGCTGCGCCTGGCGCCAAAGGCGCTCGAACTGTCGGTTGAAACTGCGACGGTTGTGCAGCCCAGTAAGACTGTCGTGGTGGGCAAGCAGATGCATCAGGCGGCTGATCAGAAAATGCTCGCGTGATTTGTATTCCAGGAGGTAGCAACCGACGGCGCCGATAAGATTACCGAACCCCAGGAACAGCAGGTTGTTGATCAATCGTGGAGCCGGCAGCCCTGCAGCCAATTCCGCCAGCACATAGGCGAGCAACACCACCAGAGAACAGGCAAGCGCCTCGCTCAAACGCAGGCCGACCAGAAAGTACGCCGCCATGCTCACCAGCAGCAGGCCTTCATAGGGGTAGCCAGGGTCGGCGCGATGAGCGATACCGACAATCACCGTTGCCCCCACGCCGAGCACGAGGATACAGATCATGCTCAGCGGCAACAGAAGATGGCTGTGGCGCCGCCGCAGGATCAGGGTCGCGCAAACCAGCAGGATGACCAGCGCCACCAGGCGCACTGCGATCACCCAGCCCAGGTGCGATGCAGGCACCACCAACATGTCCAGCACCGTCAGGGCCAGCCAGATGACCGTGGCGACGCAGAGCGCGATACGTTTGAGTTCGAAGCCGTCCTCAAGCATATGCGCACGATATTCACGCTCGAGAGCGCGGGAAAAACGCAACCGCCGAAACCCCAGGCTCAACTGCTCGGCATAAGGGCTCGGACGAACCTCGTCGTACCAGGCGTGATAGTCAGGCACCCTCACCTCGTTATCTGGCGGCCTGCCCACACCTTAGCCCTGCGAGCGAAATGCCGCCAGAATCAGGCTGCCAGGTTTCACCGAGGACGCTTAGATCTCGAACTCGGCCTGCAGCGCCGCACGCACGCAGTAGAGCACCGCTTCGTCGACCCGTCCGGCGAACAGCGGGGCAATCTCGCTGACGGCCGGTAACTCGCCCTCGCCATCGAGGAAGGTCTCCTGAATCTCGCCCAATAGCTCCTCAGGAAGATCCAGCGCCTGCTCCAGGGTCAGTTGCTGCTGGGCGATTGCCTCGGCCAGCAGGCTGTAGACGTTCTTCTCGGTGCAACCCAACTGGCCGGCGATTTGCGTCGGGGTCATACCGGCGCGAGCCAGGCTGACCAGCTCATGACGCAGATCGGCCACCGGCGGTGGCGTGTCATCCGCGCCGCTGCCATTGAGTACTTCCAGGAAGGCCTGGCCGTAGCGTTCCAGCTTGCGCGCTCCGACGCCGCTGACCTCGGCCATTTCACTCAGCGAGCTGGGCTGGCTGCGCAACATTTCCAGCAACGTGGCATCAGGGAAGATCACGTACGGCGGTACGCTGTGCTCTTCGGCCAACTTACGACGCAGACTGCGTAGCGCCTCCCACATGTCCCGCTCATGGCCGCGCACCAGTTGGCTGGCAGCGCTACTGGAGGCCTTGGCCGCCTGCGCCGGCTTGGGCTCACGACGCAGTTGCAGGCTGACCTCACCACGCAGCAGCGGCCTGCAGGTCTCACTCAGGCGCAAACCACCGAAACCTTCCAGATCGACATCGGCCAAGCCGCGGGCGACCAACTGGCGGAACAGGGTTCGCCACTCGACTTCGGAAAAACCCTTGCCGACGCCGAACACTGCCAGGTGCTGATGACCCGCGGCGCGAATCTTCTCGTTGTCACGGCCCAGCAGAATGTCCACCAGATGGCCGACGCCGTAGCGCTGGCCACTGCGGTAGACCGCCGACAACGCCTGACGCGCCGGCTCGGTGGCATCCCAGGTCTCGACGCCATCGATACAGTTATCGCAATGCCCGCAGGGGTTGGGCAATTCTTCATCGAAGTAGGCCAGCAGCGCCTGACGGCGACAGCGTGTTTCCTCGCACAAGGCGAGCATGGCATCGAGCTTGTGCTGCTCGATACGTTTGTGGCGCTCGTCGCCTTCGGAATTGTTGAGCATCTGCTTGAGGAAGATCACGTCCTGCAGGCCGTAAGCCATCCAGGCATCGGCCGGCAGACCGTCACGACCGGCGCGACCGGTCTCCTGGTAGTAGGCTTCCAGCGATTTGGGCAGATCGAGGTGACAGACGAAGCGCACGTTGGGCTTGTCGATGCCCATGCCGAAGGCAATTGTGGCCACCATGATCAGGCCTTCCTCATTGAGAAAGCGCTTTTGATTGAAGGCACGCAATTCGTTGGGCAGGCCGGCGTGATAAGGCAAGGCCGGGAAGCCCTGACTGCTGAGAAAGTCGGCAACCTCCTCGACCTTCTTGCGCGACAGGCAATAGACGATGCCGGCATCGCCCTTGCGCGCGGCGAGAAAACCGAGCAGTTGCTTGCGCGGCTGATCCTTGGGCTGAATGCGATAGAAGATGTTCGGCCGGTCGAAGCTCGACAGAAAGCGCTCGGCGTTATCCAGATGCAGGCGCTGGACGATTTCCTCACGGGTACGTTTGTCCGCGGTGGCGGTCAGGGCGATGCGCGGTACATTGGGAAACAGCTCAGCAAGCTGACCGAGCTGCAGGTACTCAGGCCGGAAATCATGCCCCCACTGCGACACGCAGTGCGCTTCATCGATGGCAAACAGGGCGATATCCAGGCCCTGCAGGAAACTCAGCATGCGCGGCTGCACCAGGCGCTCGGGCGCCAGGTAGAGCATCTTGATCTGCCCGCGACGGATACGGTCGGCGATCTCGCGCTGCTCGTCAGGGCTCAAGGTGGAATTCAGCGCCACAGCTGCCACACCCAACTCGTCGAGGGTGGCCACCTGATCGTCCATCAAGGCGATCAGCGGTGAAACCACCACCGCCAGACCCTCGCGCATCAGTGCCGGCACCTGGAAGCATAGCGACTTGCCGCCGCCGGTAGGCATCAACACCAAGGCATCGCCGCCGCCAGCCACACGCTCGATGATCGCGGCCTGATTGCCGCGAAAGGCGTCGTAGCCGAAAACGTCTTTGAGAATGCGCATGGCGTGGTCGAGCATGAAGGCCTCCAAATCTAGCCGCGCATTATGCCGCAGGATCGCAGGTAACAGGGCGCCTACCCGTCCGAAGCCGTTGAATCGCCGTCAGTAGAGCACCCGCGCTGGTCGCAGAGGCAGCGGTGAACTAGAATCCTTCCTCGTTTATCCCCTAAGCCTCAAGGTAACCCCACGATGTCCTTCGCTGAGCAACTGTCCCGCCTGCAAGCCTTTCTCGATGCCGATGAGCTGCACGAAGAGGCGTTGGACTACGTGGCCGCCCATGGCTACCTGACAGCCCTGGCGATCTGCCCCGATCAGGTGCCAGACCGCGAGTGGATCGACGCGCTGTTCGCTGAGCCGCCGCACTACCGCAGCGACGCCGAACGCGAAGAGATCGAAAGCACCCTGATCCACCTGAAGGCGCATATCGCCCGTCAGCTGGCTGGCGAAGAAGAGCCTGAACTGCCCTGCGACCTGGACCTCGGCGAAGAGCCGGACGACTCCGACCTGCGCGGCTGGTGCATCGGTTTCATGGAAGGCGTGTTCCTGCGTGAAGCCGTGTGGTTCGAAGATGCCGAAGACGAAGTCAGCGAGCTGCTGCTGCCGATCATGGTCGGCTCGGGTCTGTTCGACGAGCAGCAGGAATTTGCCGAGATCGCTCGCGACCGCGACCTGGTGGATAGCATGATCGACCAGATTCCCGAGCTGCTGACCGCCCTCTTCCTGCTGTGCCAGGCTCCGGAAGAAAAACCTGCGCTGCTCAAACCCCGCCACTGACAGTGCCAGCCGGGGCCCAGCCCCGGCTGCCGCCAAGACCCACACATGCCGCGTGATATCCAGCCAAGCCGCCACCGCAGTGTCCGCTACCTGCTGCTGAGCATCGGCTGGCTGAGCGTGGCCCTCGGGGTCATTGGCATCTTCCTGCCCGTACTGCCGACCACGCCGTTCCTGCTGCTGGCGGCGGCCTGCTTCGTACGCAGCTCACGGCGTTTCTACCTCTGGCTGGTCACCCACCCGCACCTGGGTCCATGGATTCGCGATTACCTGGAAGGCCAGGGCATCCCGCTCAAGGGCAAGATCTACGCCCTGGTGCTGATGTGGGCCAGCATCAGCTTTTCCTGCTATCTGGTGCCCATGCTCTGGGCGCGCGTATTCATGCTGAGCAGTGCGGTGCTGGTCAGCCTGTACATCCTCAAGCAGAAAACCCTGCCCAATCCCTGAGCGCTAAACGCATCCCGGATTGCATTCGGCTACGGCTACCAGCCACCTCTTCGACAAGCTTTTGACGCTACTTCCTTGCTCTAACGAAGCGGCCGGCAAAAATCCGACACCTCGCCTAGACTCTGTCAATCGAGCCTGGAGACGACGACCCCATGCGACGGCTGCGCGTTCAGGGATGGCGGTGGCGGCTGCTGATCCTGTGGATTGGCGGCGCGCTGCTGGCCGCGTTGGCAGTCGCCGACTGGGACTTTGCCGTGATCGTGAAGAACGCGGAAACCCGCTACGGCAACCTCGGCCCGGCTCGCAAACGCATTCTCGACTGGGAAGAGTTGATCAAGAGCAGCGCCAGCCTGAACGAGCCGGACAAGCTCAACGAGGTCAATCGCTTCTTCAACCGCACCATCCGCTTCGTCGATGACATCCAACTCTGGCGCGAGAACGACTACTGGGCCACGCCAGTAGAAATGCTGGTCAAGGGCGCAGGCGATTGCGAGGACTACTCCATCGCCAAGTACTTCACCCTGCGCCGCCTCGGTATCCCCAGCGAGAAGCTGCGCATCACCTACGTCAAGGCGCTGAATTACAACCAGGCGCACATGGTGCTGACCTACTACGCCAGCCCCACTGCCGAGCCGTTGGTACTGGACAACCTGATCAACGACATCCGCCCTGCCTCACAACGCAACGACCTGCTGCCGGTGTACGCCTTCAATGCCGAAGGCCTCTACCTGCCCGGTTCGAACACGCGCAAGAGCGACTCCAAGAAGCTCTCGCGCTGGCAGGACATCCTGAAAAAAATGCATGCCGAAGGTTTCGCCGTGGGCGAAGGCTAGGAGGAAACCATGTCCCTGCTCAAACAACTGTTCCTCGCCATCTGCCTGTTCCTGGTGGTTGCCTTCACCGGCAGCTTCATCGCCAGTGTCGAAAGCTCGCGCGAACAGTCGATCAGTCAACTGCGCTCGCACGCTCAGGATGCCGCCACGGCACTGGGCCTGTCGCTGACCCCGCACGTGGACGATCCGACGATGATCGAGCTGATGGTCAGTTCGATCTTCGACAGTGGCTACTTCACCAGCATTCGCGTGGTGCGCATCGCCGACGACAGCGTGATCGTCGAGCGCAGCACCGAGATCAAACCCGAAAACGTACCCGACTGGTTCGTCGACCTGGTCGATCTGCGGCCCCAGGGTGGCGATGCATTGATCATGCGCGGCTGGGAGCAGGCAGCACGGGTCGAAGTGCTCAGCCACCCGCAGTTCGCCCTCGCCCGCCTGTGGGACAGCGCCATTGGCAGCTTGCTCTGGCTATTGCTCTGCGGCCTGGTCAGTGCCGTGCTCGGCGGCTGGCTGCTGCGTACCCAACTGCGACCATTGGACAACATGGTGCAGCAGGCGCAGGCCATTACTCGCCGTGAATTTCTCACCCTGCCCCGCGTGCCACGCACACCGGAACTCAAACGTGTGGTGCTGGCGATGAACCAGATGGTCGACAAGCTCAAGACGCTGTTCGCCGAAGAGGCCACGCGCAGCGAGAAATTGCGCGAAGAAGCCTATCAGGACAGTCTCACCGGCCTGGCCAACCGCCGTCAGTTCGACATACGCCTGAGCAACCAGTTGGTGATCAACGAGCAGCATCCAGATGGCTATCTGTTGCTGCTGCGCCTCAACGACCTGGGCGGCCTCAACCAGCGTCTCGGTGGTCAACGCACCGACGCGCTGATCGCCGCGCTGGGCGATCAACTCAGACAACTGCTGGCGCTACCAGGGCGCAGCCAATGGCTGGCATCGCGCAACCGCGGCGGCGAGTTCACGCTGCTGGCGCCCGGTCTCAATAGCGAGGACGCAGAGCGCCTGGCCAGTGAGCTAAGCGAAGCGCTGAACAGCCTGAAGCAGACCGGTGCCAGCGACTGCGATCCCGTTGCCCACATCGGGATTGCCGCCTTTCGTCCCGGCGAACAGAGCGAGGTGGTGCTGAGTCGCGCGGACCAGGCGTTAGCTCAGGCACAGAGCAACACCGACAAGTGCTGGGAACGCCTCGACGACTTCACCGCCCGGACCACTCAGGGCTTGCATGACTGGCGCAGCTGGATCGACGATGCGCTGACTCAGGGCAAACTGCAGTTATATTTCCAGCCTGTCGCCGAATGCGCGACGGGCAGGCTCATGCAGCACAAGGTCCTGGCACGCCTGCTTGATCCAGCCGGCGAAGCAATCACCGCCGGGCGCTTCCTGCCCTGGATCGAGCGCCTGGGCTGGACCGCGCGCTTCGATCTGGCGATGCTCGAACACAGCCTGGAGCACCTGACGCAACATCCTCGCCCTCTGGCGTTGAGCCTGTCTGCCGCGACCCTGCGTAATCAACAGGACAAAGCGCGCCTGCTGGATGCGCTGAACAGGCACAAAGACGTAGCGCACCTGATGACGCTGGAAATCGATGAACGCCACCTACCGCCACCCGCCGAGCTGGAAGCGCTGAGCCAGGCGATTCGTGAGGCAGGTTTCAGCCTGGGCCTGCAGCATTTCGGTGGGCGCTTCAGCCTGATTGGTAACCTCACCCACCTGGGCCTGGCGTACCTGAAGATCGACGGTACCTACATCCGCGCCATCGACCAGGAGGGCGACAAGCGGATGTTCATCGAAGCGATCTTCCGCGCCACCAACAACATCGACCTGCCGTTGATCGCCGAGATGGTGGAAACCGAAGAGGAACTCGCAGTGCTGACCGAACTGGGCATCCACGGCGCCATGGGCCGTCTGATCGGCGCACCGGCGCCGTGGGGCAAGCAATAGCTGCAGGAGCCCCTACCGGGGGTAGTTTCTGAAAATTACGGTTGGCGCACCGGCCGCTTCGCCGCGCGGCGCATAGCCTACAAAGGCCTGGTTTAAACCAGATCGTGCTCGTCGTCGCCAAGCAGGCCGCTGAGACCCTCGATTTCGGCGCGGGCGATGGCACGCTGGTCGAGCTTCTGCCGAGCGGCCTCGGGCAGGTCGGTGTAGCGGATCACACCGCGCTCTACAAGCACGCTGACCACGTCTTCCAACACGCGCACCAGCTCCAGGTCGGATTGCTTCAGGCTGTCCAGGCGCGCCTTGACCTCTTCCTTGGCAGCCAGCCAGGTATGCAACTCCTCGCTTTCGACTGCCAGGTTTTCCGTCATCCCTTCGAAGGGTTCATGTTCAACCCGCAACAAACGCCCGGCCGCGTCGCGCTGTACGTAAACCATGCCTATTTCTCCTGGGCAAAAAAAACCCGCTATCTGAACGATAGCGGGTCGATCATATAAGCGAAGGTCAGACCGTATCTACATTTAAAGTTCCGTCGTTGAGCATCGCCAAAATCACACTGCCAGTATCGCCTCCAGCGCCGTACCCACCCACGCCGTTGCCGCCCAGCAGGTTGACGTCCTGCAACACGATGGTCTGATCGGGGCTGCTGAAATCGCCCGTGCCCATGGCGCTGACCTTGATCGTGGTATCCCACGCGCTGTTTCCTACCCCAGATAGCTGACTGGAGGTGATCTGCAGGTAGTTGAGCAGGTTGCCGACATCGCCGGCGGAGCCATGCTCCCCGACCAGCAGATCGGAGAGATCCAGGCAATCACCGTTGCTCGAGCCATTGAAGTTGCGCACGAAGTTGAGCACCGTATCGACACCACCATCGGAATCGCCATTGAGCCAGACGAAGGTGTCCTGACCACTGCTGTTGTTCGCCGATCCACCGCTCAGGATGTCGTTACCGCGACCGCCGATCAGCACATCGTTGCCACCGCCGCCATACAGTGTGTCATTGCCCAACAGGCCGCTGAGCACGTTGTCCTGATTGCCTCCGATGAGTTGATCGTTGAAGTTCGAACCGATCAGGTTTTCGATGCTGCTTAGGTTGTCGCCGGAGGCGCCTCCGCCAACGTTTCCGCCACTGGCATTACCCGAGTTGCTCAGCGTGATCTGCACGCCCGAACCGGCATCCAGGTAACTGGCGGTATCGTTGCCTTCGCCGCCGTCAAGGACATCCCCTCCCGCACCACCGACCAGCAGGTCGTCGCCGTAGCCACCTTCGAGCTCGTCGCTACCACCACGCCCGATCAGGATGTCGTCGCCGTCCCCGCCTTTGAGGCTGTCTTTGCTTGCGTCGCGGCCGATCAGGATTTCGTTCTGGTAGGTGCCGTTGATGATACCCGAGTCATAGGTCACGCTGACCCAGGCATCATCGCTACTGCTGCCGGCGTTGGCCGTGTAACTGAAACCACCACCACTGACTCCGGTATCGTTGAAGGTCAGATTTTCCCCGGCCTGAGCAATCAGCGACAGGCCGGCAATGGTCGCCAGGGAGATGCTGCCAAAACTGGGGCGGGCACCGTACGGGCCGGTATCGTTGACCAACAGCGCCCACTTGGGAATCCAGACCTGGCTGGAGTCGTTGGTCAGCACCGTATCGTCGCGCGCGACCAGAGTCTGAAGCCGCAGATCGACACTCAGGTCGAGGCTCGCACCGGATCTGTCACCGTCGTTGTCCTGCAGGACGAAATCGATGCTCTCGCTGACCAAGCCAGCACTCACTGGCGGCGTATAGACGAACGCTCCGCTGTCCATGTCCACTCGAATGCGACCGCCCAGATCGGTGATCACTTGCAACTCGTTGCTCGATGTGTCGAAGCTCCAGGTGTTGGCTCCCGGTCCCGCGCTGATCGAGCCGCCCCCTGACGGGTCGTAGGTGTAGACGGTACCGTTGACGGTGATGGACAGCACGAAGCCTCCATCGGCGCCAAAGGTCGAGACACCGGAAGGCTCGGCCAGGTTACCGACGATGGGTTGTGCCGTCGCGGTAGCACCAAGCACCGCGCCGAGCTGACTCATATCGGTGATCAGTACACCGTTGTCGTCGCTCCCGGAGCCAGTACCGTCATAGGCCACCTGATTCAACGCCGCCAGGGTCGATCCCCCGAAGCCCAGAGCGTAGGAGCGGATATCCTGGGTGTTGAGGAAGTTCTCCCATGCTTGCCGCTCGGTGGTGGACAGATCACGGTTGGACGGGTCCGGGTTGCCATCGGAGAGGAAGTAGGAGACGTTCTGCGCACCGCCAAGCGCACCATCCTTGACGAAGCTGGTCTGGGCCTGGGCCACCGCCGAATCGTAGTAAGTGCCACCACCGGCAGTCAGATCCAGAATCGCCGCCTTGGCTTCCTGGAAGTCCACCCAGACCTTCTGCTCATAGCCACCGGCTGCGAAGGTCACCAGGGTGATTTTCACCTCGCCCAGAGCCTCGTAGCGTTCGATCAACTCGATGGCTGCCAGTTTCACCGCTTCCAGGCGGTTCAGGCCATCGAAGCCGGCACTCGAGGTCATGCTGCCCGACACATCGAGAATCAGCATGAGGTTGGTATCCACTCCGCAGGAGACCTGCCCCGTGAGAGTCTGCGGTTGGGCGACTGGCATGTCGTCCTCGATGGCGATCTGGAAGTCACGCACCAGCGGCACACTGCCAGAGCCGTTGCTGGCCGTGATAAAGCCGCTCAGATCAAGCACCATCACCTGCTCATCGTCGCCACCGGCAGGGTGATCGACTGGCCCCAGCAGGTTGAGCTCATACTGGCCGTTGCTCTGCAGGGTGAAGGTGAACACTGGGTTACCTGCCCCGGCGCTGGCGACCAGCATGTTGCCCTGAACGCTGAAGGTCACCGGTACGCCATTGGAGGTCAGCCCTGTGATTGCTCCCCCACTAAGACCAAAGCTGACGCCGGCACTATCGGTCACCACTCCGGACAGGTCGCCTGTTGCCTGAGTGACCGCCGGCCCGTCGTTGGCCAGGCCATCCGGGCTCAACGCGTCCTCATGCACCAGATTCGCGGTGAGCGGGCTGGTATCGAGTACACAGATATTCAGATTGGCGCTGGAGCCGTCACCGTCACCATCGACGATGGTGTAGGTAAATTGCTCCAGGCTGTCGGCAGAGACGTTCAGCGGCGGCGTGTAGCTGTAGCTGCCATCGGCCCTGACCACCAGACTGCCGCCCAATGGGGTGACGATCACCCCGGTGGTGCCAGCCTGGACGTAGTAGGTCACCGTGTTGCCACTGATCGCGTCGGCCGGATTGCTGCCACTCTGGTATGGGGTGACATCACTGACCACGAAACTGATCTGGGTCACCAGCACGGGTTCGTCGCTGCTCAGGTGATCCACGCCACTCACCGGATCGACATCGCTGACGACGTTACCGGTCACCGGCGTCGGTACCGTAGCCTGCAAGGTTGCGTTGAGGTCGGTCGCGGAGTTCACCAGAGTCGGCGCCTCGTCATTATCCTCGACCTGCTGCAGCGCGTTGATCGCCGCCGCGTTGCCAGAGACATCCAAACCGACGGCAAAAACCTCGACCTCGTTGGTATTGACGAATGTCTCCCAGCCCGCAGGCACTCCCCCTTCGTTGGGTTCGCCATCGGAAAGGAAGTAAACCCGGTGCTCATAACCCGCCAAACTCGGGCTACTGATATTGCTGCTGAGATGACTCTGCGCCAGAGTCAATGCATCGTTGTAGTCGGTGCCGCCGCCACCTCCCAGGCCCTGAATGGTGCTGATGACGCTGTCGACATCGGACGCGTTAGTCACCACCAGTTGAGCGTTGGATTCGAAGTCGATCACCGAGATATTGAGCGGGACGCCCAAGCTTTCGTAGCTCTGCAGCATGTTGACCAAGGCAGCCTTGGCCAGAGCCAGCCGATTGGACAACGGCGGCACCATGCTGCCGGAGGTGTCGATCACCAGAACCAGATTGAAGGGCGGCGCATTGGTTTCGCTGACGCAGATCGAGTTGTCCTGGGCCTGGGGGCCATCGTCCTCGATCACGAACACGCCCTGCCCCAGATTGAGGCCAACGCTGTGGCTGTCGCCGTCGCCATCAGTCACCGTCTGCACCAGTTGTAGCGCGTCGGCATTGGCCAGCGTCAGCGTCGCACTGTCGTCGGCATCACTCGCATCGGCATGCCAGATGTTCTTCACCTGGGTGAATTTGAGCTCGCCGTTGCTGCCCACCTGCTCGATGCTGAAATAGGTGTCGCCGCTGATCGCGCCGACCCCTACTACTACTCCCGGTGACAGCTGATCGAGCACGATGGCCTCGCCACGACCGAAGCCATCACCGTCCGTTGCCGAGCGGTCGGATGGATCCAGACCAAACAAGCCAGTCGCGACATCCGTTCCGGTCAGTTCCAGGCTGTAGGTGATCGCGCCGGGCCCGTCGGAGCCATAAACCGCGTTGCTGGTGTCGAAATTGGCGGTGAAATCAACCGTCACCGAGTCATCACCAAGAGCCGCATGGCTACCACCGATATCCGCACCAACCGGCCGCGTTTCGTCAAGAATGGCCAGAGGAACAGCGACATTGGACATCAGAGCAGCCGTCGGGCCGTCGTCCTGGAACGAGAAGTAGGATGTCTCGTCGTTCACCAGATCGATCTCACCAGTCTTGGTTACGCTGTCGTTGTCGCCGTCTACAAGCGTCACCTCGTACTGCAGTTTCAGCGCCCCGTCTCCTTGCAGCAACAGATCCACGGCCTCATCGAAACGCTGGTCGTTGTCCGGGTGCTTGATGGCCTCGAACAAGGTGGTCTGCAACTGAGGCTTACCATCGACGGTCACGATGGCGATGCTGAAGACCGTGTTATCCGCTGTATCGATGCCCAGTACGGTTGAGCTGTCATCTGGATCGATAATCAGCTTGATGGCCCCCCCTTCGGTTGCCAGCAGATTGGTAGCCAAGCCTTCCTCCGGAATCCCGACGAAGCTCAGCACCGCGCTCTGCGACGCCGCGCCGTCCGCCCCAGCGCTGGCCGTCACGCCGAACAACGTAGCCAGACCACCAACCACTTGAGTGGTGAACTGCGCCAGCGCGGGCGGAACATCATCGTTGCTGTAACCCTGAGGGGTATCGTCATTGTCGGCGTAGCGGTCAATATCACCACGCGTTTCGTCCAGTGCGGCCTGCAGCTGCGCCAGCGCCTGTTGTTCGACATCCACGCACAGCCTCGGCACATCGTCCTCGACGTTGATCACGAACAGTCCCTTGGTGCCGGCAGGTATCTGGACGGGATCCCCATCACCGTCGGTAGCCGTCAACAGGGCAGTGAAATCAATGCCCGTAAAGCCACCGCTCGCCCAAAGCTCGGAGTCGTTGCCGTCCGCTTGCGGATGGTCCAGCGGCCCCTGCAGTTCGAAGCTGAAGTCACCGTTGGCATGAATGACCAGGGTGAACACCTCATACCCTGCGCCGGCCGTTGCCGTAAGCGTCGTGCTAACCACCTCACCACCGACGACTTGCTCGCTGACGACATAGGTCAACGGCTCACCACCCGAAGCAAGGCCCTGATCGTTCAGCAACATCGCCGCGGTATCGGTGTCGACCAAGCCGAAGCTGCCGGGGCCATCGGCACCGAAGGCAACCAGGGAGGTCAGACTGGCAGCGCCGGATTCGGTACTGACCACAAGGCGCTGCCCAGCTTCCGGGTTGCCTTGATGCGGCTCATTCAACCTGTCCTCATGCACCGTGCCACCGACCGGAGCCTTGACGGTCCAGGTGGCCTGAATGTTGACGTCGTTGTAGTCGTTGTCGCCGCCAACGTTTATATCCTCCCAGTTCTGATTGCCCGGTGCGCCGTTATCCAGAAGATGCGGTTTATCGCCCGGATTAAGCGCCGGGTCACTAAATACGATATCGGCACCACTTGCACCGTAAAGCACGTTATCGCCAGCGACTGCCTGCCACTGACCATCGACCTCCTTGAAGGTCACATCGGTGCCGTCAGCGACACCATTAGCTCCCCCATTGGGAATGATGAAGAACCCTACGGAATCCGGATCCAGGCCGTGCAGGGTGATGAACTCACCAACGCTCAGCAAGGGGGTATTGCCCCAGACGACCTGGCCACTGACCGGCTGTCCGCCATCTCCCTTGATGTAATAGCCATAGCTGTTGGCATACGAGGCATCGCCGCCCTGGTAAGTCAGCGTCAGGCAATGTTCAGGGCCCACATCAGCGAGTATCGGGGTGTCGTCATCGACCACCACTTTCACCATGCCGCTGGCAACATCGTTGTCACCATCCTTGACGGTGAAGCCCAGCTTGAGAAGCAACTCGTCCTCGGTACCCGCAACCTTGTGATCCAGCGGCGCTTTCAGAGTAAAGGTGTAATCCTGATTGTTAGCCGCAACCTGCAAGGTAAATACGGTGACCTTGCCCGAGTCGGTCATGTAGTAGCCTTCGAGCATGCCGCCCTCGCCACCCGCTCCGGGTTGCCAGTCCAGCATAACCGCGTGCCCGCCAGAGGTGACTGGCTGCCCGGAAATGGTCTTGGCTGCACCTTCGCTGAAGCTCAGGCTCTTCAGGCCATCGCCCCCAGCATCTATACCCAGGCTACCGGTGCCTGCAACGTCATAGCCGGAGTCCCCCGGGCCGCCATCATTGGCATCGGGCAGTGGCAAGGCGCCATGTGCCTCAGCGCCATCCTCATCGACATACACCGTGCTGCAATGATCGACTGACGGACCATCGTCTTCGAAGCCGATCACCTTGCCCAGGTCGACACGGTCCGAGCGGTCATAGTCGCCGTCCTTGTCGTAGACCGTAACCTTCACACCCAGCACGCCTGACTTCAGTGTGGCCAGGCTATCGTGATCGTTGCCGTCGTAACCATGGTTGATCGCTTCGTACTGCCAAAGCCGGATATCGCCATCCTGCTCATCTATACGAATACGGAATACCACGTCACCTTTGCTGTCGATGCCAACGACATCGTCGCCAGATGCCCACAATTTGATGGCGCCACCGTCAGTGGCGTAGAGCCCGGAGAAGACGCCACTGCTGAAGCTGAACTCGAAGCTGCGGCGGCTGGTATTTTCGCCGTCGGAGCCACCATCGACCTGCAGTTTGAACAGATCTTCGCCTTTCACTCGTGCATAGCCGATGACATGGTGAGGTTGACCAGCCTCGTCGTTGGGCTTGGTGTAGCCTTTCTCGTCCTTGTCCGAACCATCCTTACCGACCGATTCGTCGGCCACCACCCTGACCCATTTCTGCAGCTCGAAGCAGGTGACTTTCGGGCCGTCGTCTTCGAAACCGACCACCTTGCCCAAATCGACAGTTTCACTGGTACTGTCGCCATCACCGTCGTACACAGTGACCTTCACACCCAGGACATTCTTAGCCAACGTCTTCAGCGCATCGTGGTCGTTGTGGTCGTAACCGTGGTTAATCGCCTCGTACTGCCAAAGCTCGACGTCGCCGGTTTCCTCATTGATGCTGATACGGAAAACCGGCTGCCCATCGCTGTCCTTACCAATTACATCGCCATCATCACCAGCAAACAGATAGATCTTTCCGCCGTCGGTGGCACTCAGGCCGGAGAAAACACCTTCGGTGAAAGTGAATTCGAAGGTGCGTTTGCTGATGTCTTCGCCATCCGCACCACCCTCTACGTGAAGACGGAACAGGTCTTCGCCCTTGACCTCGGCATGGCCGATGACACCAGCGCCCTGGCCCCACTCGTCGATAGGCCAGGCGTGACCGCCAAACTCATCTTTCAATGAGCCACCCAGGCCAACCGACTCGTCGGCGACAATTTTGACCCGCTCTAGCTCAAAGCAGAGAATCCGCGGGCCGTCGTCCTCGAACTGAATCAGCTGACCAACACCAACGCCCTCACTGACGGCCACGTCGCCGTCGCTGTCAGTCACCGTCACCACCGCCTGGATCAGGTTGACCGAATCACCTTCCCCGCCGTCGAGTAGCAGGCTGATCGCCTCGTCATGGCTGGCCCCACCGATCGGGTGCTGCAGCGACAGGTACTGGGCCAGGCTCAGCACTCCAGAGCTTGGGTCGATCATCACCGCGAATGCAGCATCGCCTTCAGCATTACCCACCCGCCCGACAATGAGGTCGCCCTCTTTGAACAGATAGATGTGCTCTCCAAGAGTCGTCTTGAGCCCGGAGTCGATGCCGTCGCCACCGGCAATGGTCAGGCTGATAACCGTGTTAGCTGCGGCATGATTGTCCGCCCCGTAGCTGCTACCGGCGGTACTTACCACGGCACCTGTGCTTCTCGACCAACCCATCGCGCTGCCGAGCTCAGCAAATGCTGCCGGCAGCTCTTTCAGAGGTCTGTCGCTATCCTGCAAATCCGCGGTCTCGTCGTGCGACACGCCTTCGGACTGCTCATTGAGCGAGACCATCGCAAGCGGACTGTCGTCGTCGATCAGAATGCTCAAGCTGCCGCTTGCCGGGGTGCCGTTACCGTCGATGATGGTGTAGTTGAACAGATAGAGGATGTCGTTCTCGTCACTTTCGCCCAAGGGTGGCTCGGCATGGTCCAGCGCAGCGAAGAGCTCGAACTGATAAGCCCCGGTCAGCAGGTTGGTAACCTCCACCTCGAATACCAACGTCTCGCCAGCAAAGGCGGTCAGGAGGAGGCCGTCGGCGCTGACCTGATAGGTCAGTGGTACACCACCCGAAGAAACACCCAGAGCTGCCAGACCGGCAGTCGACCAGGTGAAGGTACCCGGACCGTCGGGCCCGAAGCTGTAGCCTAGTCCCCCGGTGACCAGTCTCGCATCGCCATCCAGATCGTTCACCCCACCGACGATACCGTCGGGCAGGCCATCTTCGTCGACCGCGTTCGAGGCGGTGCCGCCCGTGGGAATGCCATCCACTTCAGGGTCGGCGGTAGCGATTGGCAGAGCGTCAGGAAATTCCGGCCCACCAGGCAACCCGGCAGTGGGGAAGCCGATCACCGGGTCGAGTGCTCCACCTACTTCACTGAGCATCACGAACGAGTGGCCACCGCCTACGCCGCCAGCGCCACCGGCACCAGCACCGGGGCCAGCCGCCGTGGCCTCACCTTGCTGGGTCGGGTCGTCACCCGCTTCGATGGCAGCCTGCAGGCGCTCGACATCGGTGAGGTCGTCATCGCTGGGGGCAGTCGGTGGAGTTTCGACGACCGGAGCCTGGGACTCGCCGCGATCCGCGATCATCTGCGTATCGAGGGTGATGCTGCTGTCCCGACCCAGGGTCAGTTGCTGCCCGTTGGTCATGGCCACCGCAACCGCACCGGAAACACCGGTGACTAGCTGCTCGCCCGCGTACACCCGATCACCTTCGCTGATTGGCCGGCGCGATCCGTCGCTCGCTACCGCGAACACTTCGCCGACAACCTGACTGACGACACCAATAAGAGTAGCCATGATTCCATCCTCACTACAGCTGCCGACCACCGCCGACACGTACCTACCGAAAGGGTCAGAACACCTTTTCGAAACCGAGGAAAGAACCTAGACAGCTGACTGAAATGGAACGGCGCAAAATCCAAAAAACGCTACTGACAAAAAAATGTCACCACGGCATGCGTCGAACTACTCCATCAGTTGAATCCCCGCCCTTTGATGCCTGACAACCCATTTCAGCTGTGCAGCCCACGAAAAATGAGGACTTGCGCAGCTCACAGGTTCAAACAATGTGCTGCTTTTCTCAGACTTCATAAGATTTTTTCTGAATATAGGTTGTGAAAAAAACATCTTAGGTTCTCCAAAAGTTGTTCTTAGCTGTGATGTTACAAGCCTGAAACGGTTTTACAGGCAAAAACGCCATTTTTACGGCGACAGGATAAGAACTTCAGTCAGGAGAAACGCCAATGCGCACCTTAACCCCGCTGTGGAGCGCCATGCTTTTGGCGACTGTTTGCAGTCAGGCGCAAGCCATGAATCTGTCGGAAGCGATTCAGAGCACGCTGGACAATCACCCGGAAATCCACGCTGCCGCCAATAGCCGACTCTCATCGGATGAGGATGTGAAATTCGCCAAGGGCGGCTACCTGCCCACCGTCGATCTGCTGGTCGGTTACGGCCGGGAACGTACGGACAGCCCCAGCACGAGGGCACTGGGCAATCACAACACAGAGACCCTGAACTACCGCGATGCCGAGCTGCGTTTGCGGCAGATGCTGTTCGATGGTTTCAACACCCCCAACGAGGTGGCGCGCACCCAGGCCGTGGTCAACTCCCGCGCCTACCGTCTGCTCGGCACCTCTGAAAGCCTGGCGCTACGCACCGTAGAGGTGTACCTCGATGTGCTGATGCGCCGCGAGATGGTCACTCTGGCGCGCAACAACCTGCAGGCACACCAGCGCATCAACGATCAGATCGGCTTGCGCAGCCGCCAGGGCGTTGGCAGCACCGCCGACCTAGACCAATCCGAGGCCCGTCTGGCCCTGGCGCAGAACAACCTGTACACCGAAGAGGTCAACCTGGCCGATGCCGAAGCCAACTTCTTCAGCGCCGTGGGGCGTTTGCCGGATCAGCTGGAGACACCCTCCTCGGTCAAGGGCAACATGCCAGCCGATTTGCTCGCCGCCCGCCAGACCGTGATGGACAACAACCCGTTCCTGAAGTCGGCACAGTCGGACGTCAATGCTGCCGAGAAGCAGTACGAGGTGGCCAAGTCGCCCTTCTACCCACGCTTCGACCTGGAGTTGGCCACCAATGCCAACGACAACGTGCAGGGTGACGAGGGGCACTACAACACCTGGCGAGCCGCCGTGGTGATGAACTACAACCTGTTCAACGGCATGCGCGACAAGGCCCGCCTGCAATCGGCCGCGCACCAGATCAACGAGTCGATGGACATCCGCAACAACGCGCTGCGCGTGCTCAACGAAAACCTCTCGCTGGCCTGGAACGCCATGGAGAACGCGCGCCTGCAAACCCCCAAAGCCCGTGACTACGCGGACTACACCTCACGGGTTCGCGAGGCCTACCAGCAGCAGTTCAGCCTGGGGCAACGCACCCTGCTCGACCTGCTCGACAGCGAAAACGAACTGTTCACTGCCAACCGCCGCTACACCGAGGTTCGCTACGGCGAAGAGTTCTCGATGTACCGCGTCGTCGCGGCCATGGGTGATCTGCTGCGTCAGCAACAGGTCGTAGTCCCGGCGGAAGCTGTAGCCCTCACTGAAGTGAAGAGCGAAGCACGCTTGCCGGAAATGAAGTAGTACCGACTCGAGACCCCGCGTGAGCACGCAGGGTCAACGTGCGGCAAAGGTCTGAATAGGCCTGAGGAGTAGTAGAAATTGACCACCATGGAACGGCCAGGGCCGACCAGTGATCCGCGGCTCAGTCACGACGATCCGTTGTTGGATGGTTTGTTGATCCTGTGCAGGCTGCACGGCTGTTCCGCCAGTCGCGGCAGCCTGAGCGCTGGGCTGCCTCTGCCAGAGCAGCGCCTGAGCCCCGACCTGCTGGCCCGCGCCGCAGCACGAGCGGGGTTGCAAGGACGCTTGCTACAACGCGACCTGGCCAGTATCTCAGCACTCAACCTGCCAGTACTGCTGCTGCTCAAGGACGGCCGCAGCGCTGTGCTGCGCCAGTGGGGACCAAAGCAGCAGGCGCAGATTCTGCCCTGCGAAACGGATGGCGGCGAGCAATGGGTCAGCCGCGAACAACTGGCCACCGAGTACAGCGGCCGGGCCTTCTTCGCTCGCCCGCGGCATGAGCTTGAAGAAGCCCGCACACCGCTGGTGCCGCGCATCGAAGCCTGGTTTCGCGACACCTTGAAGCTGTCGCGCTGGCTCTACACCGATGCCGTGCTGGCCAGCCTGCTGATCAACCTGCTGGGTTTGATGGTACCGCTGTTCGTGATGCAAACCTACGATCGCGTGGTGCCCAATCAGGCGACCTCGACGCTCTGGGTGTTGGCCATTGGCCTGTTTGTCGGCACCGGTTTCGAACTGCTGCTCAAGGTACTGCGCGCGCACCTGCTGGACACCGCCGGCAAGAAGACCGATGTGGTGCTGTCGGCCACCTTGTTCGAACGCATCACTGGCATGTCGATGAAAGCGCGACCGGCCACCATCGGCGGTTTCGCACAGAGCATTCACGACTTCCAGGGACTGCGCGATTTTCTCACGGCCGTGACCCTGACCAGCCTGATCGACCTGCCCTTCTCCCTGCTGATGTTGCTGGTGATCGGCCTGATCGGTGGCCCGCTGGTGTTCATCCCCCTGCTGGCCTTCCCCATTACCGCACTGTTCGCCTACATCATTCAGGTGCGCCTGCGCGACACAGTGCAGAAGAGCCTGCAACTCGGCTCGCAGCGCCAGGCGTTGTTAATCGAAACCCTTGGAGGCCTGGAAACCCTCAAAGCCTGCGGCGCGGAAAGCGAGCGCCAACATCAGTGGGAGCAAACCCACGGTGCCCTCACCCGCCTGGACGGCCATGCAAAATTCCTCGCCTCACTGGCCACCAACGGCACCCTGTTCCTGCAGCAATTCGCCGGCATGGCCACCATCGTCGCTGGGGTCTACCTGATCATCGCCGGCCACCTCAGCGTCGGCGCACTGGTGGCCTGCTACATGCTGGGCAGCCGGATTCTTGCGCCACTGGGCCAGATCGCCGGACTGATAACCCGCTACCAACAGGCGCGCCTGACCATGACCAGCACCGACGCACTGATGGCATTGCCACAGGAGCGTCAGGACAAGCAGCGCCCGCTGGATCGCACCCAACTCAAAGGGGCGCTGGAAATCCGCCAGATCAGCTTCACCTACCCCGGCCAGAACGCCCCGGCGCTGCACAACGTCAGCCTGCGCCTCGGCGCCGGCGAGCGGCTCGGCATCATCGGTCGCAGCGGCTCGGGCAAAAGCACCCTGGCGCGTCTGATGATGGCGTTCTACAGCGCCGACGAAGGGCAGATCCTGCTCGACAACCTCGACCTGCGTCAGCTCGATGTCGCCGACCTGCGCCACCAGATCGGCTACGTCGCCCACGACCTGCCGCTGCTGGCCGGCAGCTTGCGCGACAACCTCACCCTCGGTGCGCGTTACATCAGCGACGCGCGCATGCTCGAAGTGGCCGAGCTGACTGGCGTCGTCGATCTGGCGCGACAGCACCCGCAGGGCTTCGACCGTCCGGTAGGCGAGCGCGGCCAACTGCTTTCCGGCGGCCAGCGCCAAGCGGTGCTGCTGGCCAGGGCGCTACTGCTCGACCCACCGATCCTGGTGCTCGACGAGCCCACCAGCGCCATGGACAACACCAGCGAAGACCTGCTGCGCCAGCGTCTGCACAGCTGGGTGCAGGGCAAGACCCTGATCCTCATCACCCACCGCGCCTCCATGCTCAGCCTGGTAGATCGCCTGGCAGTGCTGGACAACGGTCGTGTGGTGGCAGACGGGCCGAAGGAAGCGGTGATCGAAGCCTTGCGCAAGGGCCGCGTCGGCCCAGCCAGCCTGTAGGAGCGACGAGCGATGCAAGCGACCCAGAATCTCGGCAACTACTTCGGCAGCCTGCGCGAGAAACGTCAGGACACCGAGTTCATGCCGGAAGTCGAAGGCGCCATTCTGGAAGACTCTCCCTGGCTGAGCCGCATCACCGTGTGGGCGGTCAGTGCCTGCCTGCTCAGCGCACTGGTCTGGGCGCATTTCGCCGTGCTCGAGGAGGTGACCACGGGTGAAGGCAAGGCCATCCCGTCGAGCAAGGTGCAGGTGATCCAGAACCTCGAAGGCGGCATCGTCAGCGAGATCTTCGTGCGTGAAGGCCAGGTGGTGGAAAAGGGTGACACCCTGCTGCGGCTGGATGACACGCGCTTTCTATCCAATCGTGGGGAAACCGAAGCGGATCGACTGGCACTGATCGCCCGCCTCGAACGACTGAGCGCCGAGGCCGAAGGGCGAGAACCGCAACTGCCCGAAGAAATCACCCGCGACGCGCCACAACTGGCAGAAGACCAATTGGCCCTGTACCGCTCACGCCAACAACGCCTGCGCAGTGAGCAACGCACCCTGGGCGAACAACTGCGGCAGAAGGAGCAAGAGCTTGCCGAATTTCGTTCCAAGTCCCAGCAATACCGTTCCAGCCTCGGCCTTTTGCAGCAAGAGCTGAACATGTCGCAACCGCTGGTGGCCTCGGGGGCGATTTCCCAAGTCGAAGTGCTACGCCTGCGCCGTAGCGTGGTGGAAGTTCGAGGATCACTGGAAGCCACCAACCTGGCCATTCCCCGCGCAGAAGCGGCGATGAGCGAGATCAAGAGCAAGATGGACGAATCCGAGCTGGCCTTCCGCGCCGAGGCCTTCAAGGAGCTCAACGAATTACGCACCGAACTGCAGAAGATCACCGCCACCAGTGTCGCCATCCAGGACAAGGTAACCCGTACCACCGTGACCTCGCCGGTGCGTGGGGTGATCAAGCAGCTCAAGGTCAATACCATCGGTGGCGTGGTGCAGCCGGGTAGCGACATGCTGGAGATCGTACCGCTGGACGACAGCCTGCTGATCGAGGCCAAAGTGCGCCCGCAGGATGTGGCCTTCCTACATCCAGGGCAGAAGGCGATGGTCAAGTTCACCGCCTACGACTACACCATCTACGGCGGCCTCAAGGCCAACCTCGAGCTGATCAGCGCCGACACCATTACCGACGAGGAAGGCAACAGCTTCTACCTGATCCAGGTACGCACGGATAAAAGCCATCTCGGCAGCGACGAACACCCGTTGCTGATCATCCCCGGCATGGTCGCCACGGTTGACATCATTACTGGTGAAAAGAGCGTGCTGGCCTACCTGCTCAAGCCCGTGCTCAAGGCCCGCTCGGAAGCCATGCGCGAACGCTGAATACCTGCCGGGCTACGCGACATCGCCAGATGCGCCATACGTACCGAGCCCGAACCGTAGCATTCATCAAAAGCCGGTGCGCGCGGCGCACCCTACATGCCTTCGCCCTTATAGATCTGCCACGGCTACGCGCGTAGGGTGCGCCGTGCGCACCGCGTCAACGCTGGTGGTTGCGGACAAACACTGCCTCGCCCATCGCCGCAATCTGCCCCTCGATCAAGGCATCGAATGGCCGCAACAACGCCTCGAAGCCCTTTGGCGCCTCGAGCGTATCCAGGGCCGCAACAACCGCCTCGATGGTCGACAGCGCCCCCTCTTCCGGTGCCTTGCGCAGACGGTAACGCGACGGCGCCACTGCCCCCAGGCTCACACGCGGCAGTGTCGCCAGCGACGGGTTGAGATGCAGCAGCTTGCGCGCCTTGCGCCAGGTGCCATCGGGCACCACCAACAACAATGGCTTCTCGTCGGGCGCATAAGCGCTCAAGGCGACGGACTCTTCGCCGGGAAACAGCAGACAGGCTCGATAGTCACGCTGCGCGAGCAATTGCGGCAGATCATCGAACACCTCCCCCACGCGCAACTCGGCGTTGCGCAAACCCAGCGCAGCCAGGCGAGCGGTATTGAGGGCATGACCGACCTCGCTCGGATGCTGCAGGATGAGCACACGAGTGCGACTCTCGAGGTCGGGAATCAGCGGACAGAGACAATGGCTGAGCGGGCGCTGGCAGCGGGAGCAGGTCGGACGAGGCATGCCGCGCAGTGTGCCAGAACGCCCTGCCAACGCGTAGTCCGGATGCAACCCGGAACATCGAAGCATGCCTCGGATTACATCCGGCTACGGTTCAGCGATTGAAACGCTCCGCCAGGCTATGCAGGTAATCGGCCATTTCCTCCAGCTCGCGGCTGATCGCCGCGCCCTGATGCGCCTGGCCGGCACTGTGATCGGAAAGCTGGGCGATACGGGTGATCTGCCGGCTGATGTCCTCGGCCACGTGGCTCTGCTCCTCGGAGGCGGCCGCCATCTGCTGGCTCATACCGGTGATACGCGTTACCGCCGAGCTGATGCCCTCCAGTGCATCGCGCACCGACTCCACGCTCTGCACGCTGCCACGGGAAATTTCCTCGCCCTTACCCGCCGTCACCACGGCGCGCTCGGCTCCAGCACGCAGGTCAGCGATGATCTGGTGAATCTGCTCGGTGGACTGACGGGTACGCGATGCCAGCGAGCGCACTTCATCGGCGACCACAGCGAAACCGCGCCCCTGCTCCCCTGCCCTGGCCGCCTCGATGGCAGCGTTGAGCGCCAGCAGGTTGGTCTGCTCGGCAATCGAGGTGATCACGTCGGCGACGCTGCCGATCGACTGCGTGGAGTTGGCCAGTTCGTTGACCGCCTGACCAATATCGTTGACCGCCTTGGCCATCTGGCGCATGGAATCGAGACTGCCGACAGCCAGATCGCGGCCCTCACGCGCCAGACGGTCCGCCTCTTCGGCGGCATGCGAGGTGTTCTGTACGTTGTGTGCGACTTCCTGAATGGTCGCCGCCATCTCGTTGATGGCGGTGGCCGACTGGTCTGTCTCGGCGCGCTGTTGATCGAGCATCTGTGCGCTGGATTGCGACAGCTCGGCCGATTGCGTCGCACGCTTCTTGACGTTCTCGCCTGCATCTTCCAGCCGCGTCAGTGCCGTCTGCAGTCGCGCCTCTTCGCTGATCATTGCCATGTCCAGCAAGGCCTGGGCACCGCGACTATCGCTGTAGGTCAGCGCCACCAGGCCGCTGGTAAAGGCTTTCGGATGCTCTGCCAGCGTGCGGCGAATCAGTTGCCGAGTCCGATACAGCTGGTAGGAGCCCAGCGCGAATAGCGTCAGCACGATAAAAGCCATCAGCGCCCAGCCAGAAACCACCCAGTGCGCCGCAACGATCAGCAGCGACGCGGCGATCAGCGGCCAGGAGCGCACCAGGTCATAGGTCCAGTATTCCAACTTCGGCACGGGTGATTTTCCGGCCCGCAGCCGGGCATAGAGTGCTTCGGCACGACGCTTCTGGGCCTCGGTGGGCAATGAGCGCACCGACTCGTAGCCGGAAATTCTGCCGTTCTCATAGATGGGCGTGACGTAGGCGCTGACCCAGTAGAAGTCGCCGTTCTTCGAGCGGTTCTTGACGATGCCCATCCAGGGTTTGCCCTGTTTGATGGTGTCCCACATATGACCGAATACGGCAGGCGGCATGTCCGGGTGGCGCACCAGATTATGCGGCTGGCCGATCAGTTCCTCGCGGGTAAAGCCGCTGATCTCGACGAAGGCGTCATTGCAGTAGGTGATCTTGCTGTTGAGGTCAGTGGTGGAAATCAGGCGTTCATCAGCGGGGAAGGTTCTTTCCCGCTGAGTCACGGGCAGGTTCTGGCGCATCGAGGCTTCCCTGTTCGAATTGAAGTTGGTACAGACGTATGAATAAGTACTAGCACAGCCTAATAACCGCGCCAGTCGTAGGCTCTAAGCCTTTCGGAGGAGAAAGGCGACCCTGTTTCAGATCTGATTCAGTTGCGCCTTGAGCAAGTCGCGAAAGGTCTGAATCAGCGGCTCGCGGGTACGGCCGCGACGCAGGATCAGCGAGAACGGGGCCTGATAACCGAAGGTGGCGGGCAACAGTACACGCAGCTTGCCCTGATCGACCCAGGGCTGAGCGTAATGCTCAGGCAGATAGCCGATGTAGGCGCCGGAAAGCACCAGAATCAGCTGTGCTTCCATCGACTCCACGGTGGCCGCGCTGTGCTTGAAGCCATGGCGCGCCAGCTCGGCCTGGCTCCAGTAGCCACGGCCCACCATGCGCTGCTGGGTGATCAGCTCCTCAGGTATCCGCCGCTGCTCGAACAAGGCGTGTCGCTCGCTGCAATACAGCCAGTGCTGCTCACGGTAGAGCGGCTGATAGACCAGGCCGTTCATACGTGTGGAGAACGCACCGATGGCCAGATCCAGACGGTTGTCCAGCACCGCCAGCTGCAGCTCGTAGGGGCTCATCACCGACAGGTGCATGTGCACGCCTGGGTGTTCCTGGCTGTAGGCACCGATCACCTCGGCCAGCGGCAAGGCCGGGTCGCTGACGGTGGAGTCCAGCACACCGAGGTTGAGCGTGCCACGCAGCTCGCCCTTGAGCGCCGCCGAGTAACGCTCGAAGCCTTCCAGCTCGCCGAGCAGACGCAGGGTTTCCTGGTGGAAAAGCTCGCCCTTGCTGGTCAGGCTGAAGCCGCCACGGCCGCGATGGCAGAGTACGATGCCGAGCTGGCTCTCCAGTTGACTCATGTAGGTGCTGATGGCCGAGGTGGACAAGTTCAGTTCCTGCTGCGCAGCAGCGAAACCCTGATGACGCACCACGGCGACGAAGATCTTCAGCAGTTTCAGATCGGGCAAGGCGAAGGACATGAGGGCGCAAGGCGGATTAACAGAGCGCCAGTGTAGCGCCATGCAGGCCCCGCAGACATCCAGGGAAACGGAGTTCGGGCTCTTGTAGGAGCGGATTTATCCGCGATTATCGCGGCTAAAGCCGCTCCTACTACCCCCATCACAATAGTTCAGTAATCACTGAACTAAGTATTTGTTCAACGCGATTTAACCTGCTCACACGCTGCGCCAACAATGCAGCCATAACCAGGCGCCGGCTCGAACCGGACGCCATCGGGCACTAGCCCCATTGCCAATCTGCCGCTGACCTTCGCCCTCTCCAGGAGACGGCCATGCGACTGGAAATCTTCCGCACCCTCTGGGGTTATCGCGGCAGTTGGCAGCAAGCGCTCGACGAAGCGCTCGGTGCCGGCTTCGACGGTATCGAAGCGCGCATCCCCGAGACCGCCGCGCAGCGCGCCATCAATGCCCGTCTGCTGCGCGAGCAGAACGTCCCCTATATCGCCACCCTGTTCACTTCCACGCCGGTGCTGCCGCGTCAGAGCGACAGCCCGCAGGTGCACCTCGAAGATCTGCGTATGAAGCTCGACTGGGCCGCCGAACTCGGCCCGCGCCTGGTCAACGTGCTGCCCGGCAATGATCGCTGGGCGCTGAGTGAGCAGGTCGACTTCTTCGCCCGAGCCGTCGAACTGGCCTCGGCCAGCGGTCTGCGCGTGTGCTTCGAAATTCATCGCGGCCGCTCGCTGTACAGCCCCTGGGTCACCCTCGACGTGATCCGCCAGGTGCCCGAACTGCGCTTCACCAGCGACATCAGCCACTGGCTGGTGACCTGCGAGCGCCTGCTCGACGATCCCGCAGACGACCTTTCCGCCTTTATCGAGCGGGTCGACCACATCCAGGCTCGCGTGGGCTACGACCAAGGCCCGCAGGTGCCGCACCCCGGCGCCCCGGAATACGCCGAGGTACTGGCCTTCCACCAGCGCCACTGGGAAAGCATCTGGAGCAGCCAGGAAAAACGCGGCCTGCAGACCACCACCCTGACCCCCGAATTCGGCCCGGACGGCTACCTGCACCACCTGCCCTTCACCGACATGCCGGTGGCCGACCTGTGGCAGCTCAACCAGTGGATGGCGCGCTGCGAGCGCCAGCACTTCCACCGTTTCACCAGTCGCTGAGGAGCCGTGATGAACAACAACGCCAAGCATTTCACCGAAATCCCCGTGGTCGACATCGCCGGCCTGTTCAGCAGCGACCCGGCCGAGCGCCTGGCCGTGGCCGAGAACCTGGGCCGCGCCGCCCGTGAGGTGGGCTTTCTCTACATCAGCGGCCATGGCATCGAGCAGACGCTGATCGATGGCCTGCACCGCGCCGCCGAGGACTATTTCGCCCAGCCGCTGGACGCCAAGATGCGCCATTACATCGGCGCCTCGGCTAGCCACAAGGGCTTCGTGCCCGAGGGCGAGGAGCGTTACGGCACTGGCAAGCCGGATCACAAGGAAGCCTTCGACATCGGTTTCGAAGTGCCCGCCAACAATCCGCTGGTGCTGGCCGGCACGCCGCTGCTGGGGCCGAACGACTGGCCCACGCTGCCCGATTTCAAGGAAGCGGTGCAGGCCTACTACGCGCGTATCTTCCAGCTTGGCCGCGCGCTGTTTCGCGGTTTCGCCCTGGCTCTCGGCGTGCCGGAAAACACCTTCGACGAGATGGCCAACTTCCCGCCCTCGAAGCTGCGCCTGATCCACTACCCCTTCGATGGCGACGCCCAGGATGCCCCCGGCATCGGCGCCCACACCGACTATGAGTGCTTCACCATCCTGCTCGCTGACCGTCCGGGGCTGGAGGTGATGAACGACCTTGGCCAGTGGATCGACGCACCGCCGCGCGAAGGCACCTTCGTCGTCAACATCGGCGACATGCTCGAGGTGATGAGCGCCGGCACCTTCGTCGCCACCTCGCACCGTGTGCGCAAGGTCAGCCAGGAGCGCTATTCGTTCCCCTTCTTCTATGCCTGCGACTACCACACGCAGATCCGCCCGCTGCCGCAGTTCGAGGCCACCGGCCAGAGCTACGAAACCATCAGCATCGGCGAGCACATGTGGAGTCAGGCGCTGCAGACCTACCAATACCTCAAGAAGCGCGTCGAGGACGGCCAGTTGCAGCTGCCCGAACGCGCCCGCGCACCGTCCAGCTTCGGCCACCTGAAGCACCAGCCGAGTGCGCTGTGACTTTCCACGCTGCCAACACAAAACCTGATCCGGAGATGAACAATGACAACCCGTAAACCGCTGCGCACCACCGCCCTGGCGCTGGCCTGCACCCTGGCAGGCCTGTTCACCACCGCCCACGCCGCCGAAACGCCCAAGACCCTCGCCAGCGGCGAGCTGAAGGTGGGCATGGAAATCACCTACCCACCGTTCGAGTACTACGAAGGCGACCAAGTGAAAGGCTTCGACCCGGAAGTGTCAGCCGCCCTGGCCAAGCGTCTGGGCCTGGAGGCGAGCTTCAGCGACATCACCTTCCCCAACCTGATCCTCGGCCTCGACGCCGGGCGCTTCGACACCATCATCTCCGGCATGTACATCCTCCCCGAGCGCCTGGAGAAAGCCGACGCCATCCCCTACGCCAAGACCGGTGCGGCGATCATGGTGCGCAGCGACGCCGAGAAGAAACCGGCGACGCCCGAAGAGCTTTGCGGCCTGACCGTCGGCCTGCAACAGGGCACCTCGTGGATTCCGGCGCTGCAGAAGGTTTCCGACGGCTACTGCAAGGAAAAAGGCGCCGGCGCCATCACCATCAACCAGTACCCGACCACCTCGGAAACCTCCCAAGCGCTGCTCTCCGGCCACATCCAGGCGCACCTCGAGATCGATGCCGCCTCGCTGCTGATCGTCGAAAAATCCCGGGGCCGCATCGCCATCAGCTCCAAGGGCTCGATCTACCCGCAGGTGCTGGGCATTTACGTGAAGAAGGGCAACAAGCAGTTGCTCGACGCCCTGAAAGCCGCGCTGGACGAGTTCAAGGCCAGCGGCGAGTACAGCGAGTTGCTGAAGAAATACAACCTGGAAGAAGCCTGAAACCAACCCGTGGATAAGCCTTATGGCTCACCCACGGGCGCTGCATGGCATGACCGCTTCACCCCGCTGGCTGGTGCTCACTCCGGCCAGCGGCCTTTTTTCGGCTTGAGTCGCAGGTGCCCCATATGCCGTTCGAATGGAGCTATTTCTTCTCCCTGTTTTCCATGCCGGCCTTCTGGGCTGCGTGTTGGACGGTGGTCAAACTCAGCAGCCTGGCCTGGCTGCTCGGCCTGGTGCTGGGCTTCGGCCTGGCCAGTGCCAAGCAGGCCAGCAGCCGCTGGTTCAGTGCGCCCGCCGCGATCTACGTGTGGTTCTTCCGCAGCGTGCCGCTGCTGGTACTGCTGATCTTCGTCTACAACCTGCCGCAGCTCATCCCCGCCAGCGGCAAGGTGTTGTCCAACCCCTTCTATGCCGGCCTGTTCGCCCTGGTGCTGACCGAAGCGGCGTACATGGCGGAGATCCACCGCGGCGGCCTGCTCTCGGTAGCCAAGGGTCAACGCGAGGCGGCCCGCGCCCTGGGCATTGGCCGGCTCGGCGCCCAGCGCCTGATCGTCGTGCCGCAAGCCTTTCGCATCGCCCTGCCGACGCTGACCAACGAGTACGTGACCATCGTCAAGCTGACCTCACTGGTCTCGGTGATCTCCCTCAGCGAGCTGCTGCTGGTCGGCCAACGCCTCTACGCCCAGAACTTCCTGGTGCTGGAAACCCTCGGCGCCGTGGCCGTGTACTACGTGCTGATCGTCAGCCTGTTCGGCTGGGGCCTGCAGTACCTGGAGCGTCATCTCGACCTTGGCCGGCGTAAACCGAGCACCCTGGGTGAGGCCCAGATGGCCGAGCTGCGCAGCAGCCTGCCGCAGGTAACGGCCGGCAGCCCCCAGGCGCGCCAGTCCGGCGCCCCGGCGGCGCTGTATCTGAGCAACATCCACAAGCATTACGGCGACCACCATGTGCTCAAGGGCATCGACCTGAGCGTGCAGCCCGGCGAGGTGATCTCCATCATCGGCCCGTCCGGCTCCGGCAAGACCTCGCTGATCCGCACCGTCAACGGTCTGGAAAGCATCGACGAGGGCGAGATCGTGCTGTTCGGCGAATCCTTCATCCAGGCCGGTGACCGCCCCGAGAACCGCCGCCAGCGCAAAGGCGTAAGGCGCATTGGCATGGTGTTCCAGAGCTTCAACCTGTTCCCGCACCGCACCATCATCGATAACGTGCTGCTCGCGCCGCGTTACCACGGCCTGGGCAATGGCGCCGACCTGCGCCAGCAGGCACTGGCGCTGCTGGATAAGGTCGGCCTGCTCGCCCACGCCGAAAAATACCCGCACCAGCTCTCCGGCGGCCAGCAGCAGCGCGTGGCCATCGCCCGCGCCCTGGCGATGAAGCCGGACATCATGCTGTTCGACGAGCCCACCTCGGCCCTTGACCCGGAACTGATTGGCGACGTGCTGGCGGTGATCCGCGACCTGGCCCGCGAGGGCATGACCATGCTGATCGTCACCCACGAGATGGACTTCGCCCTGTCGATTTCCGACCGCGTGCTGTTCATGGAGGACGGCCATGTCCAGCTCGATGCCTCGCCCGACGCCATCCGCACCGGCGACCACCAACGCGTACGCCGCTTCATCGGCCTGGAGAACGCATGAACGATATTGCCACCCTGCGCCGCGACCTGGCCGCGGCCTATCGCCTGGCTGCCCTGTTCGGCTGGGACGACACCCTCTACACGCACTTTTCCGTGCGCCTGCCAGGCGACGGCGAGCCGCGTTTTCTGATCAATCCGTTCGGCCTGTTCTTCGAGGAGATTCGCGCCAGCGACCTGATCGTGGTGGACATGCACGGCCAGGTGGTCGAGGGCAACGCCGATTACAACGTCGCCGGTTTCACCATCCACAGCGCCGTGCACATGGCCCGCGACGACGCCCACTGCGTCATCCACACCCATACCCTGGCCGGTATGGCGGTGGCCGCTCAGGATAACGGCCTGCTGCAGCTCAACCAGATCAGCACCGAATTCCACGGGCGTCTGGGCTACCACGCCTATGAAGGCGTGGCGCTGGATCTGGATGAACGCGTGCGCATCCAGGCCTCGCTGGGCGACAACATCGCCCTGCTGCTGCGCCACCACGGCCTGCTCAGCGTCGGCGCCAGCGTCGCCGATGCCTTCTATGTCATGCATTACCTGAACCGCGCCTGCGAGATCCAGCTTGCCGCCATTGGCGGTGGCCAGCCGTGCAGCGAGATCCCCGCGCACCTGGCGCAGCACGCCTGCGAGCAATTGCAGGGCGCCGAATGGCAGCGCCAGCTGATCTGGCAGGCCTGGTTGCGCAAACTCGACCGCCTCGATTCCAGCTACCGCGACTGATGTGCATGCCACGCCAACCCTTATGAGCCGGGGCTTACAGCCTTACTTCAAACAATCCTGAAGTAAGTTTTTGCCCCAGCCGATTTTTCCAAGCGCCTGGCCGGTCAAGACTCCGGCCACAACCAGAACGAGCCTGAGGCCTACCCATGGACAAGACCTTCCACCAGCCCCTGGGCGGCAATGAAATGCCCCGCTTCGGCGGCATCGCCACCATGATGCGCCTGCCCCACATCCAGAGCACCGAGGAAAAACGCCAGCTCGACGCCGCCTTCGTCGGCGTGCCGCTGGACATCGGTACCTCGCTGCGCTCCGGCACCCGCTTCGGCCCGCGCGAGATTCGCGCCCAGTCGGTGATGATCCGCCCGTACAACATGGCCACCGGCGCCGCCCCCTTCGACTCGCTGAACGTGGCCGATATCGGTGACGTGGCGATCAACACCTTCAACCTGCTCGACGCCGTGCGCATCATCGAAGCGGCCTACGACGAGATCGTCGAACTCGGCATCAAGCCGCTGACGCTGGGCGGCGACCACACCATCACCCTGCCGATCCTGCGCGCCCTGCATAAGAAGTACGGCAAGATCGGCCTGGTGCATATCGACGCCCACGCCGACGTCAACGATCACATGTTCGGCGAAAAGATCGCCCACGGCACCACCTTCCGCCGCGCCCAGGAGGAAGGCCTGCTTGACAGCGAGCGCGTGGTGCAGATCGGCCTGCGCGCGCAGGGTTATACCGCCGAGGACTTCAACTGGAGCCGCAAGCAGGGCTTCCGTGTGGTGCAGGCCGAAGAGTGCTGGCACAAGTCGCTGGAGCCGCTGATGGCCGAAGTACGCGAGAAGGTCGGCGGCGGGCCGGTATACCTGTCCTTCGACATCGACGGTATCGACCCGGCCTGGGCGCCCGGCACCGGCACCCCGGAGATCGGCGGTCTGACCACGATCCAGGCCATCGAGATCATTCGCGGCTGCCAGGGCCTGGACCTGATCGGCGGCGACCTGGTCGAGGTCTCCCCACCTTACGACACCACTGGCAACACCTCGTTGCTCGGCGCCAACCTGCTGTACGAAATGCTTTGCGTGCTTCCGGGAGTTCAGCGCCGCTGATCCATGGCCTTTATGCCCGTTCGGGTGTCCTAGACGACACCCGATACATTCAAACAAAAATAATCAAGGTGACCTGATGAATCGCGAAGACACTGCCCCAGCGCTGGACAAGCAGCCGCCAACCAACGACCCTGCCGCGCGACCTTACGACCTGCGCCAGTTTCTTATTTTCCTGATCCCGTCCCTGCTTGGCGTGCTGCTGTTTCTCACCCCCATCGTCTATGAAGAGAAGGTGACCATCGGCCTCGGCGTCATGGCCGATGCACTCAAGGCCGCCGTCAGCGAACAGTTGCCAGCCATCGCCACCGGGCTGCTGATCATCTCCGCAGTGCTGGGCGTATTCGGCAGCCTGCTCAAGCCGCGCTGGGTCACCGAGCGCCGCGCGCTGGATGATCTGTTCAACCTGCATCCGCTCTGGCTTGGCCTTCGCGTAGTCGGCGCGCTGTTCGCAGCCATGACCTTCTGGCAGTTCGGCCCTGAATGGGTCTGGAGCGCCAACACTGGCGGCGTGGTATTGAAAGATCTGGCGCCAGTACTGATCACCTTCTTCCTAGTCGCCGGCCTGATTCTTCCGCTGCTCACCGACTACGGTCTGATGGAGTTCTGCGGCACCCTGGTGCGCAACGTGTTCCGCAAGATCTTCGGCTTGCCGGGCCGCTCGGCCATCGACGCCATCGCCAGTTGGCTCGGCTCCGGCACCGTTGGCGTGCTGATCACCGCCCAGCAGTACCAGAAGGGTTTCTACAGCGCCCGTGAGGCGGCGGTGATCGCCACCAACTTCTCCATCGCCTCGATCGCCTTCAGCCTGCTGATCACCAGCTTCATGAAGCTCGATCACCTGTTCGTGCCCTTCTACCTGACCGTGGTGGTCGCTGGCCTCGCCGCCGCCATCATCACCCCGCGCATCCCGCCGCTGTCATGGAAGAAGGACGAGTACGTCGCCGGCGTCGGCAAGCAGATTCAGGAAGACGTGCCGGCCGGCACCTCGCTGCTGTGCTGGGGCCTGACCCAAGCGGTCCAACGCGCCAATGCCAATCCCTCTCCCGTGCAGATGGTGAAGATCGGCGTACACAACGTGGTCGACATCTGGCTCGGTTTGCTGCCGTTGGTGATGGCCATCGGCACCGTGTCCCTGGCGATTGCCGAGTTCACACCGATCTTCAACTGGCTGTCCTACCCCTTCGTGCCACTGCTCGAAGCCCTGCAGTTGCCAGAAGCGGCCAAGGCAGCACCGGCCATGCTGGTGGGTTTCGCCGACATGTTCCTGCCGGCGGTACTGGGCAAGGGCATCGAAAGTGAGCTGACCCGTTTCGTGGTGGCCTGCGTGTCGCTGACCCAGCTGATCTATATGTCCGAAGTGGGCGTGCTGATCCTCAAGGCCAAGCTGCCGCTGAACCTGCTGGAGCTGTTCGTCATCTTCATCATCCGCACCCTGATCACCCTGCCGATCATCGCGCTGATGGCGCACTGGATCGTCGGCTGACGTCGACACAAGGACCTGACCATGACCACCTGCGGCGAATTTCTCGTCAAGCAACTCGAAGCCTGGGGCGTCGACACCGTGTTCGGCATTCCCGGCGTGCATACCGTGGAGCTCTACCGTGGCCTGCCGCACAGCGGCATCCGCCATGTCACCCCGCGCCACGAACAGGGCGCCGGCTTCATGGCCGACGGCTACGCGCGCGTCTCGGGCAAGCCTGGCGTGTGCTTCATCATCACCGGGCCGGGGATGACCAACATCCTCACCGCCATGGGCCAGGCCTATGCCGACTCGATCCCGATGCTGGTGATCTCCAGCGTCAACGAGCGCGAACGCCTGGGCCTGGGCAAGGGCTATCTGCACGAGCTGCCCAACCAGCGGGCGATGACGGCAGGCGTCACCGCCTTCAGCCACACGCTGATGAGCGTCGAGGAACTGCCCGCCATCCTGTCTCGCGCCTTTACCGTGTTCGAGGGCGAGCGGCCACGCCCGGTGCACATCGAGTTGCCGCTGGACATCATCACCGCCGACGCCTCGCACATGTCCCTGGCGCCGCGCCCGACGGTGCGCCGCCCGGCGCCGAACCGCACGCTGATCCGCGAGGCCACCGGGCTGCTCAAGCAGGCCGAACGCCCTTTACTGCTGCTCGGTGGTGGCTGCGTCGCCGCCGAGGCCGAGGCGCGCGCCCTGGCTGCCGCGCTGGATGCACCGACGGCGCTGACCATCAACGCCAAGGGCCTGCTGCCGCCGGGCCATCCGCTGCTGCTGGGCAGTAACCAGTCGCTGCGCCCGGTGCGCGACCTGGCGCTGGAGGCCGACGTGGTACTGGCCATCGGCACCGAGCTGGGCGAGACCGACTACGACGTGGTGTTCGACGGCGACTTCCACCTGCCTGGCCGGCTGATCCGCATCGACATCGACGGCCAGCAACTGCAGCGCAACTTCACCCCGCACCTGGCGATTCAAGGCGATGCGCGTCTGGCCATGCGCATGCTGCTGGCCGAGTTCGATCCCCGTCAGCCAGGCGAACACAGCCCCGGCGCCCAGCGTACTGCTGCCGTGCAGGAGCGGCTCGCCGAGGATTTCAGTGGTTGGGCGCACTACCGCCAGTTGTTCGACTGTATTCTCGAGGCCCTGCCCGATGCCCGCTTCGTCGGCGACTCGACGCAGACCGTGTACAGCGGCAACCATCTGGTGGAACTGGATGGCGCGCGGCGCTGGTTCAACGCCTCCACCGGCTACGGCACCCTCGGCTACGGTCTGCCGGCAGCCATCGGCGCCAAGCTGGCCGAACCCACCCGCCCGGTGATAAGCCTGATGGGTGACGGCGGTATCCAGTTCACCCTGCCCGAATTGGCCAGCGCGGTCGAAGCCAGGGTCGGCATCATCGTCCTGCTGTGGAACAACGCCGGCTACGGCGAGATCAAGCGCTACATGCAGCGCCGCGATATCACCCCGATTGCCGTCGACATCTACACGCCGGATCTGCTGGCCATCGCCCGTGGCTTTGGCTGCGCCGCCGAGCGCGCGCGCGATCATTCCCATCTGGCCGAGCTGCTGCGCAGCGCGCCCGAAGACCGCCCCTTGATCATCGAAGTGCAGGAGGCTGCGCCATTTCATCCCTGACTAGATCAATCGCGGCTAAAGCCCCTCCCACGGAAATAGAGGTGCCCCTGTGGGAGGGGCTTTAGCCGCGAGCCCGCGTGACCATAACCACAAGATTCAGCTGTACCACTGACTGCCGCCCACCAATACCAATAATCAAGCATCGGGGAGTCGTTCCATGTTCAAGAATCTCAGCCAGCATTTCGGCCAGGATGGCCTTGCCCCTACCGACAAGGCGCATCGCAGCCTCGGCCTGGGCGGCACCATCGCCCTGTGGCTGGGCGCCAACGTGGTGGTCACCACCATCCTCACCGGCATGCTGCTGGTGCCGGATCTGAAATTCACCCAGGCCATGCTCATCGTCCTGATCGGTTCGGGTATCGGCATCCTGCCGCTGGTGCTGGTCGGGCTGATGGGTCAGCGCTCGGGCCTGACCACCATGGTGCTGGCACGCGGCAGCTACGGCTCGCGCGGCGCCAAGCTGCCGTCGCTGGTCAATCTGCTGACCCTGCTGGCCTGGAGCTGGATCCAGGCACTGCTGGCCGGTATGAGCCTGAACTACGCAGTGGAGCACCTGACCGGCTACTCCAACCTGCCGCTGTTCACCATCCTCTGCGAAACCCTGGTGTTGCTGATCGCCCTGCGCGGCCACCTGGGCATCGAGCGCGTCGAGCGCTGGGCCGCCATCGGCATGCTTCTGCTGGCCGGCGCGGTGTTCTACGTGATGGGGCAGAAATTCGAATTCGCCAGCCTGCTGGCCATGCCGACCGAGCCGCGTAACGAGATCACCCCCGGTATCGCCTTCGATATCGTTATTGCCACCGCGTTCTCCTGGATTCCACTGGCCGCCGACTACAACCGCAACTGCCGCAGTCAGGGCGTGGCAGGGGTCGGTACCTGGGTCGGTTATGTCGCCGCCACCCTGCTGGCCATGGGCCTGGGCGCCACGGTGTCGGGCTTCTCGGTACTGACCGGCATGGAGCAGACCTACGACCCTGCCGTGCTGTTAGCTGGTTTCGGCTTCGGCCTGCCAGCGGCCATCGTGGTGTTCCTCTCGGTGATGACCACCAACGTCATGTGCGTCTACAGCGCCTCGCTGTCGTACCTCAACATCAGCCCGAAAACCCCGTTCTGGAAGCCGGCACTGTGCATCGGCGTGCTGTCGATCCTCGGCTCGCAGATACCCGGTATCCTCGACAATTTCCAGAGTTTCCTGCTGGTGATCGGCAGCGTGTTCATCCCGGCCTTCGCCGTGCTGATCGCCGACTACTTCCTGATCCACAAGGGCGACTACGCCGTTGACGAACTGCTCAGCGAAGACGGCGGCCGCTACCGTTACCTGAACGGTTTCAACCCGGCGGCCTTCGTTGCCTATGGCCTGGGCGCCGTGCTGGCCTACTACTGGGGCTGGGTCTCGCCGCTGGCCTGGGGCGCCTCGCTGCCGGTGTTCCTGATCACCGCCACCAGCTACGCCGTGTTGCGTCGCTGGGTGCTGGTGCCACGGGCGCAGCTGGCGTAGCGTGATAACAACCGTGGCGGTTGCACCCGCCCTACTCGTCATACGAACCTGTAGGGCGGGTGCAACCTGCCAGTGAGGTAATTTCCCGTCATGAAAATCGTCAGCCGCGACCGCTGGTTCGAGGTGGAACACCGCCACGACGGCATCTGCCTGATCCACGAGCCCTACGTGCGCCCCTTCTACCGCTGCAACATGTGGCATGTGCAGGGGCGCGAGCATGACGTGCTGATCGACTCCGGTTCCGGACTGGTCAGCCTGCGCGAGCAACTGCCGTGGCTGACCGAAAAGCCGCTGCTGGCGGTGGCCAGCCACTGCCACTTCGACCATATCGCCGGGCATCACGAATTCGATGAGCGCCTGGTGCATCCGGCCGAGGCCGACATTCTGGCCGCACCGGACGGCGCCAACACCCTGGCGACGGACTTCGTCGGCGACGAGATGTTCGAGGCGCACCCGGATTGCCCGCTGTGCTACGCCGAATACCGCGTGCGAGCAGCGCCGGCCACGCGCCTGATCGAGGATGGCGACGTGCTGGATCTGGGTAATCGGGTCTTGCAGGTGCTGCACACGCCCGGTCATTCACCGGGTGGCATCAGCCTATGGGAAGCGAAGACGCAGACGCTGTTTTCTGGCGACATCCTCTACGACGGCCCGTTGATCGAGGACGCCTACCATTCGAATCTGGAAGATTACGCACAGAGTCTGTCGCGCTTGCGCGAACTGCCCGTTCGCACCGTACATGGCGGGCATTTCGCGAGTTTCTCGGGAGAGCGGATGCGCGAGCTGATAGGCGCCTGGTTCGACGTCCATCGGCTCACCTGAAACTTCAGGGCACCTCTAAAAACGTAGGCGAGGCAGCCAGCGCAATACCGATGGCGGCCCCGCAAAAACAGGCGAAAAACACTCGGATTCGCGTTCGACTTTACGCGCTGTAAATGAGCATTTTGATCGGACTCGCGCACGAGCCTGTTTTTAACGCCGCGATGGCAACGCAGGTAGTTTCTAGAGGTGCCCTTCAGCGACGCTGACGCGCTTCGCGACTCAGACGCTCCTGCTCGGCTTCGCTGATACGAATTGGCTGAGGTTGCGGGACAAGGCCAAGGGCCTGCAACAGGGCTTGCAGTTGTTCTTGCAGCTTGGCGAGCATGGGTACGACCTCCTGCCAAGTAAAGGGAAGAGCCAGCGGCTCATTTATCAGATTAGGCCGGACAAACCGGATTTCAACCAGGCGCCGTCAAATTACCGGGCTCTTGCGCCGATAAGGGAACACGTCGATCACCTTGCCTGCGCGAATCGCCTCCTGCAACTGTTTCCAGTAATCGGCTTCGTACAGGTTGCCATGCAGCTGGCTGAATAGACGGCGCTGCTTGATATCGGCGAACAGGAACGGCGGAAACTCCTCGGGGAACACGTCCATCGGCCCCACCGAATACCAGGGTTCGGAACTCATCTCGTCCTCGGGAAAGCACGGCGGCGGAATACGGCGGAAATTCACCTCGGTGAGAAAGCAGATCTCGTCGTAGTCGTAGAACACCACGCGGCCATGGCGGGTAACACCGAAGTTCTTCAGCAGCATGTCGCCGGGGAAGATGTTCGCGGCGGCCAGTTGCTTGATGGCCAGGCCGTAGTCGTCCAGTGCCTCGCGCACCTGCGCCTCGTTGGCGCTCTCCAGATAGAGGTTGAGCGGGGTCATGCGCCGCTCGGTCCAGCAGTGGCGTACCAACACGGTGTCGCCCTCCACCACCACGGTGGAAGGTGCCACTTCCAGCAGCTCAGCCAGGCACTCGGGCTCGAACTTGGCCTTGGGAAAACGGAAATCGGCGAACTCCTGGGTATCGGCCATGCGCCCTACGCGGTCGACGCTCTTCACCAGGCGGTACTTTACGATCACCGTATTGCGATCCACCGTCTTGGCGTGGGCGAAACGGTCCTTGATGATCTTGAATACGGTGTTGAAGCCCGGCAGGGTGAACACGCTCATCACCATGCCGCGCACACCGGGCGCCATGATGAAGCGGTCATCGGTACTGGCCAGGTGACCGATCAGGGCGCGGTAGAACTCGGATTTGCCGTGCTTGTAGAAGCCGATCGAGGTGTACAGCTCGGCGACGTGCTTGCCCGGCAGGATGCGCTTGAGAAAGCCGACGAACTCGGCCGGGATGGCCACGTCCACCATGAAGTAGCTGCGGGTGAAGGAGAAGATGATCGACACCTCCGCCTCGTCAGTGATCGCCGCATCGGCCTGGATACCCTGCCCTTCGCGGTGCAGCAGCGGGATCGCCAGCGGCCACTGCTCCTCACGGTTGTAGATGCGCCCGATCAGGTAGGCGCCCTTGTTGCGATACAGCACCGAGGAGAACAGTTCGATGCACAGCTGCGGGTCCTTGCAGACCCAGTCCGGCAGGCTGGCGCGCAGTTGCTCTTCCAGGCGCTGCAGGTCGCGCGGCAGGTCCTCGTATGGAGCATCGAAACGGTAATCGTCGAAGATCCTCTGAAGCGCCAGGTGCAGCTCGCCAGTAGGCCGGTAGCTGCGCGTCTGCGCCGCGCTGGGCTGGTTGCGTAGTGATGGCCGCGTGGTGTGGATGAACATGCAGCCATCGCTGATCTGGTCATGGCTGAACAGGCTGCAGAAGATCGAGTTGAACCAGGTTTCCGCCAGTTCGTCGTCGAAGCGCAGGTCGATCAGGGCAATGTAGGCACTCTTGACCAGCGGCCACTGCCCGACTTCCAGCAGCGAAGCATCGAACCCTTGCAGCAAGTGCTCGCGGGTTTCTGCGACCTTCTCCTCATATAGATTGATACGCGCCGCCGAAGCCTGCTGCGCCTCCTGCCATTGCGCCTGCTCGAAGCGCAAGCGCGCGCCATCGGTGATCTGGCGAAAATGCTCGCGGTAATCATCGAACCCCTCGAGGATCAGGCGAGCGATCTCGCCAGCCGGCCATTGCTGCCCCATTACGCATGCCTCATCCGCAGTGATCAGCCGAGCTTAGCCGACAACGCTGGCCTGGATGCAACCGGGAATCGCCAAAGCCTCCACGATTGCATGTCGCGGCTAAAGCCCCTCCCACATTTTCGCTGCAGCAGCGCCCCTCCCAAACATTCGAAAGTGCAATGCGGATTGCCAGAACCCCGCCCAGCGGCAACACTCTCGGCCCCACCCTACCGGATACTCCGCCTTGCGTACCGCCGATCTGCTCCGCCTGCTGCTGCTCGCCGCCATCTGGGGCGCCAGCTTCCTGTTCATGCGCGTTGCCGCCCCCGTGCTGGGAAGCATGCCGACCGCTTTCTTTCGCGCCAGCTTCGGCGCGCTGGGGCTGCTCGCACTGCTTTTGCTGCTGCGCACGGACTGGGACTTCCGCGGCAAATTTCGCATCTGCCTGGGTTTGGGCGTGATCAATGCAGGCCTGCCTTCAGCCATGTATTGCCTGGCGGCATTGATCCTACCGGCTGGTTACTCGGCGATCTTCAACGCCACCACCCCGCTGATGGGTGTATTGATCGGCGCACTGTTTTTCCATGAGGGCATCACCCGCAGCAAGGCGGCGGGCGTATTTATCGGTCTGCTTGGCGTTGCGGTGCTGACCCGCACCGGCCCGGTGGCCTTCGACCTCCAACTGCTGCTCGGTGCCGGCGCCTGCCTGGTGGCCACCACCTGCTACGGCTTTGCCGGCTTTCTTACCCGGCGCTGGATCGGCCAACAGGGCGGCCTGGACAATCGCCTCACTGCCTTCGCCAGCCTCGCGGGTGCCAGCCTGTTTCTGCTACCGCTGTTCGGCGGCAGCCTGGCGCTGCAACCGCCGCCGAGCTGGGGCGGCATTGAGGTGTGGCTGTCACTGGCCGGCCTTGGCCTGGTCTGCACCGCGTTCGCCTACGTGCTGTATTTCCGTTTGCTGGCCGATATCGGACCGATCAAGGCCAGCACCACCACCTTCCTCATCCCGCCATTCGGCGTGCTATGGGGCGCTTTGCTGCTGGGTGAGCCACTGAGCTGGGCCTACCTGCCTGGCTGCGTGTTGATCGCATTGGCGCTGTGGCTGGTGGTCAGACCAGCAGTTACCATAACGTAGGGGGCGCTGCGCGCACCGAGCTCACCGCGACACCATCCCGCTGTGCGAAGCCCTACGAAAAAGCCGCCCGAAGGCGGCTTTGATAACGAGTGCTAGCAACTCTTACTGCTGCAGCTCCTGCTCGGTGAACATATCGCTGAACAGCATGCTCGACAGGTAGCGCTCCCCGGAGTCAGGCAGGATCACCACGATGGTCTTGCCTTGCATCTCTGGTTTCTCAGCCAAACGCACCGCCGCCACCATCGCTGCGCCGCAAGAGATACCGCAGAGAATGCCCTCCTCACGCATCAGGCGCAGAGCCATGGCCTTGGCGTCGTCGTCATTGACCTGCTCGACCTGATCGACCATCGCCAGATCGAGGTTCTTCGGCACGAAACCGGCGCCGATGCCCTGGATCTTGTGCGGGGCCGGCTTGACCTCGTCACCCGCCAGGGTCTGGCTGATTACCGGCGAACCCACTGGCTCCACCGCAACCGAGAGGATCGGCTTGCCCTGGGTCTGCTTGATGTAACGCGAAACCCCGGTGATGGTGCCGCCAGTCCCCACGCCCGCTACCAGCACGTCGATGGCGCCTTCGGTGTCACGCCAGATTTCCGGGCCGGTGGTCTTCTCGTGGATGGACGGGTTGGCCGGGTTCTCGAACTGCTGCGGCAAGTAATAGTCAGGGTTGGCAGCGGCCAGTTCGTTGGCCTTCTCGATCGCGCCCTTCATGCCCTTGGCCGGTTCGGTCAGTACCAGTTCGGCGCCAAGGGCCTTGAGCACCTTGCGCCGCTCCAGGCTCATCGAGGCCGGCATGGTCAGCACCAGCTTGTAGCCACGTGCGGCAGCGACGAAGGCCAGGCCGATGCCGGTGTTGCCCGAGGTCGGTTCGACGATGGTCATGCCCGGCTTGAGCACACCGCGCTCCTCGGCATCCCAGATCATGCTGGCACCGATGCGGCACTTGACCGAATAGGCCGGGTTGCGCCCCTCGATCTTGGCGAGGATGGTCACACCTTTCGGCCCCAGGCGATTGATCATCACCAGCGGCGTGTTACCGATGGCCTGGGAGTTGTCAGCGAAAATGCGGCTCATGATTCCTTCCTAAGCAGATGGACGATGAATAAGGGGCAACAGCCTATGCCCAGGTGCAGCGTCAGTCCAGCCGAACAGAATGCCGCGCACGCAGTCCATCGAAGATAGATCACTCGATGGACTGTCCGATGAAACGACGCTACAGCTGGCCCCTCAGGGCTCTGCTTGTTGCACTGCTGCTGGTGCTGGCGGCGCAGCTTACGCTGCCCTGGTTGATCCGCGACTACCTCAACGGCAAGCTCGCCGACATGGGCGACTACCGCGGGCATATCGCTGATATCGACCTGGCCTGGTGGCGCGGCGCCTATCGCATCAACGACCTGCGCATCGTCAAGAGCAGCGGCGACGTACCAGTGCCATTGCTCGACGCGCCGCTGATCGATCTGGCGGTAAGCTGGCGGGCACTGTGGTCAGAACACGCCGTGGTCGCGGAAGTGTTCTTCGAGCGCCCACAACTAAATTTCGTCGATGGCGGCGAAAACGACCAGGCCACCCAGACCGGTGCCGGCACCGACTGGCGCGATCAGTTGAACAAGCTGCTGCCCATCACTCTCAACGAACTGCGGGTGATCGACGGCCGCATCAGCTTTCACAATTTCAGCACCGACCCCAAGGTGGAACTGAGCGCTGACCAGGTCAACGCCAGCCTCTACAACCTCACCAACGTCGGTGACGAGCCGGGCGACCGCGTCGCGCACTTCGGAGGTCGGGCGCTGTTGCTGGAGCACGCGCCACTGGAAGCCGAGGCGACCTTCGACCCGTTCGAGCAATTCGAGGACTTCGAACTGCGCCTGCGCGCGAAGGACATCGACCTGACGCGCTTCAACGACTTCGCTCGCGCCTACGGCCGCTTCGACTTCAAACGCGGCAACGGCGACCTGGTGATCGAAGCGCAGGCCAAAAATGCTCAGCTCAACGGCTACATCAAACCCCTGCTGCGCGATGTCGAGGTGTTCGACTGGGAGCAGGACGTCGAAGACGAAGATAAAGGCGTACTGCGCTCGCTTTGGGAGGCCATCGTCGGCGGCAGCGAGACACTGCTGAAGAACCAGCGCCGCGACCAATTTGCCACCCGTGTCGAACTCAGCGGCAGCGTGCACAACCAGCAGACCAGCGCATTCCAGGCCTTCATCGCCATCCTGCGTAATGGTTTCGTCGAAGCCTTCACGCCCCGCTACGAACGCCCGCCACCTCAGCAAGACGGCAATTGAGCTGTAGTCGCAAGCAGCGGTGACTGCCCATTCAGTGACTGAATACTGCGTCTGCGTTCACAGCCACCGGAGCTGCGCGTTATAGTCGCGCTCTGAATTTCTGCTGCGGGCCGGCCCCGCGCGTTACCGTTCCGAGGATTTTCCGATGAAGTTCGAAGGCACCCAGTCCTACGTCGCCACCGACGACCTCAAGCTCGCGGTCAACGCCGCCATCACCCTGCAGCGCCCGCTGCTGGTCAAGGGTGAGCCGGGCACCGGCAAGACCATGCTCGCCGAGCAACTAGCCGACGCCTTCGGCGCCAAGCTCATTACCTGGCACATCAAATCCACCACCAAGGCGCACCAAGGCCTGTACGAATACGATGCGGTCAGCCGTCTGCGCGACTCGCAGCTCGACTCGGACAAGGTTCACGACGTTCGCAACTACATCAAGAAAGGCAAGCTGTGGGAGGCGTTCGAGTCCGACGAGCGCGTGATCCTGTTGATCGACGAGATCGACAAGGCCGACATCGAGTTCCCCAACGACCTGTTGCAGGAACTCGACAAGATGGAGTTCTACGTTTACGAAACCGACGAGACGATCAAGGCTAAGCAGCGCCCGATCATCATCATCACCTCGAACAACGAGAAGGAACTGCCGGACGCCTTCCTGCGCCGCTGCTTCTTCCACTACATCGCCTTCCCCGATCGCGACACCCTGAAGAAGATCGTCGACGTGCACTACCCCAACATCAGCGGCGAACTGGTGGCAGAGGCGCTGGATGTGTTCTTCGACGTGCGCAAGGTGCCGGGCCTGAAGAAGAAGCCCTCTACCAGCGAACTGGTGGACTGGCTCAAGCTGCTGATGGCCGACAACATCGGCGAAGCCGTGCTGCGCGAACGCGACCCGACCAAGGCCATCCCGCCGCTGGCTGGCGCCCTGGTGAAGAACGAGCAAGACGTGCAGTTGCTCGAGCGCCTGGCCTTCATGACCCGCCGCGCTTCGCGGTAAACATCGGGCGGCTGCGCGTCGGCCAGCGCCTTTGTAGGGTGGGTTAGCGAAGCGTAACCCACCGCCCAGCCGTCAGGCTGGCAAGCATGATGCCGACGGCATCAACGGTGGGTTACGCCGCTACGCGACTAACCCACCCTACGGATTACCCCGAGGGCACCGAAAATGCTGCTCAACCTGTTCAACGAAATGCGCGCGGCCAAGGTGCCGGTGTCGGTGCGCGAGCTGCTCGACCTGATCAACGCGCTCAAGCACAACGTCGTGTTCGCCGACATGGACGAGTTCTATTACCTGGCGCGCGCGATCCTGGTCAAAGACGAACGTCACTTCGACAAGTTCGACCGCGCCTTCGGCGCCTACTTCAAGGGCCTGGAAAACCTCAACGAGCACATCGAGGCGATGATCCCCGAAGAATGGCTGCGCAAGGAATTCGAGCGCCTGCTGAGCGATGAGGAAAAGGCGCAGATCCAGAGCCTCGGCGGCCTGGACAAGCTGATCGAGGAATTCAAGAAACGCCTCGAAGAACAGAAGGAAAAGCACGCCGGCGGCAACAAGTGGATCGGCACCGGTGGCACCAGCCCGTTCGGCTCCGGCGGCTACAACCCCGAAGGCATTCGTGTCGGCGATGCCGGCAAGCGCCAGGGCAAGGCCGCCAAGGTTTGGGATCAGCGTGAGTACAAGAACCTCGACGACCAGGTCGAGCTGGGCACGCGCAATATCAAGGTGGCACTGCGCCGCCTGCGCAAGTTCGCCCGCCAGGGCGCAGCCGAAGAGCTCGATCTGGACGGCACCATCGACCACACCGCGAAAGATGGCGGCCTGCTCAATATCCAGATGCGCCCGGAGCGACGCAACACGGTCAAGCTCCTGCTGTTGCTGGACATCGGCGGCTCGATGGATGCCCACGTCAAGGTCTGCGAAGAGCTGTTCAGCGCCTGCAAGACCGAGTTCAAGCATCTTGAATACTTCTACTTCCACAACTTCATCTACGAAAGCGTGTGGAAGAACAACATGCGCCGCACCAGCGAGCGCACCTCGACCCTGGACTTGCTGCACAAGTACGGCGCCGACTACAAGGTGGTGTTCGTCGGCGATGCGGCCATGGCGCCTTACGAAATCACCCAGGCCGGCGGCAGCGTCGAACACTGGAACGAGGAAGCCGGCTACGTCTGGATGAAGCGCTTCACCGAGAAGTTCAAGAAGATCATCTGGATCAACCCCTACCCCAAGGACACCTGGAACTACACCGCCTCCACCGGCCTGGTGCGCGAGCTGATCGAAGATCGCATGTACCCGCTGACCCTGCAGGGCCTGGAAGACGGCATGAAGTACCTGTCCAAGTAAGGCATCGAGCCGCAATGAAAAACGCCGCGAACCCTGTAGAGGATTCGCGGCGTTTCGCTATTCGGAGGCAGGCGCCTGGCTTGCATATTCCTGGGCCAACCGACCGAGCATCCTATCGGTGTAGTCGAAGCAGTAGTCCAGTTTCTCGTGCGCCTTGAGATAGTCCACGGCGGAACGGAGCGACATGTCGCTCAGACATTTCTCGACCAGAGCGCTGCTAATCGGCAACCCTTCCTCAGGCATATCGGGAATGCGCTCGCGGACGAAATCGGCGCTGGTGGCCAGTCGATTGGCATCGACAGCAAAGGCCCATTCACGCACGCTCGCGTCATGCAGCGTACCGCCACGATCCCAGCCGTCGGCGAAGCGATTCGCTTCGCCACAACCGGCACTCAGCGTCAGTACAACGGCAACTGAGGTACCGCGTAACGCATCCCTGCACATGACGCTACCACGCCTCAAACTCACCGCTTGTCCGCACCGTCTGGCTTGTTCAGGTCCATCACAGTCTGCGCCGGGGTCTGCGGAGGCTCTTCCGGCTTGCTCTCGGCATTGGCTACTGGCGCTTGCGACGCACTCGCCGCTTCGCTGGGCGCGTCCTTCTTGCGCAGGCCGATGCGCTTGAACAGCCAACCGCCCAGCACCACCGGTATGAACCAGAACTTCTTCAGCAGCACCAGCAATAGCGCCAGCAAACCGGTCTTGGCCGCTACCTTGCCAGCCACCAGCGCCCCCAGGCCATAGGCCGCTACGGTGTCCAGATCCGGGTCGAATTCGGCATAGCGCTGACCAGGGTTGAAGTCGGTCGCAGCCAGTACGGCCGGCACATTGGCTTCAATCTCCGCCAGCTGATCCATATTGGCGACGAAGTTCAGCACCAGCACGCCCTTACGGCCGAGCACGCGGATGTTGTAGTTCAGGGTGTTGGTCTCACTGTCACCGAACTTCAGTTCCTTGGCCCAATGCAGCTTCTTGCCTTCGGCATCGTAGCGTGGCGCTGCGGCCCAGCCGACCAGTTGTACCGGCTCGTAACCGTTCTCTTCACGCCAGGTGTTGGCCTCGCGCATGTCGGCCTGCATGTCCTTGAGCATGTCGCCATAGTCGATGTCAGCGGCGTCCTCGTCGGACACGTAGCCACTGTCTTCATATTCGACTGTCACGCCCCAGGATTCATCGGCCAACGGCGACACGCCGGCCGGCAGGATCATGCCCAGCGGCGGGACGTCATCCGGCGGGTTGCCCCAAGCGTCGACCAGCAGGCGCTGGGCATTCTCACCGTCGAGAAACACCAGCGAATCGGGCAGGTTGAGGCTGGCAAGGTCATTGCCCAGGACGATGCGGCCGCTCTTGAACTCAAGGCTGGCGACGAATTCTTCCGGGCTGATGTACTGCGCCGAATCATCGCTCTCGCTGACGTCCTCGCTGACCGCAGCGCTGTCTGGCTCGGTCTCGGGGTTGGCGTAGGCGGCACAGGTGAACGGCAGGACAGCAGCCAGCGCGGCTGCCAGGATCGAATCCTTGATCGACATGGAAACTCCAGTAACACGAGAGAGGGATAAATGTAACGCCGTATTACATTAACACGCCCTGCCTCATGCTCAGGCGAACCAGTGCACTTTTTCGTTGCTTTTCATCGCAGGCAACCACCCGCCGGATCCGTGCAAAAACACGCCCGACGCTGCCTGCCCTCAGTGCCAGTGTCGTTGCTGCGCTCGCCGAGTGCGCCCTGCTCCGAACAGCCAGCCGCACAGCACCACCAGCACCTCGGCCAACCAGGCCAGCAGCAAGGCGCTGATCACGCCCCAGAGAATTGCATCCGGGGTGAACAGCACCTGATAGCGGTACGCCTGCAGGGTCTCCTCGAACAACTCGTGATCGGCGCCAGTCGCCAGGTGCCAGGCCTGGGTGTACCAGGGGCCCTGCATGGCCTGCCATTCCCGTTCGAGCAAGGCAGAGCGCTGCACCAGGTGCCCGACGCTCTTGGCATCGCTACGCATCACCGGGTCGTCGCTGACGCGATAGTGCGCCACCAGCGCGTCCATATCGCCCTTGAAGAAATTGCGCGCAGTTTCCTGAAAGCCTTTGAGGCTTTGCTGCGACTCCAGACGATGGGCTTCGACGCGCTTGGCGTAGTCATCGATGAAACCCGGCACCTGCACGCCAAGTAACAGGCCGAAGGCGAACAGCGTCAGACGCAGGTAGCTTCTAAGCATGGGATCAGGCCTTGCCGTGAGTGATGCATTCGCCGCGTCGCCACAGGCGCCATTCGCCCGGCTGATACAGCGACCATTGTTCGTTGTCGGTCAGGGGTTCGGTGGCGATGACCGTCACCACGTCGTTGGGCGTGGTTTCCGACTGGAAATCCACCTTCAGGTCGGCGTCCTTGAGTTGCGCGGGGCCGAACGGCGCGCGCCGGGTGATATGCGCCAGCTTGGTCGAGCAGAAGCTGAACAGCCAATCGCCATCGCTGAGCAGGCAGTTGAATACGCCAAGCTGACGGTAGCTGGCACAAGCCGCTACCAGCACAGGCAGCAGCATTTCCACCGATACCGGCTCGGGAAAGGCCCGGCGTACTCGGTTGAGCAGGTCGCAGAACGCCGCTTCGCTGTCGGTCTCACCTATCGGTCGGTAGAAACTGGTGGAGCCCTGCAGGCCGGCCAGTTGCCCGTTGTGTGCGAAACACCAGTTACGCCCCCACAGCTCACGGCTGAAAGGATGGGTGTTGACCAGGCAAACCTTGCCGACGTTGGCCTGACGAATGTGGCCGATCACCACCTCGCTCTTGATCGGGTAACGCTGCACCAACTGCGCCACCTCGGACTCACTGCTCGCCCGCGGGTCCTGAAACAGACGCAGGCCGCGCCCTTCGTAGAAACCGATGCCCCAGCCATCGCGATGCGGGCCGGTGCGGCCACCACGCTGCATCAGCCCGGTGAAACTGAACACGATATCGGTGGGTACATTGGCGCTCATGCCGAGCAATTCGCACATCTAATCAATTCTCCTTGCCGAGGATCAGGCGTAGACGATCGGCTTCATCTTGCAGACGCGCTTCGATTCGCTTGCGGCCCATTGGCAGAAAACGCACCAGCAATCGCCAGAGCAGCGCTGGCAGGTCGCCTGGCTGGCGTGGAATCAGGTGTAAATGAAGGTGGGGCACGTGCTGATTGGAATCCGGACCATCGTTGATCAGCAGGTTGATGCCGTTCTTGCCAAAGCCCGCATCACGCAGCGCGGCGGCGATACGCTCGGCCAGCGTCAGCAGACGCTCACGCACCATCGGCGGCAAGTCACGCAGAAACGGAGCATGCAGGCGGCTGACGATCAACACATGGGCCGGCCGCATCGGGAAGATATCCAGCAGCACGATGAAGTCATCGTCCTCATACAGGCGATGAGCGGGCAGCCGTTGCTCGGCAATGGCACAAAACACGCAATCCATCAGGCCTCCCTTGCACAAGGCCATCATGCTGAACGCCTGGGCCGGCAGGCGCAAGGGGTCAGATCAAATACGCGGTTCCATACGACCCGAACGATCACGTCCGTAGTCGCGGACTGGCAGGTCGTCTTCTTCCATTCGTTCGCGCAAGGTACGCGGATCTTCGTCGGCCTCGGCCACCTGCTCGCCCTTGCGGCCCTTCCACCAGCGCTCGATGGGCCAGCGCACGGCGACGAACAGCAGGTATACGGCCAGCGCGATGAGGCTGTAGAGCGCCAGATCGGCGACCGCACGCCAGGCGTTGTTGCCGACCTTGAGCAATACGTCCATGGCGGTGACCGCAAGGGCCGGCGCGAACAGTTCACGCGTCGGGTCGACGATGGTCGGGCTGAACAGCAACACGGCCACCAGCACGACGAGCGGCTCGCGCAGGTAGCGCCACATCCAGCTGGTCAGGCGCATCCACACCAACAGGCAACCCAGGGCAGCAATCCCGTAGGCCGCCCAGGCCATGAGGTAGTCGTTTTCATTCATCATAAGCAGGCGCCGGCGTGGCAGGTCTGGCAAAGGGGCGCTTATGATAACGGCTTTTGCCCAATGCGGCGCCCCCGCCGTCGCCCTCTCGTTATCTGGAGCTACGCCATGTCCTCTGCCCCCATCGCCCGCCAGGAAGCCGGCAAAGATCCCTATTGCTGGCTGGAAAACCGCGACAGCGATGAGGTCCTGGCGCATCTGCAGGCAGAAAACGCCTACCTGGATGCCGTACTGGAACCGCAGCAAGCCCTGCGCGAGCAACTGTTCGAGGAAATCAAGGGGCGCATTCGCGAGACTGACCTGTCGCTGCCGACGCCCTGGGGCGACTATCTCTACTACCAGCGCACCACGGCCGGTGACGAGTATCCACGGCACTACCGCTGCCGTCGCCCTGCCGACGGTTCACTGCAGGTCGACAGTGCCACCGAAACGCTGCTGCTCGACCCCAACGCGCTGGCCGACGGCGGTTTTCTTTCCGTGGGTGCATTCAGCATCAGCCCCGACCAGCAGCGCCTGGCCTACAGCCTCGACAGCAGCGGCGACGAGATCTACCGGCTGTTCGTCAAGGAGCTCGCCAGCGGAGGAATCAGCGAACTGCCCTTCGACGACTGCGACGGCAGCATGACCTGGGCCAATGACAGCCAGACGCTGTTCTTTACCGAACTGGACGAGACCCATCGCCCCTACAAGCTCTACCGCCACCGTCTCGGTGACAGCGCCGCACAAGCCATATTCGAGGAAGAGGATGGCCGCTTCTTTCTGCATTGTTACCGCTCCAGCTCCGAGCGCCAGCTGATTTTGCAACTGGGCAGCAAGACCACTAGCGAAGTCTGGGTGCTCGATGCGCAGCAGCCACAGGGCGAATTCAATTGCTTGGCTCCGCGCGAGGAAGGCCATGAATACGACGTCGACCACGGCATGCTGGACGGCCATTGGTGCTGGCTGATCCGCAGCAACCAGAGTGGCATCAACTTCGCGCTGTACCGCGCCACTGAGGACAAGCCGCAGCGCCCGCATTGGCAACAGATTCGCGCTCACGACCCGCAGGTGATGCTCGAAGGCGCCACGCTGAACCAGCGTGCACTCACCCTCGCCCTGCGCGAAGGCGGCCTGCCGATCCTCGAAGTACAGCCGCAGGGGCAGGCGCCCTATCGCGTGCAGCTGCCGGATGCGGCCTACAGCCTCTATGTGCAGGACAGCCTGGAATTCCACAGCCCGGTGATCCGCCTGCGCTACGAAGCGCTGAACCGTCCCGCGCAGGTACGTCAGCTGGAGTTGGCCACGGGTGAACAGCAGGTACTCAAGCAGACGCCGGTAGAAGGTCCGTTCGATGCCGACGCCTATGAAAGTCGCCGTCTCTGGGCCAGCGCGGCCGACGGTACGCAGATCCCGATCAGCCTGGTAGCACGCCGCGAGGTGTTCGCTGCCGGCAAACCGGCGCCGCTCTATCTCTATGGTTACGGCGCCTACGGGGCGAGCCTCGACCCCTGGTTCTCCCACGCGCGCCTAAGCCTGCTAGAACGCGGTTTCGTCTTCGCCATCGCGCACATACGCGGCGGCGGCGAGATGGGCGAAGCCTGGTACCGCGCCGGCAAGCTCGAACACAAACAGAACACCTTCGACGATTTCATCGCCAGCGCCGAACGCCTGATCGCCGAGGGCCTGACCACCACTTCACAGCTGGCGATCAGCGGCGGCAGCGCAGGCGGTCTGCTGATTGGCGCCGTACTCAACCAGCGCCCCGAGCTATTCGCCGCCGCCATCGCCGAAGTGCCGTTCGTCGATGTGCTCAACACCATGCTCAACCCGGACCTGCCGCTGACCGTGACCGAGTACGACGAATGGGGCGATCCGAATCAGCCCGAGGTCTTCGAACGCATCAAGGCGTACGCACCTTACGAGAACGTCCGCGCCCAGACCTACCCGCCCATCCTCGCCGTCGCCGGTTACAACGACAGCCGCGTGCAGTACTGGGAAGCAGCCAAATGGGTGGCGAAACTGCGTCGCGACAAGACCGACGACAACCTGCTGCTACTCAAGACCGATCTCGGCGCCGGCCATGGTGGCATGAGTGGCCGTTATCAGGGCATCAAGGATGTGGCGCTGGAGTACGCGTTTCTGTTCCGTGTGCTCGGGATAGCACACCCGTAGGAGCGGTTGGGCGGCATTGCGCTTCAGCAGCGATTCCCAGCATCGCGGCTGAAGCCGCTCCTACGCCGATTACTCCGCCTTGCGTTGCCCATCCAGCCCCTGGCTGTTGCGGCGCAGTTGCTCATCCAGTTGCGGAATCGGCTGGTCACCAGGGGATTTCGGCACAGTCCCTGGGGGCGTTTGTCCCTGCGGCGGCGGTAAAAGGGGCGCCGATCCCTGGCGCTTGATCGTACTGGGCGTGGAAGGCTGACCGTATGGTTGCGGCGTGGCGGTGCCCGGCGCGCCCGCCCCAGGGGCGGACGGCATGCGCATCGGTTCCTGAGCCCAGGCCAGACTTCCAAGGCTGGAGGCCAGAATCATCGCGGCGAACAGAGGCAAGCGCATGACATTTCTCCTGTGCAGCTGGCTTTCGTTCTATTCTGGCAACATATCCAGACAAGCGTTCACCTCCGATAACAGGTTCCGCCATGAGCACCAGCAACAACCCCTATTATCTGTCCGCCCAGGCCGAAGAAGGCTACCGGCAGAAAGCGCTGAAAATGTACCCCCACGTCTGCGGCCGCTGCGCCCGCGAGTTCTCTGGCAAGCGTCTGAGCGAACTGACCGTGCACCACCGCGACCACAACCACCACAACAACCCGGCCGATGGTTCCAACTGGGAGCTGCTGTGCCTGTTCTGTCACGACAACGAACACTCGCGCTACACCGACCAGCAGTACTTCGCCGAAGGCTCCACCGCCAGCCCTCAGGCCGCCAAGTCGACCTACAAGGCCTTCGGCGATCTGGCCAGCCTGCTGAAAAAGGACTAGGGCGTGGCACTCGGCACCGTATAATCGGCGCTTTTGCGAGTGCCACCGTGGCCAACAAGAGATACGCCTGCATCGGCCTGTTCAATCCGAAATCGCCGGAAAACGTCGGTTCCATCATGCGTGCGGCAGGCTGTTATGGCGTCAGTTCGGTGTTCTACACCGGAACCCGCTATGACCGCGCCAAGGACTTCATCACCGATACCAAGAAGGTTCATCAGGACATCCCGCTGATCAATATCGACGATCTGCGCAAGATCCTGCCGCTGGGCTGCACCCCGGTAGCGGTGGAACTGGTCGATGATGCCCGCGCCCTGCCCGCCTATACCCATCCCGACCGGGCGCTGTACATCTTCGGCCCGGAGGATGGCTCACTGCAGCAGGAGATTCTCGACTGGTGTGGCGCCGAAGTGGTGTACATCCCGACCCAGGGCTGCATGAACCTGGCCGCGACGGTCAACGTGGTGCTCTACGACCGCCTGGCCAAAGGTAACAACACCCGCTCCGGCCCCCTGTTCTGACCACGAAGCGCTAACGCTCAACGTAGCAAACGCGTGTCCAGGGTCTTCGACGGACCGCCAATGACGTTCTCGGTGATGTCGATGAAGTCCTTGGTGCTGACCCTATCCAGGCGCATCAGGCCACGAGTGACGTCATCGAGCGACAGATTGCCCTTTTCCTTGGTCTTCTGCCGAATCTCGCGATCCAGCTCCTGCAACAGCAGCACCGCACGCGCCGTGACCGGACCACTGGCGTTGTCGGTACGCAGGCTGTTGACCGGTTTGCTCCAGCGAATCAGTTGTTCACGGATTTTCTGATAGCGGTCCTCGCTGATGCCGCCGGCACGGCGCATCAACTCGATGGCGTAATACTCGGCCAGGCCTTCGGCGATCCAGTCGCTGCGCTCACGACCATAGATACGGCCGAACACGTGCACCAGTTCGTGCACCAGGGAGCTGGTGCCGTTCTCGCTGACCAGCGGGCGATCAGCATGCATGAAGTAGGAGTTGGCCGCCGACAGGCCGCCGCGCCACATCGGGTCGCCAGCGCCGACGATCAGCAGTTTGTCCGGATCACGGGGGAACACCTGCTGCATCTGCGGCCAGACGAAGGTGAGGAAGGTCATGATGTCCATGCGCCGCATGCCCTCGCCGATGGGCGCGGAAATGGCGACTTCGGTGTCGCCCAGACGGGTGCGACGGGTGCCGAGCTTGCCGGCGAGCATCCAGCCGGTCGGGCGGTCGAATTTGCGCTGCGGGTTGTCGATGCGGAAACGGTTCTTGCCGACGCGCGGCCAGCCGGTCTCCACACTTTTCCAGCCCTTGGGCAGATCGAATTGCAGGCGCGCCACCAGATCGGTCTTGTCCTTCTGATCGAGCTTGGCCGCCGGCACCAGGTCGTCACCGCGAAATAGCGCCCAGTCCTGGGTCATCCGGGCGTCGTAGCGACCCGGCTTGCGCTCGTTGTCGATCAGCACGCGGTAGCTCAGCACGCTCTTGCCCTCCCCCGGCTGCCATTTGCCGCGCCCGGCCTGCTCCTGCGACCACTGGCCGTCGGCCTTGAAGTCGCTGAAACGGCCATCTTCGCCGAGGTTGAAGTCAAGACTGCGCACGCGCTCGCCCTTCTCCAGGGTGATGCTGACTTCAGCCTGATTGCTCTCCGGCAAGAAGCGCACGCGGTAATCCAGATCGACCTTCTGCGTGGCGGCGAAGGCCGGCAGACTCAGAAGCAGCAAAGACGAGTACAACGGCAAGCGAAGGGACATCGAGCAAACTCCTGATGCTGAACGTGGCGGCATATGACAGCTGCGCCACAGGGCAAATTCCATGGACGGCAAATAGATTTGCCAAGAAGCCGCGTGGCAATCAACCGGCACGAAAAATCAGATGATCTTCCCAGTCGTCTTCAGCCACGCTGTTCTCACTGAGCATACGTCCTGATTGGGAAATGCGCTCAGCGTGCACCGCGTCCGGGTCGCCGCAGACCAGATGATGCCAGTGCGGCAGGTCCTTGCCTTCGCTGACCAGGCGATAACCACAGGTCGGCGGCAGCCAGCGGAACTGATCGGCCTGCGCCGGGGTGAGCTGAATGCAGTCAGGCACGTGCTTGACCCGATGGGGGTAATCGCTGCAACGGCAGGTTTGCAGATCCAGCAGCTTGCAGGCGATGCGCGTGTAGTAGACGGCGCCGTCATCTTCGTCCTCGAGCTTCTGCAGGCAGCACAGGCCGCAACCGTCACACAGCGACTCCCACTCGCGCGCATCTAGCTGGGCGAGTGTCTTGCGTTTCCAGAAGGGTTCGAGGTCGGCAGCCATGGCAGCAGTATGGACTCAAGGGTAAAAAGCGCGGCAGTCTAGCTTGGGCATGCGCCCCGGCCAAGCGGCGCATGCCGAACGGCGGGCCATGGGCAGCCGCCCATGGGGTGCGCCATGCACACCAACTGGATGCTCAGTAACCACGGGTGAAATCCACTTCACCCTGTAAAGGCTGTCCGGCTTGCCAACGCGCCAGGTTGTCGATGAACAACTCGCCCATCAACGCCGGATCGGTGGGCGCCGAACTGTGGCCGGTGAGTAGCAAACGCGGCGCCGTCCAGAACGGATGGCCTGGCGGCAGCGGCTCTTCACGGCAGACATCGATCACGGCTGCGGACAACTGGTTCTGCTCCAGCGCGGCCACCAGGTCGGCATCGACCACGGCAACGCCGCGCCCGGCATTGATCAGCACCGCCTCCGGGCGGAACTGGGCGAGCAGCCGGGCATCGTACAGATCGCGCGTGGCCGGCGTATCCGGCAGCAGGTTGACCACGTAATCGGCCCAGGTGGTCAGCCGCGGTAGGTCATCCATGCTTGCCACTTCGGCAAAAGGCACCTGCTCGCGCGCCTGACTGGCGACGCCACGCAGTTCCACGCCGAAGGGTTGCAGAAACTCGGCCACGGCCTGACCGATATCACCACAACCGACCACCAACACGCGGCGACCGCGCAAGCTGCGCGGCAGACTGTGATCCCAACGTTGCTCGACCTGCGCCGCCAGCCGGGCGAACAGGCGCCGCTCGTGGGCCAGCATATGGCCGAGCACGTATTCGGCCATTACCTGTCCGAAGATGCCGACCGCACGGGTCAGGCGGTAATCACGCGGCAATCCTTCCGCCAACAGCGGCGTGATGCCGGCCCAGGTCGATTGCAACCACTGCGGCCGCGTGCCGTCGCGCAACAGCGGTGCGAGCAGGTCGGGTTGCCCCAGCCACAGGTCGCAGTCGCCGGCGACCACACGCAGCGATTCGAGCTGCGCGCTGGCGACCAACTGCAGGTCGGGGCAGGCGCTACGGATACGCTCGGCGTAGAACGCATGCTCCTCTTCGGCGATCAACAGGCGCATCGGTCACACCGGGTCGTTACGGCGCAAAAGTTCGTCAGGCAGGTGCTCGATGTACTCCTCCTCGGGCGGCGGCATCTGCAGGTGATAGCCCTGCTTCTCGAGATCCTCCAGCACCTGAGCGATGTCCTCGCGGGCCAGCTGACGCTCGGGGCTGAGCACCAGGTCGAAAGCATGCGCGGGCGGGCCGAAGACGCTGAGCAGCCCTTCCGGTACGCGCGCCAGGGCATCGGCCTTGAGTACGTAAAGGTACATCTCGTTCTTACGCGAACTCTTGTAGATGGAACAGATGCGTTTCACGCGGATTCTCCTTCGGCGGCCAGGCAATCCAATAGCGCCTGGCCCATCAGCTCCCGGCGCCAGCCGCGCAGGGAGTCGGGCAATTGGTACGGGCCATGGGGGAAGCCGGTTTTCAACAGGGCTTCCAGGGTTTTCTTGCGCAGCATCAGCTCAGGGACGATGTCAAGGCGCTCACCTTCTTGCTGGCCGATGACGCGCAATTTCTTCAGCAGCGCAGAGGCTTCGATGGGTAGCGGCTCGGGCAAGGCTTCGGGCCACTGCTCGGGCGGCAGCGCAGCAGCATCACGAATCAGCTGCAGCAGCGTCTCTCCGTCCTGGCGTACGGTTTTCGGGTGCATGTCCTCGATGCGCGCCAGCGTCACCAGGTTATCTGGCTGGGTACGTGCCAGCGGCCACAGCGAATGCTCGCGCAGGATGCGATTACGCGGCTGGTTGCGCGCCCGCGCCTCACGCTCGCGCCAGGCGCACAGTGCGCGCAGCACGGCCTGCTGTTGACGCGACAGTTTCCACGCCAGCTTGGCCTCGCGCCAGGCGTCTTCCGGGGCGATCTCACGACCAAGATTGGCGACCAGTTCGGCACCGTCCTCCAGAATCCACTCGACCTTCTGCGGCGCCAGGCGGGCCATCAGGGCGCGGTACACCTCAACCAGATGCAGCACGTCCTCGGCGGCGTAGCGCACCTGCAGCTCAGACAGCGGCCGCTGCAGCCAATCGGAGCGGGTTTCACCCTTGGGCAGCTCGATGTCCAGCAAGGCCAGCACCAGACGCGAGTAGCCCATGGAGAAACCGAGATTGAGATAACCGGCGGCCAGTTGCGTGTCGAACAGCGGCGTCGGCAGGCTGCCGGTCAGGCGTAGAAAGACTTCCAAGTCTTCACTGCATGAATGCAGCACCTTGACCACTGTAGGCGACTCAAGCAGCGCGGCGAACGGCCGCCAGTCGCTGATGCGCAAGGGGTCGATCAGGTAGGCGCCGTCACCAGCGCTGACCTGCAGCAAACCGGCGATGGGATAGAAGGTGTCGACGCGCATGAACTCGGTGTCCAACGCGACGAAGGGCTGCGCCTGCCAGGCGGCGCAATGCTCGGCCAGGCTGGCGTCGTCGAGAATCCAGTGAATGTCGTTAGCCACGCGGCTCTCCCGTCTAGAATGCCGCGCAGTATATATGCCCAGGCCTACGCACGGGGCAGCAGCCTGCCGCCGATGACGGGAACTGTGTAATCTGTGCCGCGCATCACCTCCGAAACGGAAGAACAACAATGCTGAAGAAACTGCTTGCCCTGGTCGTCATGCTGCTGGCCGCAGCGGCCAGTTACCTGGCCCTGACGCCCAGCCCGATCGATCCGCTGCCCTGGGATGCCGCGCCCGCCCCGGCGATGACTGGAACACTGGAGCCCAACGACACCTTGATGAAAGCCGAGCTGCTGGCGCGCGGCCAGGTGCATGGCCCAGAAGACACCGCCGTCGACAACCAGGGGCGGGTGTACGCCGGCCTGCATGACGGCCGCATCGTTCGCGTGCTGGAAGACGACAGCCTGGAAACCTTCGCCGACACCGGCGGCCGCCCGCTGGGCATGAACTTCGATGCCAGCGGCAATCTGATCGTCGCCGATGCCTACAAGGGCCTGCTGAGCATCGACCCGCAGGGCGCGATCAAGGTGCTGACCACTGAGGCTGAAGGCCTGCGTTTCGCCTTCACCGATGACCTGGACATCGCCAGCGACGGCACCATCTACTTCAGCGACGCCTCCTCGCGCTTCGAACAGCCGGACTACCTGCTCGATCTGCTCGAGGCACGCCCTCACGGCCGCCTGCTCAGCTACAACCCGGCCAGCGGCGAGACCCGTGTACTGCTGAAAGACCTGTACTTCGCCAACGGCGTGGCGCTGTCGGCGAACGAGGACTTCGTCCTGGTCAACGAAACCTATCGCTATCGCATCACCCGCTACTGGCTCAAGGGCGACAAGGCCGGCCAGCACGACATCTTCATCGACAACCTTCCGGGCCTGCCGGACAACCTGCAGGGCGACCGCAAGGGCACCTTCTGGGTGGCCCTGCCGACCCCGCGCAAGGCCGATGCCGACTTCCTCCATCGCCACCCCTGGCTCAAGTCGCAAATGGCCAAACTGCCGCGCGCACTGTGGCCGAAGGCGATCCCTTACGGCTTCGCCATCGCCCTCAACGAGCAAGGCGAGATCGTCCGCAGCCTGCATGACACCAGCGGCACGCACCTGCGCATGGTCACCTCGGTGAAGCCGGTAGGCGACTACCTGTACTTCGGCAGCCTGGACAACGATCGAATCGGCAAACTGCAGATTCACTGAGCACACAGCTGCCCGGGTCACTCAAGACCTGGGCAGCCCGCTCAGACCTTCTGGGCAATCCAGATGGTGTGTCGCGTGCCCCGATTGCCGTGGGCATATACCTGCACCGCCTCGCCTTTGAAGCCGGCCTTACGCACCTTCTCCGAGAACGCCCGGTCGGCGCTGGATGACCACACCGCCAGCATGCCCTTGGGCCTCAGTGCCTTGGCGCACTGGCGCAGGCCGTCCATGCTGTAAAGCCAGTCATTGCCCTTCTGGGTCAGCCCCTCGGGGCCGTTGTCGACGTCCAGCATGATCGCGTCGTAGCACTGCTCAGCGGCCTGCAGCACCTTGGCGACGTCCTCCTGAATGATCACTGCACGCGGGTCATTCAACGGATAACCGGACTTCGCCCCGAGCGGACCACGGTTCCACTCGACCACGCCCGGCACCAACTCGGCCACCGCTACCTCGGCATCGGCCCCCAAGTGCTGGAGCGCAGACGCCAGGGTGAAGCCCATGCCCAGGCCACCGATCAGTACCCGCACCTGTGGCCGACTCGCGATCTGCTTGCAGGGAATCGCGGCCAGGGCATCTTCCGAACCGTGCATGCGCGTATTCATCAGTTGCCCGCCATCGCCGCCGGCAATCTTGATCACGAAATCTTCGCCGTATTCGAACAGGTTGAGCGCACCATCCGTACCGGGAATAGGAGCGGTATCGAGCAGAACGAAGCGTTTCATAGAAGGCGAAGACCTGAGTAGCGAGCGAGAGGGCAGGCAGCATGCCTGAATCGGCCTGGCAACACAGCCCCGCCAGAAACGACGAGGCCCCGCGCTCTCACGCGGGGCCCCGAGTCTACTGCGATGGGCTCAGACCACGCCTTGCGCCAGGATCGCATCGGCGACCTTGACGAAGCCGGCGATATTGGCGCCCTTGACGTAGTTGATGCGGCCATTCTCTTCGCCATGGTGCACACAGGCGTGGTGAATGTTCTGCATGATGCCGTGCAGACGCTCGTCCACCTCGCCGGCGCTCCAGTGCAGGCGCATGGCGTTCTGGCTCATTTCCAGGCCGCTGGTGGCCACGCCACCGGCGTTGGACGCCTTGCCCGGTGCGTAGCAGATACCGGCCTCGACGAACAGGTCCACCGCTTCCAGGGTCGAAGGCATATTGGCGCCTTCGGCCACGCAGATGCAGCCGTTCTTCAGCAGCGCGCGGGCATCCTCGCCGTCCAGCTCATTCTGCGTCGCGCAAGGCAAGGCGATATCGCAGGCCAGGCCCCACGGACGCTGCCCGGCGAGGAACTGCAGACCATAGTGTTCAGCCATCTCGCGCAGGCGGCCACGACGCACGTTCTTCAGCTCCATCAGGTACTGCCACTGCTGATCGCTGAGGCCGCCCTCGGCATACAGGGTGCCTTCGGAGTCGGACAGCGAGATCACCCGGCCGCCCAGCTCCATGACCTTCTGCGCCGCATACTGAGCGACGTTACCGGAACCGGAAACGGCCACGCGTTGGCCCTCGAAACCCCGGCCGATGCGCTTGAGCATCTCCTGGGCGAAGTAGACGCAGCCGTAACCGGTGGCCTCCGGGCGGATCAGGCTGCCGCCATAACTCAGACCCTTGCCGGTCAGTACCGAAGTGAACTGGTTGGACAGACGCTTGTACTGACCAAACAGGTAACCAATCTCGCGACCGCCGACGCCGATGTCACCGGCCGGTACGTCCAGATCGGCGCCGATGTGACGGTACAGCTCGGTCATGAACGATTGGCAGAAGCGCATCACCTCGCCTTCGCTCTTGCCCTTGGGGTCGAAGTCCGAGCCACCCTTGCCGCCGCCCATGGGCAGCGAGGTCAGGGAGTTCTTGAACACCTGCTCGAAGGCGAGAAACTTGAGTACACCGAGGTTCACCGAGGGGTGGAAACGCAGGCCGCCCTTGTAGGGGCCGATGGCGCTGCTCATCTGGATACGGTAACCGCGATTGACCTGCACCTGACCACGGTCATCGACCCAGGGCACGCGAAACAGAATGGCCCGTTCCGGCTCGACCATGCGTTCGAGAATGCCGGCCTCGCGGTAGCGCGGGTTGGCCTCGAGGAAGGGCCACAGACTGCGCACCACCTCTTCCACCGCTTGGTGGAATTCCGGCTGATCGGGGTCGCGCTGCTTCAGGCGCGCCAGGAAAGAATCGACGGACAACGACATGCGGCACCTCGACACCACAAAGACAAAGTGGCCGGCACTCTAGCAGGCAGCAAAGCACCAAAACAGATCAAAATGTCGCCTTGATGAAACTTTTTAGTGCGCTAGCAGCAAATAAAGATTTGAAATGCCTCTATCGCGCAATTATTCCCACCCATAAACACACCAAATAATGGCCTATCGCGCACGAATATCGATCACTCATGTTTGGATCGAGCTCACCGCTGGCGTTACAGCTTTCCCAAATGAGTGTGAGAAGGCTTTTCTTCGCAGAGGCCCAATAGAGGGCCAGACGGTATGATGCCGCAAACCCTGCTACGAAACAGGAGGCTGCATGCCACTCGCTCAACTGATCAGTGCGGAACACCTTCAACAGCGTCTAGGCCAAAACGACCTGCTGGTACTGGACTGCCGCTTCGCCCTCGAAGACCCAGCCTATGGGCGCCGCAGCTACGTCGATGGGCATATCCCGGGCGCGCACTTTCTCGACCTGGAGCAGGACCTGTCCGCCCCGGTGGTCAAGGGCGTAACCGGTCGCCACCCGCTCCCCGACCCGAGTTCTCTGGTCGAACGCCTGCGCAGCTGCGGACTGCGGGCGGATAGCCAGGTCGTGCTGTATGACGACGGCCCCGGTGCGTTCGCCGCACGCGCCTGGTGGTTGCTGCTGTGGCTGGGCAAGCGTGATGGTTTGTACCTGCTCGATGGCGGCCTGAAAGCCTGGCGTGAAGCCGGACAGGAACTGACCACCACGCCACCTAACAACACCCCGGGCGATTTCTCCGCGCAACCCGACAGCAGCCTGCTGCTGACTGCCGATCACCTGGCCCAGCACTTGGGCAACCCGGAGCTGACCCTGCTCGACGCGCGTGCACTGCCGCGCTTTCGCGGTGAGGTCGAGCCGCTCGACCCGGTCGCCGGGCATATTCCCGGCGCACGATGCGCCGTGTTCAACGACAACCTGGGTAAGGATGGCCGCTTCCTTCCGGCAGCGGTACTGCGCGAGCGCTTCGACGAGCTGCGCGGCGAACGCCCGATGGAAAATCTGGTGGCTTACTGTGGCTCCGGGGTCACGGCCTGTCACAACCTGTTCGCCATGAGTCTCGCTGGTTATCCATTGGCGCCGCTCTACGCAGGCTCCTGGAGCGAGTGGATCACCGATCCGACGCGCCCGGTAGCCACGGGTGATTGATCGAGGGTTTTAAGCACCAATCGAAATATGCCCAATAACTCAAATCCAGAATCAATTTAAAAACAGACCTTTACAGCTGAAATATCGCACTAGACTTGAGAATGAGCGGCTAACCCCGCTCCCGGTGGGGCCTTTATCGAAGAGCCCAGACCGTTGAAAAACGTTAGCGAGGCAGGCAAGACAAGGCAAAAACAGCCGAGAAACGGTCGGAATCGCGCTCGATTTTACAAGCGTAAATGAGCATTTCGACTGGGCTCGCACACGAGGCTGTTTTTAACGCAGGATTGCCAACGCACGACTGCATGGATGCAGGAGGTAGAGCGACGCAGGAAGCCAAAGCCGAGATAGTTTTTCATCGGTCTGGAAACAGCTGCCACGCGCCCGGCCCTACCGGCACCCTTGCGAGGATGCCATGGGAATTGCCGCCTGCGATCTCAGCCAGCATGTGATCCGCCCTACCCTGCTCTATCTCGAACGCCATAGCGCCACGGCCGAAGCACTGCTATTAGGGGCTGCGGCCTGTCAGTCAGCACTGGGCAGTGCGCTGGACACCCCGCAAGGTCACGGCTTGTATCGCATCAGCGAACAGCGCCACCAGATACTCTGGGACCAGCATCTGGCCTTCGACCCGGATCTTGCCAGCCGTGTACGCGGCCTCGCCAGCCAGCACGCATTCTTGGAAATGCCGCACATGGAGCTGACGGTCAATCTGCGTTACGCCACGGCCATTGCCTGGCTGATGATCGAAAGCGAAAAACTCGAGCTGCCGGCCGCTGATGACGTGCTAGCCATGGGCCGAATTTGGCGCAAGGTTTTTCAGCCGCAGGCGAGCCAACATGACTTTCTCGATGCCTGGCAACGCTGCATTGAGCCCGTAAGCCAGGCGGCTTGACCAGGCAGTCAGAAAATACAATTTGGAAAATCCATACATTATCCAACCAATTGTCCGACAATACGCTCTATTTCGGGAACTTCATCGCCTTGGCAGGGGTCAGGAAAAACTGTAGCGTGCGCCCCCCGCCTCACCACAGGAGCTTCCCCGTGAGCAAACGTCTTCTCAAGACCGGTCTTGCCGTCGCCATCACTGCCACCTCGAGCCACGGTTTCGCCAGCGGCTTCGCCCTCAATGAACAAAGCATTTCCGGTATGGGTACCTCTTTCGCCGGACGCTCATCCTCGGCCGACGATGCCAGCACCGTGTTCGGCAACCCGGCCGGCATGGCCCGTCTCAAGCGCGACGAAGTCTACGTCGGTGCTGCGGTGATTCACGCCAAGAGCGATATTAGCCACGCCAGCGCCAATGCGGGCCCGCTCGCACTGTCTGGCAGTAACGACGGCGATATGGTGCCGACCACTGGCGTACCCATGGGCTATTACGTCAAGCCACTCGACGACAAGGTCACTTTCGGCCTGGGCATCTACGTGCCTTTCGGCCTGATGACCGACTACGAGAGCAACTTCCAGGGCCGCTACTACGCCGACAAGAGCTACGTGCGCGTGATCACCGTACAGCCGACCTTGAGCTATCGCTTCAATGACAAGCTGTCGGTGGGGTTCGGCCCTACCTTCAACCACATCGAAGGCGAACTGACCTCCTCGATTCTCAACCCAGGTAACAGCGACGGCAAAGTGAAGGTCAAGGGCGACGACACCGCTGTCGGCTTCAATGTCGGCATGCTCTACGAGTTCACCCCGAGCACACGCGCAGGCGTGACCTACCATTCGCGGGTGAAGTACGAACTGGAAGGCGATACTCGCGTTTCCGGTAGTGGCGCTCTGGCCGGCATCGCCGGCAAGTACGACGCCAACCTAGACCTGACCACTCCCGAATCGGTGGACATGTCCATCACCCACGATCTGACCGATGCGCTGACGCTGCATGTCGGCAGCACCTGGACGCGCTGGAGCCGCTTCAAGGAAATCCGCGTGGAGAACGACTCCGCCACCTTGCCGGCCAACCTCACCACCATCGTCGAGGAGCAGAACTGGCACGACACCTGGGCTCATGCGCTCGGCCTGTCGTACAAGCTCAATCCGCAATGGACGCTACGGACCGGTATCGCCGTCGACCAGTCGCCGACCAACAACGTCGACCGTTCGCCCCGCATTCCCTCGGGCGACCGCACCATCTTCAGCGTCGGTGCCGGCTGGAGCCCAAATCAGGACATGACCATCGATGTGGCCTATTCCTACCTGCAGGAAGAGTCGGTGGACGTGAACCACGCCAGCGCCACCCGCGGCACCTACAGTGCGCGTTACAAGAACAGTGCACACGGTCTCGGCGCCTCGCTCAGCTACCGCTTCTAATCGGAATACACACCCGGCCACGGACGGCCTACGAGCACTACGCAAGCCGATACGCTCATGGCTCCGAAGCGATGGCCTTTTCGACGGCGGCGATCAACTCGGGATCATCCGGCTTGGTCAGGCTGGAGAAGCTGGCCACCACCTTGCCCTGACGGTCGACCACGTACTTGAAGAAATTCCAGCGCGGCTGCCGGCTCTGCTCGGCCAGGCCCTTGAACAATGGGATGGCGTTGGCACCGGAAACCGGCTGCGGTTCGGTCATGGCGAAGGTCACGCCGTAGTTGACGTAGCAGACAGTGGCCGTTTCCTTGCTGTCGGCGGATTCCTGGCGGAAGTCGTCAGATGGCACGCCGAGCACTTCCAGGCCCTGATCCTTGTAACGCTGGTAAAGCGCTTCAAGCCCTTTGAATTGCGGGGTGAAGCCGCAGAAGCTGGCGGTGTTGACCACCACCAGCGGCTTGCCCGAGAACTGACAGAGCTCGATGTTTTCACCTTTGGCGCGCAGCTTGGGCAGTTCGCCCTGGAGCATGGCCGGGCATTCGGCGGCCAGCGCTGGCAACGCCAGGCTGGACAGCAACAAGGAACAGACAAGACGACGAAGAGACATGGCAGTGACCTCAAGCGATGACGCGATTGCACCACGCTACTCGCAGGCCCAGCCGCAAGCAACTAGCAGATACCGACACCCAGCTGCAGCAAAGCCAGTCCACCCTGGCGCCAGCCCCACCAGGCCAACGCCAGCAGCGTACCGAAGCCCAGCGCCACGGCACTGAGCGTCAGCACCTTACGGCTCATGCCGGCGCGCCCTGCAGACGCGCCACCGGCACTTCACGCACCGGCCAGTTCAGCGCGGCAGCCATCACACTCAGGCCAATGGAGATCTGCCAGACCAGGTCGTAGCTGCCAGTGGTGTCGTAGAGATACCCGCCCAGCCAGCCACCGAGGAAGGAGCCGAGCTGGTGGAACAGGAACACGATACCGCCGAGCATCGACAGGTTGCGTACGCCGAACAGGGTCGCCACGGTACCGTTGGTCAGCGGCACGGTCGACAGCCACAGCAGGCCCATGGCGATACCGAACAGGTAGGCACTCCATTGCGTCAGCGGCGCCAGCAGGAACAGCGTGATCACCACACCACGCAGCAGATACAGCGCACTGAGCAGACGCGGCTTGGACATACGTCCGCCGAGCCAGCCGGCGATGTAGGTGCCGAAGATATTGAACAGGCCGACCAGCGCCAGCACCGTGGTACCAGTCAGCGCCGGCAGATGGTGATCGACCAGGTAGGCTGGCAGGTGCACGGCGACGAACACCACCTGGAAACCACAGACGAAGAAACCCAGCGCCAGCAGCCAGAAACCGGAGTGGCTGGTGGCCTCGCGCAGCGCTTCGATCAGCGTCTGCTGTGGACCATTGCTCGCTGGTGGAGGCGTCTCCTTGATCATCACTGCGAGCGGAATCATCAACGCCACCAGCAGCCCGAGGGCCAGTAGTGCTGCCGACCAACCGAGCCAGCCGATCAGCCCGAGCGTGCCCGGCAACATGGCGAACTGCCCAAACGAGCCTGCCGCCGCAGCGACGCCCATGGCCATGCTGCGTTTCTCCGGCGGTACGGCGCGACCGACCACACCCAGGATCACCGAGAACGATGTGCCGGACAGCCCGATGCCGATCAGCAAACCGGCACTCAGCGACAGCGATAGCGGCGAATCGGCCATGCTCATCAGCATCAGGCCGAGCATGTACAGCACACCGCCAACGACGATCGCCTTGCGCGCCCCGAAGCGGTCGGCCAGCGCACCAGTGATCGGCTGAGCGATACCCCAGATCAGGTTCTGCAAGGCGATGGCGAAGGCGAACACCTCACGCCCCCAGCCAAACTCCGCACTCATCGGCGGCAGGAACAGGCCGAAACCATGCCGGGTGCCAAGCGACAGCGCCAGGATCAGTGACGCGCCAAGCAGCAGCCAGGTGGTTGAGCGCCATGCAGTTGTCATCAGTCTCTCCAGCGAACGCCCGTTAACGACCGTTCAGGCAGTAAAAATGAGTTGGCCATCAGGCAAGTTGTTCGAGCAACCTCATCAATTCGGCACGGCGACCTTCGCCCAGTTGCGCGGTCACCTCGCGCTGTGCCTGTTCCCACAGCGGCAGCGCCAGATCGATGCGTTGAAGGCCGGCCTCTGTGAGCCGTACCTCGCGAGCGCGCAAGTCGCGCCCCTCTCCCAGTTGCACCAGCCCCTGTTCCTCCAGCACCCGCACGTTGCGCCCCAACGTACTACGATCCAGCCCCATGGCCTCGGCTAGCACGGAAATGCTCGGCTGCCCGAGCCGCTGTACGTGGCGCAGCAGGGAAAACTGCGCACCGCCAAGCCCGACAGCAGCCAGGGCGTCATCGTAGAGACGGGTAACGCCGCGACTGGCGCGGCGCAGTTGGGTACAGAGACAAGAGGTCGGCAACATGGATACAGGTATATACCCGCATCAACAATTCACACTCATACAGTTATGCACTGCGTCGGCATAACAGTTGTGTCAGAGGCTCAGCGCTAGCGCTAAAAGTGCACCGCACTCAGCCAGTTCGACCAGTGCACCGGCCGTATCACCCGTGGTGCCGCCGAGACGTTGCAGCAAGGCGCGGCGCAGCCAGGCGAACAGCAATAAGCCCGTTGTCAGCGCCAGCAGGCCCTGCCAGCCGAACAGCAGCATGCCCAGCAGGTGCAGGCCCAGCACCCAAGGCAATTGTCGGCACGGCAAGTGATCGACCAGCGCCTGTCCCAGCCCACCGGCCCGCACATAGGGCGTGGTCGCCAACAGCAGTGGCAACAGGCTGCGTCCCAGCCAGGGCAACAGCAGCAGGTAGATCCCCTGCCCGGCCTGCAGCAGCGTGAACAAGGCGGCAAACTTGAGTAGCAACAGCAGAACCAGCACCACTACTGCGATAGGCCCGCTGCGTGGGTCTTTCATGATCGCCAGGGTGCGCTCACGGTCACCAAAACCGCCCACCCAGGCATCAGCGGTGTCGGCCAGGCCGTCCAGATGCAGGCCGCCGCTCAGCCCCACCCACAGCGCCAGAATGATCGCTGCCTGTAATAAGGCCGACGTCTGCCCCAGCAGCAGGTGCGCGCCCCATAACAGCAGGCCGAGCAACAGGCCCACGGCCGGATACCAGAGCAGCGAACGCCCCACCTGCTCCGGCGAGGGCATGCCAGGCAGCGTGACCGGCAAGCGAGTGAGGAACTGCAGGGCGATCAGCAGCGCAATCATGGCAATTCCGTCAGTTGCCCGTCGGCATCCAGGCTCAGGCGAAAACGCTGTGCGTAGCCGACGTTGACCTGCAGCAGCTCCTGGCGTGGCAGACGGCGGGCTCGCGCCAGCAGCAGACGCATGACACCGCCATGAGTGATCAGCAGCAGGCGCTCACCCGCATAGTTCTGCTGCAAGCGCCGTATGGCAGCCAGAATACGTGCCTCGAACTGCAGCAACGGCTCGCCATTGGGCGGCGTGAACGCATAGGGGTCGGCCCAGAACTGACCCAATGCCTCGGCATCACTGTGCATCAGCTCGGCAGCGCTGCGCCCTTCCCAGTCACCGAAATGCAGCTCCTGCAGGCCGGGCTCAAGGTGCAGCGGCAAACCATGGGCGGCGGCCAGCTCCTCGGCAAAGCGGGCACAACGCTGCAGCGGCGAGCTGATCAGGCGATCCCAGGGGCCTGCGTCCTGCACGGCGGCACGCAACTGCGCCCAGCCCTGCTCGGTCAACGCATCGTCCAGGCTGCCGCGCAAGCCGCCGCCTAATTCGGTCTCGCCATGGCGCAGCAATTCCAGTTGCAGCATCAGCTCGGTCTCTCGGCAACGGCAGCTTCGGCGAAGGTAGCCATCTGGCCGTGCAGGGCGCAGGCCAGGCGCAGCAACGGCACGGCCAATGCAGCACCGCTGCCTTCGCCCAGGCGCAAGCCGAGTTCCAGCAGTGGTTCGGCCTGCAGCGCCTGCAGCACGCGCACATGGCCTGGCTCGGCGCCGTGGTGGGCGAACAGCAGCCAGTCGCGGCAACCAGGGTTCAGGCGCACGGCGAGCAATGCGGCGACGCTGCAGATAAAGCCATCGACCAATACCGCGACACCCTGCTGCGCAGCGGCCAGGTAAGCACCAACGAGGGCGGCGATCTCGAAGCCACCCAAGTGGATCAGCGCCTGCAGCGGATCGGCGATCTGCGTCCGGTGCAGCGCCAGCGCGGCGTCGATCACCCGCGCCTTGTGCGCCACACCAGCGCCATCCAATCCGGTACCAGGGCCTGCCAGCTCGCTCGCCGGGCAATCCAGTAGCCAGCAGGCCAGCGCCGCCGCCGCGGTGGTGTTGCCGATGCCCATTTCGCCACCGACGAACAGGTCGCAACCACTGGCGCGCGCGCGTTGGACGCTGTCGCGGCCAGCTTCCAGGCAAATCATCGCCTGGGCCAAGGTCATCGCTGGATCGCGGGCGAAATTCTGCGTGCCGGCGCCGACCTGCAGATGACGCACGCCAGACAGCGGCGGCAATGGTTCGCCAGTACCCAGGTCGATCACCTCCAGCGCTGCGTCCAACTGACGCGCGAGCACGCTGATGGCCGCACCGCCAGTGACGAAGTTGGCCAGCATCTGTCCGGTCACTGCCTGCGGATAGGCGGAAATGCCCTCAGCCACCACGCCATGATCACCGGCAAAGATGGCGATCCACAGTTTGTCCAGGCTCGGTCGCTCGCGCCCTTGCAGCGCTGCCAAGTGAATGGCCAGTGCTTCCAGGCGGCCGAGCGAACCCGTGGGTTTGGTCAACTGCTGCTGCCGCGTTTCGGCCTTGGCCCTTGCAACATGATCGAGCGGCTGACACGGCCCTTGCCACCATTGCAGACTCATAACGCATCCCCCTTGAGCACCATGGGCAACCCGGCCACGATGAACAGCACACGCTGGCTGCGCTCGGCCAGCGCCTGGTGCAGCCAGCCAGTCTCATCGACATAACGGCGAGTCAGTTCGCCCAGCGGCACCACGCCCAGCCCGGCTTCATTGCTGACCAGCAGAATGCGCCCCGGCAGTTGCTCCACGCAGTCGAGCAGCGCCTCACGTTCGGCTGCCAGACGAGCAGGATCATCCAGCATCAGCAGGTTGGTCAGCCACAGGGTCAGACAGTCCACCAGCAGGCAACGGCCGGGCGCAGCCTGTTCGCGCAGCACGCGGGCGAGTTCCAGCGGCTCTTCGACCAGCGCCCAATGCTCTGGTCGCCGTGCGCGGTGCTGAGCGACGCGCGCATTCATCTCGCCATCGAGCGGCTGGCTGGTGGCGATGTAGACGACCTCCAATCCGGACTCGTCGGCCAGCTTCTCGGCCAGCCGGCTCTTGCCGGAACGAGCACCGCCGAGGATCAATTCAAGCATCTTCACTCCGTAGGGTGCGCTGTGCGCACCATTTCAAAACCTGCGGGCGCCGCGCCCCCTACCCCAGGCCGCAAAGCGCCTTGAGTTTTTCGGTATCCAGGTGTAGTTCCACCTGATCGGCCAGGCGCTCGATATCGCGCTCGCGCAGCGCCTGGTAATCCACCGCCTGCACCTCATGCAACCCGGCCCAGCGCAACAGCGCAGCGAACGCCGAGGGTTGCTCGAACAGGCCATGCAGGTAGGTACCGAACACCTGGCCATCAGCGCTGATGCCACCGTCGCTGCGCCCGTCATCGAGCCGCACGGCGCCATTGAGCCCTGGCCCGCTACTGACGCCGGCATGGATTTCATAGCCGCTGACCTGCGCCTGCTCCAGGCACAACCGACCGCGCACGTTGCGCAACTGCTTCTCCGGCTCCAGCAGCGTCTCGAAATCCAGCAGACCGAGACCTTCGCTACTGCCGGCAACACCTTCCAGCCCGTGCGGATCGTGAATCTGCCGACCGAGCATCTGCAGGCCACCGCAGATACCCAGAACCTTGCCGCCATAACGCAGGTGGCGGGTGATGGCAGCATCCCAGCCCTGTTCGCGCAGCCGCGCGAGATCGGCGCGCACACTCTTGGAGCCAGGCAGGATGATCAGGTCCGCTGGTGGGATGGCTTGACCCGGCCCGACGAAGGTCAACTGCACCTGTGGATGCAGGCGCAACGGATCGAAATCGGTGTGGTTGCTGATGCGCGGTAACACTGGCACCACCACGCGCAAGGCCTGTTCATCCTTGGCCTGCTGACGGGTATCGACGGCGTCCTCGGCTTCCAGATGAAAATCCATCAGGTACGGCAGCACGCCAAGCACGGGCTTGCCAGTGCGCTGTTCGAGCCAGTCCAACCCCGGCTTGAGCAGTGCGATATCTCCGCGAAAGCGATTGATCACGAAGCCGCGGATGCGCGCCTGCTCGCTCGGGCTGAGCAGCTCCAGGGTGCCGACCAGGTGGGCGAACACGCCGCCCTTGTCGATATCGGCGATCAGGATTACCGGGCAATCGACTGCCTCGGCAAAGCCCATGTTGGCGATGTCACCGGCACGCAGGTTGATCTCGGCCGGCGAGCCGGCGCCTTCGACCAGCACCAATTGATGGCTCTCCAGCAGACGAGTATGGGACTCCAGCACCGCCGCCATCGCCACCGGCTTGTAGCCGTGATAGGTCAGTGCGTGCATATTGCCGATGGCCCGGCCGTGGATGATCACCTGGGCGCCCATGTCGCTGTTGGGTTTGAGCAGCACCGGGTTCATGTCGGTATGTGGCTGCAGCCCGGCCGCCTGCGCCTGCACTGCCTGCGCGCGGCCGATCTCGCCGCCGTCGGCAGTCACGGCGGAATTGAGTGCCATGTTCTGTGGCTTGAACGGCGCCACGGAAATGCCCTGGCGCCGCGCCCATCGGCACAGGGCCGTCACCAGCGTGCTCTTGCCGGCATCGGAGGTGGTGCCCTGCACCATCAAGGTGGCCATCAGGGCGTTTCCTCGAGACTGGCCAGGATAGGCGCGCAATCCAGCAGTCCCTGTTCCAGCCGCCGCCAGCCAGATTCATCCGCCGGCAGGCCGAAGCGCAGACTATCCAGCTCGGCGAACAACCGCACCAGGATGCCGCGCCGCGCCAGCAGCTCCATGCAAGGCACCGCCCGACGAGTACAGCAGAACTGGAACAACGACGAGCCACCGGTCACCGGCATGCCGCAATCACGCAGCAGCGCCGCCAGACGCTCGCCATCGGCCAGCAGGCGTTCACGCTGGCGGCGCTGTCCCTCGCCATCGACCAGCAGGCTGCGCGCCACACTGCGCGCGGGGCCGCTCACGGACCAAGGGCCGAGCAGCGTTTCCAGCTCATCCAGCAATGTCTGGGCAGCCAGAACGAAGCCCAGACGCAGGCCAGCCAGGCCGAAGAACTTGCCGAACGAGCGCAGCACGATCAGCCCCGGCATGTCGCTGTAGGCAGCCAGGCTGTGCTCCGGCGTGCAATCGATGAAGGCCTCGTCGACCACCAGCCAGCCACCGCGCTCGGCCAGCTCATCGTGCCAGTCGAGCAGGCGCGCCGGCTCGATCAGTCGGCCGGTCGGATTGTTCGGGTTGACCACCAGCAGCACATCCAACTGCGGCAAGGCGCGATGCACCGAACCCTCGCTGAGTTTGGTGACGCGATGGCCTTCGCGACACCAGGCAGCGGCATGCTCGGCGTAAGTGGGTGCGATGATACCGACGCTGGCGTTACGACGCAGACGCGGCAAGGCCTGGATCGCCGCCTGCGAGCCGGCTACCGGCAGCAGGCTGACGGCGCCGTAATAATCGCGCGCGGCCTGCTCCAGGCCGTCATCCGCTTCAGGCAGGCGCGCCCAGGCAGAGCCGGGCACGGCCGGCAGCTCCCAACCGTAGGGCGCAACCCCAGTGGACAGATCCAGCCAATCCTCCAGTGGGATGCCATAGCGCTGCGCAGCGGCGCGCAGTCGACCTCCATGCTCAAGCAACCAAGACCTCCCATAGGATCAGGCACAGCAACCATAAGCCAACGCCCGCGACGACTCGATTCATCGCCCGCTCGATATCCCGCGCACGCGGCGCCGGGCCTTCGCCCAACTGCGGGCGTTCATGCCGCTCGCCGTGATACTCCGCCGCCCCGCCCAGGCTCACGCCCAGGCTGCCTGCGCCAGACGCCATCACCGGGCCAGCATTGGGACTGTCCCACAGCGGCGCCTGCTTGCGCCAGCACCTAAGCGCCAGGGCGGCGTGCCCAAGCAGTGCGTAGGTCAGCGCCACCAGGCGCGCCGGCAGATAATTGAGTACGTCATCGATTTTCGCGGCCGCCCAGCCAAAACGCTCGAAACGCTCGTTGCGGTAGCCCCACATGGCATCGAGGGTATTGCTCAGGCGGTACAGCACCACACCCGGTGCGCCCGCAACGATAAACCAGAACAAGGCGGCGAACACCGCATCGGAGCCGTTCTCCAGCACCGACTCGGTGCCGGCACGCGCCACACCCGTGGCATCCAGTTCGGCAGTGTTGCGGCTGACCATCCAGCCGACGCGCTCGCGCGCCAGAGCCAGGTCACCCAGACGCAGCGCGCGGGCCACCGGTTGCGCATGCTCGTACAGGCTGCGCAGGCCGAGGGCGAAGTACAGGGCGAAGATTTCCACGGCCCAGCCCAGACCACTGACCTGCACCAGCAGCCAGGTGAACAAGGTCAGCGGCAGCACCGCCAGGCACCAGGCGGTGACGCCATGACTGCGCCAGCCGCCGCCAGCCGGGTTGAAACGCTGCTCCAGGCGCTCGGCCAGGCGACCGAAGGCCACCAGCGGGTGCGCGCGTCGGGGCTCACCCAGTACGGCGTCCAGCGCCACGCCGGCACAGGTGATCAGCGCCAGGCTCATCGTTCAGTCACCCCGGACTCCCCATCGATTCTCGAACAGCAGCTCGCTCAGCGGCCGTGGCGTGGCCCAGCCCTCTTCCACCAGCATCGGTTTCTCATAGAAGGCGTCCACTGGCCCCAGGCACAGCAACGCCACCGGTTTGCTGCCAGCCGGCATGCCCAGCAGCTCGGCCAGCGCCTCGGGGTCGAACAGCGACACCCAGCCGAGCCCCAGCCCTTCGGCTCGTGCAGCCAGCCACAGATTCTGAATGGCGCAGGCCACCGAGGCCATATCCATTTCCGGCAAGGTGCGCCGCCCGAAGATATGCGCTTCGCGTCCCTCCATCAGCGCCACGGCCAGCAGCTCGGCGCAGTCGCGAATACCTTCGACTTTGAGCCGCATGAATTCATCCGAACGCTCGCCCAAAGCTTCGGCGGTACGCACACGCTCGGCCTCCACCAGCGCATGAGCCGCCTCACGCAATTGCGGATCGCGAATGCGCAGGAAGCGCCACGGCTGCATCAGGCCGACGCTGGGGGCGTGGTGCGCCGCCTCGAGCAGGCGCGCCAGCACCTCGGGCGGCACCTCGCCGCCGGCAAAATGGCGCATGTCGCGACGCTCGGCGATGACGCGGTATACCGCGGCACGCTCCTGCGCGCTGAAGGCATGGTCGGTCACGGACGCAACAGCGCGGCGGCTGCCTCCGGGTTGGAGGGCAGGTAGAAATGGATATAGCTGGCCGTTAGTCGCCCCAAACGATATACCGACTCAGCCACCGGCTTGCCATTCGGGCAACGGCCAAGCACCAGGGGCTGCAGCGGGCTGTCCAGTCGCGAGTGATGGTAGCTGTGGCCACGTAGCTCGCCTTCGGGCAGCGCCACTTCCTGCAGGGCCAACGCGGTCAGCCGCGGCTGCAAGGCCGCGCTGCCGCTGAGCAGGCCGAGCATGCGCCCGCTGGCACCTTGCTTGTCGCGCAGCTCATCGAGCAGATAGAGCATGCCGCCACATTCGGCCAGCAGCGGCTTGCCGGACTGGTGATGGGCGCGAATCGCGTCAGCCATGGCCTGATTGCTCTCCAGCTCGGAGAGGTACAACTCGGGGTAACCACCAGGCAGGTACAGACTGTCGACGTCGGGCAACGCGCTATCGACCAGTGGCGAGAAGTAGCGCAATTCGGCGCCTAGCGCCTGCAGCAGGTCGAGATTGGCCTGATAAAGGAAGGCGAACGCGGCATCACGCGCCACGCCGATGCGCACGCCATTCAGCAATGGCGCAGGTTCATCGAACTGCGGCGCGGCGAAGCTCACCGCTGGCGGCAGGTCGACGTTGGCGCTGGCGGCCAGGGCATCGGCGGCGGCGTCCAGGCGCGCATCCAGATCGGCCAACTCGCCCGCCTGCACCAGCCCCAGATGGCGGCTGGGCAATTCCACCGCGGCACTGCGCGGCAAGGCGCCGAACCAGTGGATGCTGGGCGGCAGGGCATCGCGCAGGATATCGCCATGGCGCGTGCTGGCGACGCGGTTGCCGAGCACCCCGGCAAAGGGCAGATCCGGCTGGAAGGTAGCCAGACCGTGGGCCAGCGCACCGAAGGTCTGCGCCATGGCCGCACCGTCGATAACCCCAAGCACCGGCACGCCGAAATGACGCGCCAGGTCGGCCGCCGACGGCTTACCGTCGAACAACCCCATCACCCCTTCGATCAGGATCAGATCAGCCTCGCCAGCGGCCCGCCACAGCAGGCGACGGCTTTCCGCCTCGCCAACCATGGCCAGGTCGAGCTGATACACCGGTGCGCCACTGGCACGAGCATGGATCATCGGGTCGAGAAAGTCCGGGCCGCACTTGAACAGCCGCACCCGACGTCCTTGACGCGTATGCAGGCGCGCCAGCGCGGCGGTGACGGTGGTCTTACCCTGGCCGGAAGCCGGGGCGGCAATCAACAGCGCCGGACAGTGACGTGCTTCCATCAGAATTCGATGCCCTTCTGCGCCTTTACCCCGGATTTGAACGCATGCTTGACCAGGCTCATCTCGGTGACCGTATCAGCCGCCTCGATCATCCCCGGCAAGGCGCCACGCCCGGTCACTACCACGTGCTGCAGCAGCGGCCGAGCCTCGATATCGGCCAGCACCGGCTCCAGTTCGAGGTAGCCATGCTTGAGTGCGATGTTCAGCTCGTCCAGCACCACCAGGCCGACGCACTCGTCGCTCAGCAGGCGGCGAGCCACCGCCCAGGCCTCCTGCGCCTTGGCGATATCGCGCTGGCGATCCTGGGTTTCCCAGGTAAAGCCCTCACCCATCACGTGGTAGCTGACTTCCTCGGGAAAGCGGCGGAAGAAGGATTCTTCACCGGTGCTGGCCGCGCCCTTGATGAACTGCACCACGCCGACCTTGAGGCCATGACCGAGGGCACGCGCGACCATGCCGAAGGCGCTGCTGCTCTTGCCTTTGCCATTGCCGCTGTGCACCAGCAACAGGCCGTATTCGTCCTGGGCCTGGGCGATCTTCTCGTCGATCAGGGCTTTCTTGCGCTGCATGCGCGCCTTGTGGCGGGCATCACGCTCGGTGGACTCGCTCATGCTGTGCTCCTGTACATCAGGCACCCGCGTCGACTGTCGGTAAACAGTACGAGCAACGATGGGGAGCAGATCGCGATGGTCCGCGCGTCCTCACCCTGGTGCCAATGGCTGGTCAGGCGAGCGGAAGACAGGAAGCACAACATCCCGGAAAAACCGGAGCGTCGGCCGGACAACGCCCTCCGCGATGCCGTGAAAATGCGACAGGCCGGTCTCCGGGCTTGTGAGCGAGCCCGAAGGTTCGGCACCGCGCCTTCCCGTGCGGTGCACAGTGGCCTTGAGCGGTGTTTGACTCACCTACCGTTGCGGGGGCAGCGCCGGCATTCGGACCGGCTTCCCTGTTTCACCCCATGGCTACCATTCACGGCAACTCGGGGCACCTGAAGCAAGGCGCGCAGGGTAGAGGCTGGCAGCCCTGCGCGTCAACGTCGAGACCGCTCAATGCCTGGGGGTGAAGCCCGGCGGCTTGCTGGCCAGCCATTCGACGAAGGTGCGCAGGCGCTCATCACCCAGCAGCGCGTCACGGCTGTTGTAGGTCAGCGCCAGCTCCTTTTCGCCGAACAGCCGGTGAATCTGGTTGTGGCAGGCGCGGCAGACCCAGAGCGTAGCCCTGATGCGCTCATGACGAGCGAAACGCTTCTGCACGTAGGTCTTGTCGTGCAGGGCCTTGGGAATCAGATGATGACGCGTCAGCGCAACGGGTCGCGCGCACAGCTCGCACACCTCGGGCTGAGGCGGTAGGCGAATGGGATCGACCATGGACAGTAATTCAGGGATTACGCGCGAGCTCTGGCGTGATGACGCGCTTGGCATCGAGATAGACGCCCTGCCAATAACCGCTGGTGAGGCTGTCCAGGCGCACCGTACCGCCGGTAGAGGGAGCATGCACGAAGCGGCCGTCGCCGACATAGATGCCGGCATGGCTGACGGCGCGTCCGCCATTGGTGGCAAAGAACACCAGGTCGCCACTTTTCAGGGCATCGCGACGGACATCTGGGGTGCGCATGGCACTCAGCTCACGCGTCGAACGCGGCAGGCTGATACCGGCAGCATCGCGATAAACATAGCCAATCAGGCCACTGCAGTCGAAACCACCTTCCGGGGTATTACCGCCATAACGATAGGGCGTACCAACCAGGCCGAGGGCGCGGAACAGCACATCTTCGGCACCACCCTGATAGGACGAAGCAGAGACTGGAGGACTATAGATAGGCTGGGGAGAGGGAGCGCGACTGCTGCAAGCACTCAGCAGCAGAGCGAGAGCGATGAGGGCAACACGGGTCGTGACGGGCATAAGCGAGGCGATCCTGAGCCTGAATGCGCTCTACTCTGCCGCTTGCAGACAAACGGCGCAACCCTCAGCACCTGCTCAAGGCTGACAAGACAGCCCTTGAACAGATTCTGCAGTTACGCCGTATGCATCAGTTATGACGCTTGGCAGCGACCTGATCTTCAACCGGAGCCAGCGCAAGGACGCGCTTGGCCTGCAGATAGCTGCGGTTCCAGTAGCTGTCGTCAAGGCTATCGATGCGCACACCACCACTGCGGCTGCTGCTGGAGTGGATGAACTGATCATCACCCAGGTAGATGCCGGCATGACTGACGCGACCACGACCACGATCATTGAACAGGATCAGATCACCCGGTTCCAGATCGGCGCGCGCCACCTTCGGCGCATCGAGGTTGATCAGCTCACGCGTGGAACGCGGCAGTTCCAGGCCGACTTCCTCGCGGAACAGGTAGCCGACAAAACCGCTGCAATCGAAACCAGACTGTACCGAGCTACCGCCGTAGCGATAACGGGTACCGATCAGCGAACGCCCGAGATCGAGCAGGCTGTCGGCCAGTTGCGGCATTTCATAGGGTTGATCGTCGATCAGCGCGTTGATCTCATCATCGGCAGGTTCATCCTGCTCGATCATCAGGCGAGTCACAGGTTCGACTGCTGCATCGCTGATCGGTTGCTGCGGCTGCGTCTGCGGCGCATGGCCGGCACAGGCAGCGAGAAAGACTGTGAGTGCGAGAGGCACGAGGGGTGCGAAGCGTTTTAGCATGGGCACGACCGTGTCGGTTGGATTTACAAGTTGGCGACTATGCCCTCTACCAAGCCCATTTGCAAATTCTATCGTTATAAATGTGACCCAGTAGTTTCGCCGCGACATCTAAAGCGCCCGACCACTTGCTTGGTCGGGCTTGCGAAACGCTAGCCGAGAATCTCGCTCAGCGGGATAAAGCGCAGCATATCCCCTTCGCTCAGCGTGCTGCCTTCCATCACCTCGGCCAAGCCTTCTGCCCAGGCGGCGCTGCGCAAAACGCCAGAACTCTGGTTGGCGTAAGGCACCACACGCCCCTGCTCCAGACGCACCCGCAGGTACTCGCGGCGCATGCCCGGCTTGCGCCAGGTAAAACCTGCCGGTACCGAGAAGCCCAACGGCTCGACCCGCTGCACGCCAAGACGACGCAACATATAAGGACGCGCCAGCAGTCCGAAGGTAACCAGTGTCGAAGCCGGGTTGCCCGGCAGACCTATTACCGGAACCCCCTGATAATGACCGAAGGTCAGCGGCTTACCCGGCTTGATCGCCAGTTTCCACAGCGCCAGTTCGCCCGCCTCACGCAGGGCTATGCCAAGGAAATCCGCCTCCCCCACCGAAACGCCACCCGTGGAGAGAATCAGATCGACCTCGCCCAAGGCACCCAACGCTTCGCGGGTGCGCTGCAGATCATCGGGCAATATGCCCGCATCCACCACGCTGCAGCCCAGCCGCTGCAACCAGACAATCAGCAGACGCCGATTGCTGTTGTAGATCTGCCCCGGGCCAAGCGCCTGACCCGGCTCTACCAGTTCGTCGCCAGTAGACAGCACGGCAACACGCAGGCGCCGGCGCACCGAAAGCTGCGCCGCCCCCAAAGACGCCGCCAACCCCAGCTCGATAGGCCCCAGGCGCGTACCGGCTGGCAACACACCTTCGCCGACGCGGGTTTCCTGACCTTGAGCTCGAACGTTCTGGCCAATTTTCAGCGGCTCACGGAAGTGCACCCGCCCCGCCTCATCCAGCTCGACGTTCTCCTGCATTTCGACGGTATCGGCACCTGCCGGCAGCGGCGCACCGGTGAAGATGCGCACACAGGTACTCGGCTCCAGCGACACAGGTGCAGTTCCGGCCTGGATACGCTGACTGACCGGCAATGCCTGGCCGTTCCAATCAGCCAGGCGCAGCGCATAACCGTCCATGGCGCTGTTGGCCCATGGTGGCAAATCCAGCGCCGCAATCAGCGGCTCGGCCAGCACCCGTCCATCGGCCTCGGCCAGCGCAACCAGCTCGTTCTGCTCGATGGGCGCCGCCTCTGCCAACGCCAGCAGGCGCTCCAGCGCCGCCTCCATCGGCAACAGTCCGGGATGATCGCAACCACTCATCCGCGCGTCTCGCAGGCGCCCACCTGCTTCAGATGCGGCACGAAGTTGCAGGGACGATGGCGCGCATCCAGTTGCTCACCGAGGATGCCGTCCCAGGCGGTGCGGCAGGCGTTGGTCGAGCCCGGCAGGCAGCACACCAGGGTGCCGTTGGCCAGACCGGCCAGCGCGCGCGACTGGATGGTAGAAGTGCCGATATCGGCCACAGAGATCTGCCGGAACAACTCGCCGAAACCATCGACCTGCTTGTCCAGCAGGCAGGCGACCGCTTCCGGCGTGCTGTCACGTCCAGTGAAACCGGTACCGCCGGTGATCACCACCACCTGCACCTGATCCTCGGCGATCCAGGTCGCCACCTGGGCGCGGATCTTGTACAGATCATCCTTGAGCAGAACGCGAGCGGCCAACTGGTGGCCAGCGGCGGTCAGGCGGTCGACCAGCAGTTGACCCGAGGTGTCGGTCTCCAACGTGCGTGTGTCGCTGACGGTAAGCACGGCAATGTTCAGCGGCACGAAAACCGCATCGGCCTTGTGGTTCATGGCAGGCATCCAATTGGGAGAGAATGGGCGCTGTTATATCACACAGCCTGTCTTCGGAGACCGCCCGCATGCCCGTATCCAACCCACTACCCACCTGCTCGGTGCTGCTGCTTTCCGGCGGCCGAGGCCAGCGCATGGGTGGCCGTGACAAGGGCTTGCTGGACTGGCGCGGCCGCCCACTGATCGCCTGGTTGCATGACCTGACCAGACCCTTGAGCGACGACCTGATCATCTCCTGCAACCGCAACACCGAGCGCTATGCGCCTTATGCCGACCAACTGGTCACCGACGAAGATCAGGATTTTCAGGGCCCACTGGCTGGTATCCGCGCCGGCATGGCTACGGCACGCCATGAGCAAATGCTGGTCCTGCCCTGCGACGCCCCGCTGGTCGACCACGCGCTGATCGAGTCGCTGCTAGCGCACGCGGGACCCCAACCGGTGGTGATTCGCCAGGGCAACTACTGGCAACCGTTATTCTGCCTGCTGCCGACACGACTGAAAGACGACCTGGAACGTGCATGGCAATCCGGAGAACGCAGCCCGCAGCGCTGGTTCGGTAAATTAGCGCCCATCGCTGTCGATTGCCCCATAGAGGATGCACGACTAGCCAACCTCAATACGCCGGAAACCTTGGCAGGTCATGCCCCTTCGCACTGAAACACCACGCACTCAGCGGAACTCATACGACAGTTTTACGTCTGAGCGAGGGTATAGCCCCACCTTTTGTACTCAAGGAGACAGACCATGAACCAACGGATAATCCCCGCCCTGCTTATGACGATCGGCCTCGCTGTACTGGCCGGCTGCTCCTCGCCGTCGGTAATCACGCTGAATGACGGCCGTGAGATCCAGACCGTGGACAAGCCCAAATTCGATGAAGAATCCGGCTTCTACGAGTTCGAACAGCTCGACGGCAAACGCGCCACGATCAACAAAGATCAGGTGCAAACCGTCAAGGAGCTCTGAGGCAACAGCCTGAGCGCCCATATCGGCCAGCCAGATGGATGATACGAGTCGACAACCGGGTTGCCGACTCGTAGTTTTTTCGGGCTAACCCCTTGTGCGGTAAAAGTTTTTCGGTAGAATACGCGGCATTCGGAGTGTAGCGCAGCTTGGTAGCGCGTCTCGTTCGGGACGAGAAGGTCGCAGGTTCGAATCCTGTCTCTCCGACCAAATAGCAGTTCACGGCAGTATATTGCTATCGCCGAACTCTCAAAAAAGCCCGCCACGTGCGGGCTTTCTTGTTTCTATTTGTTTATTTCTGTTCACGCCTACACCTACCCGCCGTGTATCCCTGCGTGTATCCTCGGGAAATGATAGAACCCAGGGGATACAAAGCCCATGAAACGCGCCGAAATCAAGCGCCGCCCACTCGCTGACACCACCCTGCTCAACCTCGAGCCGGAGGCGACGGAGTACCGCGAATTAGACGGCCAGGGGCTGTATTTCCGAGTCAAGCCAGACGGCCAGAAGTCCTGGCAGCTGCGTTACAAGAAGCCGGATGGGAAGTGGTCATGGCTCGGCATTGGTGGCTATCCAGCGGTCAGTGGCGCACAGGCGCGCCAAAAAGCCGCCGAACTACGGGCAGATGCGGCGGCAGGCAAGAACCCGATCGCCTCGAAGCAGGCGCGCAAAGCCGCCGAAGAGGCGGCGGCCAACAACAAGTTCGAGCCATTGGCGCGCGAGTGGTTCGAAGGTCGGCGGGCCCGCTGGGAGCCCGGTAATGCCAAAAGGATCATCGGCGCCCTTGAGCTGCACGTCTTCCCCGTATTCGGCAAACGTGCCTACGCCGATATCACCCCCATGGAGTGGTTGGACTTCTTCAGGGGCATGGAGAAGAAAGGCATCCTCGACCAGATGAGCAATGTGCGTCGCTACTGCATGGATATCTACGACCTGGCCTGGACGACGGGAAGAGCTCAACACAACCCCATCGAGAGGCTGCACAAACATCTCCTGACCAAGGAGGTGGAGAACTATGCGCACGTCACCGCAGCCGAGTTGCCAGCGCTATTGCGCGCGATCAACGCCTATCCGCATGCCCATGACATTCGCCTCGGCCTGCAGCTGCTGATGCTGACCGCGGTTCGCCCCAGCGAACTTCGAGAAGCCCCTTGGACCGAGTTCGACCTGGAACAAGGCACCTGGACGATTCCAGCCGAGCGCATGAAGAAGCGCCGCGAGCATGTTGTACCGCTCTCACGTCAGGCACTGGACGCACTGAAAGAACTGAAGAGGCTGACCGGCGCTTACTCCCTGCTCTTCCCTGGCCGCAACGATCGCACCAAACCACGCAGCAATATGGCATTCAACATGGCACTACGCCGACTGGGCTACCAGGGCCAGCAGACCGGACACGGCTTCCGCCACATTGCATCGACCATCCTGCGTGAGAAAGGCTTCCTCAAGGATCACGTCGAAGCGCAGCTCGCGCATGCCGAGGATGGCGTTGCCGGCGTCTACAACAAGGCCATCTACCTGGAGCAGCGCCGCGAGATGATGCAGTGGTATGCCGACCACCTCGACACACTGGCGGCCGGCAATGTGGTGAGCATCAAGCGAAAAGCATAATGGTTACTCGGCCGGCCTAGCCCGACGGGGCGAAAAGCGGACTTCCCACCCGCCTGGCTGGCCGATCTATTCAGATAGTGGGAGCGCCTGGGAGGGCGTGCGATGAGCGAAGAGAAGGAGCAATCAGCTAAAGGCTTTGGGCTACTTGGCTTAATAGGTAGGAGCCCTGCTGCTCGTTACTTGGCAGCTAAAAAAGCACGCAAGTCGACAATCCAAATAGATAAGCTCGACGACGCAGAACTCGAAATGGCTGAAAGGTTTGCTCAAGAGCTAGCGCAAGAGCTGATGAGTACATATTCAGCGGAGCAAATCGCACAGATTGCGGCCCGACACATGATCGGTGCAGATGTGTTCCAGAGGAAAGCTAGTTCTGCAGTCGATAATTACCGAAAGCAGATTTCAGAGAAAAGGGCGGATAGAGTTAAAGAAAACAAGGAGCACGTGATCGCAATGGCCCGACAAATAGCCAAGGAAAAATGGCAAGAAGACACCGAGAAGAAGATCCGCAAGGGAGAAATGGCCAGATTGGTTTACGGTGCCCTACAAGCGACGATCTATGGAAAACAGGCAACGCTGGGTAGTGTTAGGGACTGGATTACCCCGGTCACTCCAGGCTATGCGAGCAAGCGTGGACGATAGTGGATAATTTGGTATTCGTAACGAATATCAAATACTTGTAACGATAGAGTTTTTTCTGAGGCCTGCAATTTTTCAATCTGTCTCCAGCTTTCTATAGCAACATTGGGAGACAGGCGTGAACAATACCAAACCACTCATGGCAGCCAGTGCCACACCGCCACAATTCGACCCCAGTGCCGTCATTATCCGCATGCCGGAACTGGAAGCGTTAACTGGCTATAAACGCCCAACCATCTACAAGCGCCTCAAAGACGACCCTTCATTCCCCAAGCCAGTGCCACTGAGCGATAGCACATCGCGCGGCGCGCCTGTGGGCTGGGTACTGGCTGAGGTTCAGGCCTGGGTTCGCAAGCGCATTGCGCTCCGCGGGGAGGTGGCCTGAAATGGCAGCCAAGAAAAAGGCCGACCAACAGGCCAGCCCCAAGAAAACGCCCCTGAATGATACCACCGCGGAAGCTCAGCGCGCCCGGCTGCTGGAGCGCCTGCAACGAGAGCCCGTGAGTACCATCGTTGCTCGCGGTGAGATGAATATCATGATGCCGGCCGCAAGGGTCAAGGAACTGCGCGAAGCAGGTCACCCGATAAAAACCCACCGGATCACCAGCACAGACGAGCGCGGACGCACTCACCATGGTGTCGCGCTGTATTACCTGGGAGCCAGCGTGCCGGAGGTGCCAGCATGAGCGCTCGCATTGTTCCCTTCGACTATGAAAGCCAGCCGGTAAGGTTCAACGGCGATGGCTGGCTGCATGCGACAGAAATTGCTGCGCGGTTCGGTCGTGAGCCACGCGACTGGCTACGCCTACATGAAACCGAGGGCTATATGCGCGCCCTGGCAAGTCACCTGGGCATTCCTTTCGAGCCCAACTTCTCAGCCAGGAAAGCCAGTCAGAAAGTGACAGGGGGCAAATCCGATTCCCGCCCCGAATTGAGCAGTTGCGCGGGCTTGGTGGCAGTCAAGCGCGGCGCACCTGCAACAGGTGGCGGCACGTGGCTGCATCCAAAGCTGGCCGTAGCATTTGCCCGCTGGCTGAATGTCGACTTCGCCGTCTGGTGTGACTTGCGCATCGAGGATCTGCTGCACGGTGGTGGCCAAAATTGGAACAGCGCCCGCCGTGAAGCCTCTCTCGGCTATCGCGGGCTGTGTGATGCGCTGGCGCTGAACTGCGAGGCCCAAGGCAAGACGCCCCAGCGGCACCACTTCATCAACGAAGCCAGGCTCATCAATGAGGTGATCACCGGCACATTCGCCGGCCGTGATCGCGACCGACTCACTGCGCATGAGTTGGAAATCGTCACTCTGGTCGAGCTGCGCGACTCGGTGCTGATTGGCCAGGGCCTGGCCTATGGCGATCGGAAAACCAACCTCCTGCAGTACGTGCAGCAGTTGCTCGGCAAACGGATAGGGAGTGACGCCGCATGAACCTCTACGACGGCCACCGAGTTGAAGATCACGCCTCTTTCCTGTTCGACGACGTGCTTCCTGCAGTTGTCGGCTACGCCGACAGTCAAGGCGTACCGACTGGGGTAGCCGCTTTCGCGGTATTCCTGACCATGGCGGGAATCATGGCGATTGATGGTGTAGGACGCGACGAGATCATCCGCGCGATCGACGAAATGCGTTTTCCCGCCGACAGCGCCCCTGAGGTGCTGCAATGAGCCAGCTTGCACTTCCCCTATTCCGGCGCTATCGTTCACCCGTCACGGTCAATCCCGTGGCCGGGCGTGAGAACCCGATCATCGTTAGGCGCACAAGCGCCAAGCCCAGACACGGCGCTTTTTTGTTGCCCGTGTTTTATGGCGGCTGTGCGCGGGCACGCTTCGGCGTGGCCGGGTGCCTAACGTCCCGGTTTCTCACCCCGCGTACAGTCGCCACCCAATCCCGTGAGAAGGACGGTGGCGACTCCTCAACGTTAGGAGCACCACCCATGAATCACCCGCACGCCCTAAATCCGTCCACATCTCACGCAGCAGCGTGGAAAGCACGCGCACTTGCTGCGCTTCATTCCAACTCAAGCCTCTCTGTCCGTCTGGCACGCTACAACGCCGCGATGGCCCGTGCTCGCTCCCTGGAAGCTCAGGAGGTTCGGCCATGAAGTACTTTGTCGAGCGTGCGGTGGGTGTTACGTACTACTTCGTGCTGGATGAACGCCGGCCGGCGTTTCCCTTCGGAGTCTGCGGCCCCTTCGCCAAACGGCGCGAGGCCAAGAAAGCAGCAGCCAAACTACGGGCATGCTTTCCAAGCCATAACCTGGGCGTGCATGCCGGGTGGTTCGCCGATCGCGTTCCGAGCGGTTTGCTGATTGAAGCCAGGGCCGTTGCAAGGGCCAAGCTGAAAAGCACGCTGAGCCTTCGTGCAAGTGGCCAGGACACCGCTGCAGATCGCAGCCGGAAGGGGGTACGGTAATGGCCAGTCCGACTTGGGCAGAGCTGCTGCTCTCGATAGACGATTTCCCTTCCGCTCTCGGCAAGCAGCCACTGTCGGCAGAACAGGTGGAACGACTCAAGAGCATCGCCAACGCCTCGAGCAGCTATAGCGGCATCCTGAACAGCGGTATCTCAGCCATCGGCTGGAGTATCGCTGCATCCGCCGACAATGAGGACTTCGGTATTGATGCCAACGAGGTTCGCAACCTGGGATGGCTGATGCAGGCGCTGGGGAAGCTATCTCAGCACCTGAGCGACCTTCACGGCGAGGCGGAGTACAGGCTGCAGCACTGCCCACGCGCAGAAAGCCCAGCGGAGTAACTGCCATGACTCGAAACAACGGCGCCCATGCGCCGGGTGGATCGGCTTGCCTATGGAAAAGCTCGAGGAACAACCGTGGCGCGAAGCCTTAGGAAATCCAAGGGGCGCAATCCGGCCGGTACCTTCGCACGCCTCCCGAGCAACGTGATGGATAGCGAGGATTTTCGGACGCTCTCCGGAAGCGCCCTCAAGGTGCTGATGTGCTTGCTCCGACAGTACCGTGGCAGCAATAACGGCGACCTATCGGCCACGCTTTCCCAGGCCAAGGCCTGGGGCGTCAACAGCACGTCGACACTGACCATAGCGCTCAAGGAGCTGCTGGATCGTGAATTGATTATTCGAACTCGGGAGGGCCGCTTCATCAAGCCAGGTGGGTGCTGTGCGCTCTATGCGCTGACCTGGCAGCCCATCGACGAATGCGATGGCAAGTTGGAGGTTTCACCAACCGCAACAGCACCACGGAAATTCAGCCTCGAAAGAACAGAAAACCCGCTTCGAAAATCGAACCGAGTCGATTCGAAAATCGAAGCGATAGAGGGTTAAACGACCATGAAAAACACGCCCATCGATTCGAAAATCGAACCGACCAGAGGGGTTCACTTACTTCGATTTTCGAAGTCCTTTCTAGATATACCAGGCGCAGCCTGGTCATCTACCCGTCTACAGCCTGTGAAACAGGCTCACGAAGTGCGGGCGCCCCTATTCGGTCTGCATCTGGCCGGCGAGTTTGTTCGTCGCCAGGGAGGCGCCCATGGCTGACCAGAAGCGACTCGGAGTCGCTGGCGAAGATCCTCTCTTCCTGGGCGCCGAACTGCTCGCGACATTCCATCAGCGCCCTCTGACGGTCGACGAGTTGACCGAATGGATGCGCTCGCTGCTGGCGATCGCCAGCGATACACCGACTCTCCGGAAGAATGCAGATCAGGCCAGCGGCGTCATCTGGGCGCTGTACCTGACCTGGCGCATCACCGCCGAGGACGCAGAAGGACTGATTGAGCACCTGAACCAGCTGTGCAGCCTGCACTACCACTCCCTATCTGATAAGCCAGCGCACTGAACGGCAACACCACACCACAGGAGAACAACCATGGATCTTCCACCCGCACTCATCAAACTGCAGCAACAGCACAAGCCCGAAGTGATTCATGATGCCCATGCCGAGCGAGCGCGCCGATATGCTGAGGGGGCGCCGCAGCGCCAAGTAGAGGCAACGGCTCGAGCGCTGCCCGACTCGCTATTCGCCTCGCATCCGGAAGTCGTGCAGGCGACGCACCAGGCGACAACCGCCAGGAATCGGGTCGAGCGCATGACCAAGACCTCGAAGCAGGCCATCGCCACCCTGGTGACGGAACTGGAGGCGGAAGCCAAGAGCGCTGCAGATGCCGTCCAGCTTGCGGCCATCGACGATGCAATCGCTGGCGATTCGGCGTTTCCCCTGGCACTGGCGGCCATGGAGCATCACAGCAAAGCCCTGCAGCGCCTGCAAGCTGCCCGTATGGCCAGTGAGGTACTGAGCAAGGCCCCCATGAGCCTGGGCGAATACTGGGAGCAAGCGCAGAAGTCAGAAGCTGCGCGTAACGAGCTGGTGCTGCGCCTGAAGCGAGAACACCTGCAGGCTCACCCCGAATTACTGCAGGAGCACCAGCCTGCGTCATCATGATCCTACGGCGGTGCGCGTGTACCGCCGAATTTTGCAACCAATACGCGCACGCTCGCGTGTGCGCGTATTGCTCTCGAAACTCCGTCCTTTCTCATAGCCAGGACCTCACAAAACCTCACATTCTCTGGCTGAATGCTGCCCTGGCGGGGTAGTCAAAAGTTTACATTCGACAGCGCTGGCGCACCTCATCGCCCCGTAGGAAGACCTGTCAAAACCTGTCATTGCCCTGCCAATAAAAACTAGCGTCCGCCACGATTTGTATGCCTAACCCCCTGTGGGGTTTTGTCATCATTTTCAGTACAGGAAGAATGAGCCTATCCCGCAAGGAGGGGCTCTCATGTACGGACTTCCCAAACGCAAGCACGCGGCCAGTGGTGGCCTGATCGTCGGCCCTGGTACCGGCACCTCTGACTCCATCGAGAAGGAGGTATCGGCTGGAACCTACATTCTGCCGGCCGACACCACGAAGAAACTCGGCTTCGGCATCCCGGGCTATGGTGGCAACCCCAAGGAGCCGCCACGCGAGCAGCCGCGCCTCGGCATCCCACGCAAACAGGTGCCGGTGGCGGTCAGCAATGGCGAGTACGAGCTACCGCCAGAGCAGGTGCACGCCATTGGCGCAGCCCTGCTCGATCAGGTGAAGGAGACCACCCACAAGCCCGCCGGCTTCGGTCTGAACAAGGCGATGCTGGCAGCCGCAAAGGGTGGTGCACGAGAGGAGCCGCGGCACTTCTTCGCAGATGGCGGCCTGGTCGACGACGAGCAGAAGCCGAAACAAACCAGCTTCGATATCACCAATACGCCGGCGGCGCAGCGGGCTGCGGGTATCGCAGGTGATCCGGCGCGAGCCGAACGCATGCAGGCCCAGTTTGAGCAACCGGTTATCGGCCCTCGCGATAGCGCCGGATCTCCAGCATCTGGCGGGCGCTTTGGTCTGCCCGGCTACAAGGGGGCGGCAATGAGCGCGAACCGGCCATCCCCTGCGCAGGAGGCACCACCTGACAGCCCAGCCGGCGCAGTAGAGGGAGCCGCCCGCACTCAAGACGAAAACGGTTCGACTGCGCCACGCCAGGCTGGCCAACAGCCGGGGAACAGCTGGGTCAACGCAGGCAACGGCATCGCCATGAGGCTGGGTGCAAATGGTGCTCCTGAGTTCAGCAATGATCCTTCCGCCCTTGCTGGTGCTGGAGCAATGCCTGCCGGCGGCATGAGCCGTATCGGCGACGGCGTTGGTGGTGGGCTCTCAGTAGGTGAGCCAGGTGACGCACAGATGGCGCTGGAGCGGTTCGGCAGGGCAAACGATATCCGCGCTGCTGCGCTGCGGCAGTCGGGTACCGGCCCGCGGGTAACGATCATTCCCGATAGCTCTCGCACGCCGACCTTGGCCGATCGGCAGAGAGCCCGTATGGAGGAACGACAGGCCAATACGGAGCTGATGCGACAGCAGGCCAGAAGGGAAAACGCCGATGCAGATCTGCGCCGCAACGTCGACACGCAGCGCATGGGTACCGAGCAGCTCAACCAGCAGCGCCTGCAGCAGCAGATCGAGGAAGGCCGACTGTCCGCCGAAGATGCGCAGCGGGTGAACCGTCTACGTGCAATGATCGCTGATCCGAATGTCAGCGAAAGTGATCGGCTGATGGCGCGCCAGGCGTACTCGGCATTACAAGGTACCGCGTCGAACAAGCCCGCCCAGATGTCTGCCAGCGTTCAGCGGCTCGAGGACGATGATATTTCCGCCATCGGCAGTGCTCGCACCATGAACAGCGAGCTGGCCAGGATCGACAACCAGATCGCCAATGGCGAGCTGGATCTGGGCCTGATCACGAACGCCAAGAGCGCAGCCCTGAATGCCATTGGCGCTGGCGATCAGAACGCTCGGAACTATGCCAGCCTCAACAGCACTCTGGAAAAGCTGCGCAACGAAAGCCTTCGCCTGAATACGGGCGTCCAGACCGAAGGCGACGCCCAGCGCGCCTGGAATGAGCTGGTGACCAATTTGAAGAGCCCCGAACTGGTCAGGCAGCGACTGGCAGAGATCCGGGCGCTGAATGATCGGGCGATGGGTATTCGCCAGGGCATCATCAACAATCGCCGGGCGGCGCAAGGGGCTGACCCGCTGGATGTGAATGCGGTGCTTGGTACCGAGGATGCCGCGGTTACTCAGTCGCGCAACACGCCCGCCGGGCGGCCAGTAGCGATCGAGACAGACAGCGACTATGAAGCGCTCCCTTCTGGTTCGCTGTTCGTCGCCCCCGATGGCACCACCCGGAGGAAACCGTAATGGCGAGCTGGAAGGATGCCCCTGTGGTCGGTGGCGGAGGCGGGCAAGGCCAGTCCGCGTGGGAGCACGCGCCCATCGAACAACCTGCAGCCCAGCAGGACGCTGGGGGCGGTATCGGTGCCGGTCGGTCGTTGCTTCGAGGGATCAACGACGGGTTGACCTTCGGCTTTGCCGATGAGATCAGCAGTGCCGCCTCGGCCGCACTCAATCCGATCCTGGGTACCGGCAACGATGGCGACACCTGGCGGGAACGCTACGATCTGAATGTCGAAGGCGAGCGCGCGCTTGATCGTCAGGCTCGAGAACAGAACCCGGCGGTCAGTGCGCTGGGCGGCGTTACTGGCGGTCTGCTGCCCATGGTGGCCACTGGCGGCGCCTCTCTGCTGCCGTCTGCTGGCAAGGCTGCTGCTGGCCCTTTGTCGCGCGCTGCATCGCAAGCTGCTGCAGCACCAATTGCGCCCAGCCTGAAGCAGGCTGTCGGAGAAGGCGCCGCCATTGGCGCCGGATATGGCGGCCTGTACGGGCTGGGATCGGCAGAAGGCGACCTGCTGGAGCGAGCTCCGGCGGCGGCTGAGGGTGCTGCACTGGGTGCCGCGGTCGGTGCTGGAGTGCCCGCGGTGCTCGGTGCCGGCCGTGCTGCAGTCGGCGCCCTGCGCTCTCCTGAGCGCTCTGCTGTGCATCAGGTAGAGCGCGCCCTTGAGCGTGACGGCATGACCATTGACCAGTTCCGCCGCCAGGCGGATGAGCTGCAGCAGCGCTACCCTGGCGCCGCCATGCCCGCTGACGCCGGTGGGGAGAACATTCAGGGTCTGCTGGAGCGCGTGGCACAGACGCCAGGCGCTGGCCGCTCGCAGGTCATCCCGGCGCTGACCGAGCGGCAGCAAGCCCAGCCGCAGCGAATCACCGAGGCGCTACAGGATCTGACCAAAAGCGAGCGTGACAGCTTCAGCCGTGCAGCCGAAGATCTTGGCCGCGCCACTGGCAGCCAGCGCAGCGCCTTTCAGGCAGTGGAAGAGGCGATGGCGCAGCGGGCCCGAGACGCTCAGCCGCTGTATGCCAAGGCCTATCAGGAACCGGTACCGTGGACGCATGAGCTCGAAGACTTGTTCAAGCGGCCGGTCATGCAGGAGGCCTATCGGGCTGCCGAACGCCGCGCCGGCAATGAAGGTCGGGAGTTCTACGGCAGATTCATCGACCTGAAGGAAGATGGCACCTTCACCCGGCAAAGCGTGCCGAGTACCGGCGATCTGGACTTCATCAAGAAGACCCTCGATTCCAAGGTCGGCACGCTCGAGCGCGCCGGTGACTACAGCGAGGCCCGTGTCATCAAGGGCATCCGCACCAAGCTGATCGACATGATGGATGCCGCCAGCCCGACCTATCGCCAGGCCCGGGCAGCCTGGGCGGGGCCGAGTCAGTACATTGATGCGGTGGACAGTGGCCGTACCATCCTGAGCCGGAACATCAGTGCCGAGGAGCTTGCTGCCAACCTGGGGCGGCTGAGTGCTTCAGAGCTTGAGGGTTTCCGCATCGGCGCTGTGTCGGCGATCGTCAACAAGATGGGCAACGACCCAGCGAAGATGGCCGACGTAACCAAATACCTGCGCAGCAAGGAAATGCGCGCCAAGGTGGCGGCCATGCTGCCGGACGACGCTGCCCGCCAGCGCTGGAGCGATCTGCTGGATTTCGAGGTGAGCGCGTCCACTACGGCCGGGCGCAGCCTGGGCAACAGCGCTACAGCGCGCCGTGCAGCCGAAATGGCGGATGCCGATGGCCTTGGCGGTGACTTGGTGCTCAGCGCCTTGGCCGGTACTCCTGTCGGCAGCCTGTTCTCTCAGTTCATCAACAAAGCCGGTCGCAGCGTGCGCGACTCGCTTCGCTCTGGTTCAGATCGAGCGGTGGCGGATGTGCTCACGCAACCAGGCGGACTGGCCACCGCACAAGAAGCGGCAGCGCGTGCTGGTCAGGCACTACCGCCGCCGTTGCTGATCACTGGCGGCGCTGGCGCCGGTACCGTACAAGCCAATACCGAACGCAGCGCCAGACCAACCATCAACTCGCTGCTACCGGCAGTACGCCAGCAGCTCGCCGCCGGCGTCGAGCCAGATATCGGCGCTATCGCCAAGGAAACGGGCGCCACGCAGGTAGCCGTGCGGCGTGCGCTTTACCTGGCGAAGAAAGAGCAGGAGGTTACGGCCGCCAACTACCAGAACCAGCTGCAGGCTCGGAACGCACTGAACAAAGCCGGGCTGGCTCAGGGCGACTACCTGATCGCCCGAGGCACGTCCGGCGGCTGGGAAATTAACGCCAAGAACTGAGCGAGGGTATCGATATGAGCGCATCCCGTGTAAACCGCAACTTCGGCGGAGCCCCCAAGATCCGCATGATCGTGTGCATCGAAAAGCACACCATCGAGAAGCTGGATCAGTTCGTCGAAGCCATCAGAGAGCGTCGCCCTGGCCAAGGTAATCGCTCGGAGTTCGTGCGCCAGGCGATCGAGGAGAAGATGCAACGTGAATGCGCCTGATGCCGAGTTTTGCGCACAGTACGCGCGTGCGCGCGAGGGAGTGCGTCCGGACTTCTTCCGTTTCAAGCAGAAGCAGTGGGACGTTGTGAATTTTGCCAGCCCCTAAAAGCGGGCGTATCCACTCCGGTATCCACGGGAACGAACCTGATAAAACCTGAAGTATTGGACGGTACGCGAACCTGGGTACGCAGCAAGGTACGCACAGAAAGCGCCATGTCCGATGACATGGCGAACCTAACAAAACCTAACGTCCTGGCCATTTCAGAAGGTCAGCTGGACACCTAATCAGATCACCGCACGGGAGGTAGAGCATGCCTAGTCGATCATCCACACGGGTAGTGCTGCAGGCTGTTCAGGATCTGCATGCTCAAGAGCAAATCGTCACGCGCGAAACGCTGGCCGAGTTCACGGGGCTGAAACTCGCCATCGTCGATGATCGGCTGAAGGCGCTTATCGAGGACCTGATGGTCATCCGGGTCAACAAGGGCGTCTTTATTCCGGCCGACCAGCATCCGCCAGCGCGCCCCATGACCAAGTCGCTACTCCCAGACGGGACTGTGAACATCGAAATAGGCGATCACGTGTTGATCCTGACACCGAAAGAGGATCGGATGCTTGCGTCTTTGCAGGCCAGCGCCATGATGCAGGCAGCCTCAATCGAACTGGGGCATCAGGCTGCGCAGGCGAATGGAGAATTGAACGCTCGAATGAATCGGCTGGAGCGTCTGCTGGTGCGGATGGGCGAAGGTAAGTAGGTAGGCAAAAAGAATCCCCGGCAGTCTCTCCGCGCGAGATGACCATCGGGAAGATGGTCAGAGATCGACATCGGCCAATACCGGGGCTCCAAGGCCGGCGTTCCTGTGGGACGCCTGGTGCGCCGAAACGCCCTCTAGGTGAGCCCCCAATCACCAGCCTCCCCTGCGTTGTACGCCCGACACCAGCGGCCGTCAATTCCGCCAGCCGCCTTGAGCCGATCACCTCCCGCAGCTACCGTGCTCAGGAACCCAGGAGGGCAGCATGGCGAATGACACCACCACTCGGGAACTACTGGACGCGGCGACCGCCGGCGACTTCGAGCAGGTGCGACAGCTGGCCCAGGCCGGCGCGGATTTGAATGCGCTGGATGACGGGGAACCCCTGCTTGGTCGTGTCGTTTCCGCACTCACCCTCCCCGACTCGGTACCAGCGTTCGCCGCCGACATACTGCACCTTCTCCTGCAGCTTGGTGGTGATCCCAACCGTCCGGGTGATGAAGGCATGACCGCCTTGCACACCGCCATGCTCGCCAAGAACATCGAGTTGATGCGCGTCCTGCTAGAAGGCGGGGCAGAACCAAACAGCATGCCCGGCTCGGGCCCTGGCGAAACCCTGTATGACTGGGCCGAGTTCGATTACCGCTACAGCACCTGGGATGAGCCCTTCGGGCTCCAGGGATCGCTGATGCCACCGGACACGCCAACCGCCGCCGACAAAGCCAGCGAAGATGCCTGGCTTCTCTACCTCGATCGCTGCGCGGTCAAGCATGGTGCGCGGCGCCCAGACTACCTGTTCCTGTTGCGGGAGTTCGGTGCCCGCACCGCCACGGAATTAGGGCGAAACCGATAGCCGATTCCCCCCCTGAAGTGGGCTAGGAACGGACACAATGTATCCCCTCCTGTATCCCTGAAAAAATAGAACTAACGAGAAGCCTTTAAAAACAAGCCGATAGGATACAGGTTCGATCCCTGTCTCTCGACCAAATCAAAAACCCGCCTTAATCGGCGGGTTTTTTATTGGCTGCGTTTTGTCGAACTGACTCTCTCAACTCAGAAAGGCCACCACCTGCTCGGCATCGAATGGCCAGTTCAACTCGCGGCCATTATCGCAACGGCGCAATACCGGAATACGCAATCCGTATTGCTCGACCATCCCCTCATGCTCGGCAATGTCGATCAACTCGACCAACAAGCCATTCTCGACGAATGGCATGAGCAACGCCTCGGCCACCTCGCAAAGATGGCAGCCCAGGGTTCCGAAAAGTTGGCATTCAGGCGTCATGAGCGCACCTCACTATCAGCAAGGTGCGCAGTTTAGCACTGGGCTGGATCAGCTCGCGTCGCCGACCTTGCCCGCCTGACCGGCGAGCAGCGACTGCAAACCGTCGAGCAGACTGCGGTTGAGGCTGTCGGCCTTTTCCAGGCGAGGCAGGTCGAAGCGCTCGTCGAGCGAGAAGCCACCCTTGAGCAGTTCCTTGAGCATACCGCCAGCGTCCTGCGCCAGATCACCGGCACTGCGCAGCGCATCGAGCAGGCCCTGGGCATATTCCTGCAGCCCCGCATTGACCGCACTGGCGCCCTGCCCGGCCACGGCGCCATAAGCATCGGTGGCCTGACGCACGGTGGTCTGCGTCAGGCGTAGCGACATCGAAGCCAATTGCTCACCATCCATATCCAGCGCCATAGCGCGATCGAAGGCGCCTGCCAGGTCACCGGCGTAGAACTTGTCGGAGAGATCCTGAACCTGGCTGAAGAGCTTCTCCAACGCCTTGATCTCGTCGTCGTCCAACTCACCTTCGACATCCACCTGCCAGCCGCCGATACGCATGCTGCCAGACTGGCTGCTGCCCACCACACTGGTGGACTTACCATCGCTGGAGGCGGCAAAACTGCTCTGCGACCAGCTGGCGGAAGCCTGCGCCACGGAAATGCGCAGGCGGTCACCATCGCGAGTAGTGACGGACAAATCGAAGGTCTCCGCCAGCGCGCTGAAGCGCTCACTGTAACCCGCCATCGCCACCTGGCCCGAGGCGCCAGGGGCGGCGCTGCCGAAACGCTTGTCGAGATCGCCGAAGCCATCCTGAATACGCTTGTAGGTATCGTCGATATCGCTAGCCACCTGCCCCTTGAGCACGCCCATGCCATCGAGAATCTTGCGTGCCTCAGCAAAACCCTTCTCGACGCCATCACGCGCCTGGGACAACAGCTTGTCCAGCTTGGCCGGATCAGCGCCTGCAGCGGCCTCGCTTTGCAGGCGTTGCTCGATAAAACCCAGAATCCGCCCAGCCACTTTCTCCGGGGTGTAGTCATCACGCGTTCCGGACAACGAGCCGGCCGGCACACCGAGCTTCTCGGCGAGGCGATTGGCCAAGGTGGCTTGGGCATCGGCGCTATTGCTGCGCGCCGCCATGGACTGGCTGGCTTGCGCAGCGCGGGAAGCGGCGGAATTCAGTGAGCTCAAAGGATTCATGACTGGGCACCCGAACAAGTTATCTGCCGAACTTAACGGCCGTTAAAAGGCAAGCTTTAACCTTTATCGACCAACGGTTGTCGATTTTTCTCAGCTCGATTGTGCTCCAGCGAAATTTTCCCGATCGATGGCCAGCCGCCGAAAATCCCTGACAAGCACGACCTAGAGCCCACGGCTGTTTACGCTCCGGCTCCACTCAAGGCTCGACAGACTAAAGTCTTACAGTCGACTCGCAGGCGAAATGCTTTATTTCGTCGCGCCGTAACTGGCTGGTCACTTCGTGGCCAACCTGCTTATAACAACGAGGAGACAACAATAATGAGTAAAACTCCCCTCGCCCGTGCCGTGGCCCTCGCCACGCTGGGCGCCAGCCTGAGCCTGCCAAGCCTGGCACAGGCTGACTTCATCGGTGACAGCAAAGCCTCTCTGGAGCTGCGCAACTTCTATATGAATCGGGACCTGCGCGACACCACTGCCGCGCAGCAGTCCAAGCGCGAGGAATGGGCACAGGGCTTTATCCTCAAGGCCGAGTCCGGCTTTACCGAGGGCACCGTCGGCTTTGGCCTGGACGCCTATGCGGGCCTGGGCCTGAAACTCGACTCATCTGACGAGCGCGCCGGAACCGGCCTGCTGCCCAACGGCTTCGGCAACGAGGGACCGGACGAATATTCCGAGTTCAGCGGCGCGGTCAAGGCACGCATCTCCAAGACCGTCGGCAGGGTCGGCGGACTGATGCCCAAGCTGCCCATCGTCTCCTCCGGTGACTCGCGCCTGCTGCCACAGGTGTTCACCGGCGGCATGATCACCTCGCAGGAAATCGACGGCCTGACCCTCAACGGCGGCCAACTGCGTGAAGTGAACCAGCGCGCCTCCACCGACCGGGTCGACATCACCGCCACCAACGTGGCCGGTGAGAGCGACCGCTACAACTTCGCCGGCGGCGACTACAAGTTCAACGGCGGCAACACCACCGTTGGCGTGTGGTATGGCGAGCTGGAGGATATCTACGACCAGAAGCTGTACAACCTGATCCATGTGCAGCCGATCGGCGACTGGAAACTGGGCGCCAACCTGGCCTACTTCGACTCCCAGGATAACGGTCGCAAACTCGGCGGCAAGCTGGACAACGACCTGACCTCGGTCAATCTCTGGGCCGGCATTGGCGCACACACTTTCCGCGTGGGTTACCAGAAGGTCGGCGGCGACAACGCCTTCCCCTTCCTGACCGAAACCGATCCGTACATCGTCAACTACATCCAGATTCTCGACTTCACCCGTAAGGACGAGAAATCCTGGCAAGCACGTTATGACGTCAACTTCGCCAGCTACGGCATTCCGGGTCTGACCGCCTTCGTCCGCTACGTCACCGGTGACGGCTTCGACGGTGTGGGTGGGGCGAGCGGCAAGGAATGGGAACGCGACGTCGATATCAGCTACATCATTCAGCAGGGCCCGCTGAAGAACCTCGGCGTGCGCTGGCGTAACGCGATGGTGCGTTCCAACGCGAGCATCGGCGACCTGGACGAGAACCGTCTGATCGTCAGCTATACCATTCCGTTGATGTAAGGCGCATCCGCGAAACGAAAACGCCGCAACACCGGTATCGGGTTGCGGCGTTTTTTGTTTTTATCGAAACTGGAGAAGTGCAAGCTGCCTGAACCTTTCTCGACCAGGGAAACGCTCAAAGCTCTACACCGTCACTCCCGCGAAGGCGGGAGTCCAGGTACTGCGGGATTCTGGTTTCCCGCCTGCGCGGGAATGACGACTATTTCATTCCAGGTTGGCCTGACCACGGAGGACGTCCTCGATGGACAACTACCAGCCCTTGGCCTGTGATCTCTACGACTATCTGGAGATCGCCTGCATGCACCGCTATAAACTGGATATCGAACTGGTCGACGGCTCTCACCTACTGGGCCAGGCCCTGTCCACCGAAACCACGGCGAGCAAGGAAGAGTTTCTGCTGGTGCATACAGCCGACGGCGAGCAACGCCTGCGCATGGACCGCCTGCTGGCGATCACCCCACAGGATGCTGGCGCCAGCTTTGGTCGGGTGCTGTTGAGCGGCAATCGCTGCTGATCGCATGGCATCGCGGTGCGCACGGCGCACCCTACGGCGTCCTGTGATGCGGTATTACCACATCAGATCATCGGGAATCTGATAGGCCGCGTAAGGATCATCGGCATCCGGCTCTTCGACATGGGTGTTGAGCAGGACGATACGCGAAGCATCACGTTCCTGAATCTTCAGCGCGGCCTCGCGCGGGATGATCTCGTAACCACCGCCATGTCGGACGATGGCCAGCCAGCCGTTGGACAGCTTGTTGCGCACCATGGTGTTGACCGGCAGGCGCTTGACCTTCTTGTCATCGACGAAGTTGTAGTAATCATCGCCATCGAGTTTGGGCAGGCGTGAAAGCTCGATCAGTTGCTTGACCTGCGCTGTGCGGGCTTTCTGCTCGGCTTTTTCCTGCTGCTGACGATTCAGCTCCTGATCACGTGCGGCCTTTTCGGCTTGCGCCTGCAGCGCGGCCTGGCGTGTGCTGTCATCCAGTTCGGCCTGGCCTTTTTGCACCAGACGCTTCTGCTTTTGCTGTTGCTTGCCAGCCTGCTTGGCCTGTTTTTCATTGACCAGGCCGGCTTTGAGCAGCTGGTCGCGCAGGGAAAGACCCATGACTAAAGATCCCGAACATGATTCAGTTGCGGCAGCGACGCAGATTCGCGCTGCCAGTCCAAGGCGCCCAGCATAAGGGCTAAGCAGCGGCGGCTCCAGCCTTTAGGAGCGACCGGACGGCGAACCGCTTCAGCCGCGAAAGGCGGACAGCAAAGGCTTCGCGGATAAATCGGAACGCCGCCGTCTATAGGGTTCAACAGCCAGGCGACTGCTTCTCCAGCTTCTTCGCCTCGCCCCACAGGGCGTCCAGCTCCTCAAGCGAGCAACCGTCCATGCTGCGCCCGGCTTCACGTACGCTCTGTTCGATAAAGCGAAAACGCCGCTCGAACTTGCCATTGGCCGCGCGCAATGCCGCTTCCGGGTCCACCTTCAAGTGTCGCGCCAGGTTGGTGACGACGAACAGCAGATCACCAATCTCCTCGGCAACCGCCTCGGCATCGTTCTCGCTCATGGCTTCGAGCACTTCATCCAGCTCTTCACGCACCTTGTCCACCACCGGCAAGGCGTCGGGCCAATCGAAACCGACCTGGGCCGCACGCTTCTGCAGCTTGGCCGCACGCGACAGCGCCGGCAGCGCCGTCGGTACATCATCGAGCAGGGATAGCTGCTCGGGTGCAGCGGCCTTTTCGGCGCGCTCCTCGGCCTTTAGCTCTTCCCAGCGCTGCTTGACCGCAGCTTCCTCCAGCTTGGCGGCGTCCGGCGCCCCGTACAGATCACCGTCGGGAAACACGTGCGGGTGGCGACGAATCAGCTTGCTGGTGATGCCATCGACCACCCGAGCGAAGTCGAAACGCCCCTCCTCCTGCGCCAGCTGGCTGTAGTAGACCACCTGAAACAGCAGGTCGCCGAGCTCGCCCGGCAGATGTTCGAAGTCGCTGCGCTCGATTGCATCAGCGACCTCGTAGGCCTCCTCCAGGGTGTAGGGCACGATGCTCGCGTAGCTCTGCTTCAGATCCCACGGACAGCCGTGCTGCGGATCGCGTAGACGGGCCATCAGGTGCAGCAGGTCGTCGAGTCGATACATGAAAGCTCTCGCTAGGGTTTGTACGAAAAGTCGTCGAGCGAAGGTCAGGCAAGGCGAAATCGCTCGAAGAAGCGCAGTTTACGTGTTGTAAATGAGCATTCTGAGAGCGATTTCAACGCAGCATCACCGAGCGCAGGCACTTTCCGTACGAAGCCTAAGATACGCGGTGGCGACGCGCCTCAATGATATTGGGCAACTGACCGATACGCGCCAGCAGACGACCCAGGGCATCGAGCCCTGGAATCTCCACGGTGATCGACATGGAGGCAGTGTTGTCCTCCTTGTTCGAACGCGTGTTGACCGCCAGTACGTTGAGCTTCTCGTTGAGCAGCACCTGGGTGACATCCCGCAGCAGACCGGAGCGGTCGTAGGCCTTGATGACGATTTCCACCGGGTAGGTCTGCACCGGTACCGGGCCCCAGCTCACCTGAATCATCCGCTCCGGCTCGCGCGCCGTCTGCTGCAGCGCCGTTGGGCAATCCTGACGGTGAATGGTGACGCCACGGCCGAGGGTGATGTAGCCGACGATGGGATCGCCCGGCAACGGTTGGCAACAGCCGGCCATCTGCGTCAGCAGGTTGCCGACGCCCTGGATCTGGATGTCGCCGCGTTTGCCCGGCTTGAAGCCCTGCGCCTTGCGCGGGATCAGCTCCAACTGCTCGTTGCCGCGCTCCGGCTCGACCAGTTGCTGCGCCAGGTTGACCGCATGGGCCAGGCGCACGTCGCCAGCACCCAGGGCAGCGAACAGGTCCTCGGCGGTTTTCAGGTTGGCCTTCTCGGCCAGCTTGTCGAAGTCCGCACCAACCAGGGCCATGCGTGCCAGCTCGCGCTCGAGCAGCTGCTTGCCGGCGGCAACGTTCTGGTCGCGATCCTGCAATTTGAACCAGTGGACGATCTTCGCCCGCGCGCGACTGGTGGTGACATAACCCAGGTTGGGGTTGAGCCAGTCGCGGCTCGGCGACCCCTGCTTGCTGGTGATGATCTCCACCTGCTCGCCGGTCTGCAGGCTGTAGGTCAGCGGCACGATACGACCGTTGATCTTGGCGCCTCGGCAGTTGTGGCCGATCTCGGTATGCACGCGGTAGGCGAAGTCCAGCGGCGTCGCGCCCTTGGGCAGGTCGATGGCGTGGCCGTCAGGGGTGAAGACGTAGACCCGGTCCGGCTCGATATCCACACGCAACTGCTCGGCCAGGCCGCCGATATCGCCCAGTTCTTCGTGCCACTCGATGACCTGACGCAGCCAGGAAATCTTCTCTTCATAGTGGTTGGAGCCGGACTTGACGTCGGTACCCTTGTAGCGCCAGTGCGCGCACACGCCCAGCTCGGCCTCTTCGTGCATGGCGTGGGTGCGTATCTGCACCTCCAGCACCTTGCCTTCCGGGCCGAGCACGGCGGTGTGCAGCGAGCGGTAGCCGTTTTCCTTGGGGTTGGCGATGTAGTCGTCGAACTCCTTGGGAATATGCCGCCACAGGGTATGCACGATACCCAGGGTGGTGTAGCAGTCGCGCACCTCCGGCACTAGCACGCGCACCGCACGCACGTCGTAGATCTGGCTGAACTGCAGGCCCTTGCGCTGCATCTTGCGCCAGATCGAATAGATGTGTTTCGCCCGACCGCTGATGTCGGGCTTGATGCCGGTGGCTTCCAGCTCCTGACGCAAATTCGCCATAGCGTCGTTGATGTACTGCTCGCGATCGAGGCGACGCTCGTGCAGCAGCTTGGCGATCTGCTTGTACTGCTCCGGCTCCAGGTAGCGGAAGGACAGATCCTCCAGCTCCCACTTGATATGGCCGATACCCAGGCGGTGGGCTAGCGGCGCGTAGATGTCGAACACCTCGCGCGCCACGCGCTGGCGTTTTTCCTCGTCAGCCTCCTTGACCGCACGGATGGCGCAGGTGCGCTCGGCCAGCTTGATCAGCGCCACGCGCACGTCGTCGACCATGGCCACCAGCATCTTGCGCAGATTCTCCACCTGCGTCTGCGAGCCGAGCACGACCGATTCACGCGGGTTGATACTGGCGCTGATCGCCGCCATGCGCAGCACGCCTTCGATCAGCTTGGCCACCACCGGACCGAAGCGCTGATGCACCGCGGCCAGGGTAATCTTGCCCTCGCGCACGCCGCGATAGATGACCGCGGCGACCAGCGAATCCTGATCGAGCTTGAGATCGGCGAGGATTTCCGCGATGTCGAGACCGGCGCGGAATGTCGAAGCGCCCTCGCTCCAGTGGTGCTGGTTGGTGTTGGCCTGTTGCTCCAGATCACGGGCGAATTCGCAGGCTTCTTGCAGCGCCTGACGATCCAGCGCCGGATCGACGCGGGTGACATGCTCCAACCAGGCCTCGAGATTGATGCTGCCGTCATCGTTGACCGGCTGATGCGCTCTCACCTGAACCATCGTCTTACCTTCCCTACGGTGCGCTTAGGTCGCACCGAGCAGTCGCCGGCCTTCTCTGAGCCGGTCGGATTAACTGAAAGAATGCGCGTCCTGCGCATCCCTGCGGTACCGAACGTACCGCTTTGGCCCGAGGCCTAGACCTCGGGTTTCTCGAATAAAGCCATCACCTCGACGTGCGCGGTCTGCGCGAACATGTCGAGAATCCCGGCACGGCGCAAACGATACCCCTGTTGCACCAGTTCGGCGGCATCGCGCGCCAGGGTGGTCGGGTTGCAGGAGACGTAAACCAGGCGCCGTGCGCCCAACTCCGTCATCCCGCGTACCGCCTGCAACGCACCATCGCGTGGCGGGTCAAGCAGCACCGCGGTAAAACCGCCCTGCGCCCAGGCCTCGCAAGCCAGCGGGTTGGACAGGTCGGCACGGAAAAAGTGCGCGTTGTCCAAACCATTGTTTTGCGCGTTGCCTGCGGCACGCTGCACCATCGCCTCGACACCCTCCACAGCCACCACTTCAGCGGCCTGCCGCGCCAGCGGCAGGGCGAAATTACCCAAGCCGCAGAACAGATCCAGCACCCGCTCGCCAGGTTGCACTGCCAACCAGTCTAGCGCCTGAGCGACCATCGCCTCGTTGACCAGACCATTGACCTGCACAAAGTCACCCGGCCGATAGGCCAAGTGCAGTTGCCAGCGCTCAAGCATGAAGCCCAGCTCAGCGGCCTGGTCGTCAGGCTGGGGTTGCCCCTCGCCCTGCAGCCACAGCTGCGCGCGATGCTCGCTGCAGAACACGCGCAGGCGACTCAGATCAGCCTCCGCCAGAGCGGCAGTGTGGCGCAGCAGCAGCGCTTCGGCCGTACCGCTGAACAGCTCCACGTGTCCGACTGCCTGTGGCTTCTCCAGACTGCGCAACAGCGCCGGCAACGCAGTGAGAATAGGCTGCAAGGGCTGTACCAGCACCGGGCATTCGTCGATGGCGACGATGTCCTGACTGGCCTCGGCACGAAAGCCGACCTGCAGTTGACGCGCCTTGGCATCCCAGCGTACGGCAATGCGCGCGCGACGGCGGTAGCCGAATTCAGGACCGGCAAGCGGCGCCGCCCATTCGTCTGGCTGCACGCCGCCCAGGCGTGACAACTGCTCGGCCAGCGTGCGCTGTTTCAGGGCCAACTGATCGGCATGAGGCATGTGCTGCAGGTTGCAGCCGCCGCAACGGTCAGCGTGCACGCAGGGCGCCGCGCGGCGCTCGCTGCTGGCGGCGATGATCCTTTCGGCGCGTGCCTCGACGGTCTGGCTGCGGGCAGCGAGTACCCGCGCCTCAACTTCTTCGCCGGCCAGTGCGCCACTGACGAACCAGGTACGTCCGCCTTCGAAGGCGATGCCGCGACCGTCACCGGCCAGACGCTCGATGGACAGCTTCTGCTTCTTGCCGACCGGCACCTGCGCCGCACGGCTGCCGCCGCTGGGCTGAAAGCGCAGGTTGGAGCTGCGTCTGGCCATCAGCGCGCCGGTTCTTCGTAAACGCCGGTGGACAGGTAACGGTCGCCACGGTCGCAGATGATCGCCACCAGCACCGCGTTCTCCAGCTGCTGCGAGAGGCGCAGCATGCCGGCCACCGAGCCACCTGAAGACACGCCGCAGAAGATGCCCTCTTCCCGCGCCAGGCGCCGCATGACGTGCTCGGCCTCGGCCTGGCCCATGTCCATCACCTGATCGACCCGTTCGGCCTGATAGATCTTCGGCAGGTATTCCTCGGGCCAGCGGCGAATGCCGGGAATGGCCGAGCCTTCCTGCGGTTGCAGACCGACGATCTGGATCGCCGGGTTCTGCTCCTTGAGGTAGCGCGAGGTGCCCATGATGGTGCCGGTGGTCCCCATGGAGCTGATGAAGTGGGTGATGGTCCCGCCGGTCTGGCGCCAGATCTCGGGGCCGGTACCGCTGTAGTGCGCCTCGGGATTGTCGCCGTTGGCGAACTGGTCGAGCACCTTGCCGCGGCCCTCGGCCTGCAGCTTCTCGGCCAGGTCACGCGCGCCTTCCATGCCCTCTTCCTTGCTGACCAGGATCAGCTCGGCGCCATAAGCGGTCATCGCCCACTTGCGCTCGGCGGTGGAGTTGTCCGGCATGATCAGGATCATCTTGTAACCCTTGATCGCCGCGGCCATGGCCAGGGCGATGCCGGTGTTGCCACTGGTGGCTTCGATCAGGGTATCGCCGGGCTGGATGGCGCCGCGCAGCTCGGCGCGGTTGATCATCGACAAGGCCGGACGATCCTTGACCGAACCGGCCGGGTTGTTGCCTTCCAGCTTGACCAGCAAGGTATTGCTGGTGTCACCGCCCAGGCGTTGCAGACGTACCAGAGGGGTATTACCGATGCAGTCGGCAATGGTGGGAAATTGCAGGGTCATGGGTCGCTCGAATCCAGACTGACGCGAAGGGGCGTCATGATACGCCGAACCCGCCGCGGCATCACCCAGCGAACGTAACCAGCGGCTGTTCGGCGTGATCAGGCCGCCGGCATGCGCAGCGATACGCGCAAGCCATGCCTGCCGTTCTCGGCCCAGACGCGACCGCCTTGTGTCTCGATCATGCTACGGGCGATGGCCAGCCCCAGGCCGAAACCGTCGCCGCCCGGCCTGGCGGTGCTGAGACGGGTAAACGGACGGAAGATGGTCTCCAGCTCGTTTTCTGCCACACCCGCCCCCTGATCCTCGATCCACAGCAACCAATGATCGCCTTCCTGCCGGCCAGCGAGGCGAACCAACCCGTCGTGCGGCGAATGCCGGATGGCATTGCGCAGGATGTTTTCCAGCGCCTGCGCCAGGCCATTGAGATTGCCGCGCACTCGGCAACCTACCGGCAGATCGCAGGGCATGCGCGCAAGTGGCCAGCCGGTTTCGAAGCCGGCGTTCTCGCGCAGCACATCCCACAGCCGGATTACATCCACCTCTTCGCAGGGCAGTTGCGGTCGCTCCGTGTCCAGCCAGACCAGTTCCAGAGCATCGCCGACCAGTTTTTCCATGGCATCCACTTCACGTGCCAGGCGCTGGCGCAGTGCAACGTTGTCACCCTCGTTCTCCCCGGCCACACGCAAGCGGCTCAGCGGCGTGCGCAGTTCATGAGACAGGTCGCGCAACAACTGACGCTGAAAAGCGACCGTACCCTGCAGGCGCTCCGCCATATGGTCGAAGCTTCGCGCCAGCTCACCCAACTCGTCCTTGCGCCCGGTGACCGGTAGGCCAAGCCTGGCAGACAGATCACCAGCACTCAGCGCGGCAGCCTGGCGTCGAAGGATCGCCAAGGGGGCGATCAACAGCCGATAAAGCAGCAGTGCCACGACCACGGCCAAGACCGCCGGCAGTACCCGTTGCAGGAGCAGCTCCCACAGCTCGTTGTACTTGCGCGGATTCAAGTGCTGCGGCAACGCCATGACCAGGCGGGTCTTTCCATCGCTGAAGGGCACGTAGAAGGTCGGCGTACCGCCCGGTCGGCCCACGGGAAAATCCAGCTTGCGCACGAAATCCAGGCGCTGCTCTTCTTCATCGCTCAGTGGTCGCGAGGCCAGCGAATGCTTGTGCTCATCGACCACCGCGGCCCAGACACGCTCACGCTCGTGCAGGTGCTGTAGATAAGCATCGACGCCAGGCGCCCCACCCTCTCGCCATGACTTTTCGGCCTGCCGCGCCTCATTTCTGAGGATCTGCCGGGTCGACTCTGGCAGATAGGAGGTCGCCTCGAGCAACATCCGCCCTACATCCACATGCAAGCTGACCAGCAGCAGACAGAACAGTGCCAGGGCACCAGCCAGCCGCCACAACAGCGAATGGCGTCCTGGCAGACTCATGGCCCGGCCTGCGTCAGGATGTAGCCCTTGCCCCAGACGGTATTCACCCGCGTGGCCTCATAGCCGACCGCCTGCAATTTGCGCCGGATGTGGCTGACGTGCATATCCAGGCTACGGTCGTGCTGGGAATAGGCACGGCGCAATGCCTGCTGATAAAGGAAAGGCTTGCTCAGGGCCTCGTCGCGATGCCGCCAGAGCAACTCCAGCACGCGGTACTCACTGGGCGTCAGGCCCACCCAGGTATCTGAGAAGGCGACATCGCTTCGCCCTTCATCGAACTGCAAGCCACCGTCGACGCTGCCGAGGTGCTGCTCGCGACGCTCATAGGCGACCCGACGCAGAATCGCCTCGACCCGCACGCTGAGTTCACCGAGGCTGAAAGGCTTGGGCAGATAATCGTCGGCACCCTGGCTGAACCCGGCGATGCGATTCTGCTCATCCCCCAGGGCCGACATCAGCAGCACCGGCACGCTGCGGCGCTGGCGCAGACGCTGTAGCACCTCCAGGCCATTGGTCCCGGGCAGAAGGATGTCCATCAGCACCAGATCGAAGCCTTCGCTTTCGGCCAACTGCAAACCTTCGCTGCCATCGTGACTCAAGGTCACATCAAACCCACAGCTCATCAGGTGCGACTGCACGTGGCTGGCGAGCAAGGGGTCATCCTCGACGGCAAGGATGCGAGCCGAGGTAGGTGTACGGGTCATCATGGTGGTCAACCGGGAGACATTGAATGCGAACAATTCTATCTACTAAACGCTAATCTCTCACCTACAGATTCCGCCGCGCCGAATCGCTACACTGCCCAGATGTTCCGAAGGAGGAAGGTCGTGTTCAAGGATCTCAGCATCAAAGGGCGCGTACTGCTGCTCACCCTGCTGCCCACCAGCCTGCTGGCATTGGTGCTGGGCGGTTATTTCACCTGGGTGCAGCTATCGGGCTTGCAGACTCAATTGCTGCAGCGCGGCGAGATGCTGGTCGAACACCTGGCACCCCTGGCGGCGCCGGCGCTGGAACAGAAGGACGTGAAAAAGCTCGAGCGTATCGCCCAGCAGGCGCTGGAGCACCCGGACGTTCGTGCGGTCGGTTTTCTTGCCCCTGAGCGCGCCTCCCTAGCGCACGCCGGCCCCAGCATGCTCAACCCCACGCCCAGCGGCCAGCCGGGCGTCAGCCTGCTCAGTGGCCAGGATGCCACGCGCTTTCTGCTGCCGGTCTACGACCAGCATCTGGTGCTCAACGACACCCTCGCCGAAGACGGTCAACTGGAGTTGCTCGGCTGGGTCGAACTGGAGCTCTCACACCAGGGCACACTGCTCAGCGGCTACCGCAGCTTGTTCGCCAGCCTGCTGCTGATCGCCGGCGGCCTTGCCGTCACCGCCCTGCTCGCCCTGCGCATGAGCCGCAGCATCAACGGCCCACTGCGCGCGATCAAGGCCGGGGTCGCACAGCTCAAGGACGGCCATCTGGAAACCCGCCTGCCACCGCTGGGCAGCCATGAAATGGACGAGCTGGCCTCTGGCATCAACCGCATGGCCGAGGCGCTGCAGAACGCCCAGGAAGAATTGCAACACAGCATCGAGCAGGCCACAGAAGACGTGCGCCAGAACCTGGAGACCATCGAGATCCAGAACATCGAACTGGACTTCGCGCGCAAGGAGGCCCTGGAAGCCAGCCGTATCAAGTCCGAATTCCTGGCCAACATGAGCCACGAGATCCGCACACCGCTCAATGGCATTCTCGGCTTCACCAACCTACTGCAGAAGAGCGAGCTCAGCCCGCGCCAGCAGGACTATCTGTCGACCATCGAGAAGTCCGCCGACAGCCTGCTCGGCATCATCAACGAGGTGCTCGACTTCTCCAAGATCGAAGCCGGCAAGCTGATGCTCGAATCCATCCCCTTCAACCTGCGTGACCTGCTACAGGACACCCTGACCATCCTCGCCCCCGCAGCCCATGAAAAGCAGCTGGAGCTGGTCAGCCTGATCTACCGCGACACGCCGCTGGCCCTGCGCGGCGACCCGCTGCGCCTGAAGCAGGTACTGACCAACCTGGTCAGCAACGCGATCAAGTTCACCCGCGAAGGCACTATCGTCATGCGCGCCATGGTCGAGGACGAGAGCGCCGACAGCGCGCAGCTGCGCATCAGCGTGATGGACACCGGCATTGGCCTGTCGGATGAGGACCTGCGCGCGCTGTTCCAGGCTTTCAGCCAGGCCGACAATTCGCTCAGCCGCCAGGCCGGCGGCACCGGCCTTGGTCTGGTGATTTCCAAGCGCCTGATCGAGCAGATGGGCGGCGAGATCGGCGTCGACAGCACGCCAGGCGAAGGCTCGGAATTCTGGATCACCCTGACCCTGCCCAAGGCACGCGACGATGCCGAAGATCTGCCGCGCGCAGCCTTTCAAGGGCGCCGTGTGGCCGTGCTGGAAAGTCACGAACTGGCGCGCCAGGCCCTGACCCACCAGCTTGAGGACTGCGGCCTGGAGGTGGAGAGTTTCTCCGATCCCGCTCAGCTCTTCGAAGCGGTGAACAACCAGCACACTCGCGAACGCCCACTGAGCCTGGCAGTGCTGGGCATTACCGCCAGCCAGCTCGCGCCCGAGAGTCTCGGCCAACGGATATGGGACCTCGACCGCCTCGGCTGCAAAGCGCTGGTACTCTGCCCGACCACCGAGCTGGGCCTGTTCCACGACTCGCTGCCAGACGCCTATAACCAGTTGCAGGCCAAGCCCCCTTGCACTCGCAAGCTGCACAAGGCGCTGATAGAACTGGTCAGCCCGCAACGGCCGATCAGCGAGCCCGTGGTGATCAGCGATACTCGCCGACCACAGATTCTCTGCGTCGACGACAACCCGGCGAACCTGCTGCTGGTGCAGACCCTGCTCGATGACCTTGGCGCCCAGGTGACTGCCGTCGACAGCGGCTACGCGGCGATAGAAGCGGTGCAGCAGGACAGCTTCGACCTGGTGTTCATGGACGTGCAGATGCCCGGTATGGATGGACGCGAAGCCACCGAAGTGATTCGCCAATGGGAAAGCGAACAGGGCCGCAGCACCACGCCGATCATCGCCCTCACCGCCCATGCCCTGGCCAATGAGAAGCGCGCCCTGCTGCAGAGCGGCATGGACGACTACCTGACCAAGCCGATCAACGACCGCCAGTTGGCCCAGGTGGTGCTCAAGTGGACCGGCCTCAACCTGCGCAACCCGCCAACGCACAAGGCCGCCCCGCCCGCCCCTGCGCAGTCGCAACCCAAGGTGCTCGACAACGAGGAAGGCCTGCGTCTGGCAGCCGGCAAGCCCGACCTCGCCGCCGATATGCTGAGCATGCTGCTGGCGGGCCTGCCCGGCGACCGCCAGGCCATCCGCCAGGCGCGCGCTAGTGGTGAACGCACGACGCTGATCGAGCGAGTTCACCGCCTGCACGGCGCTACCCGCTACTGCGGCGTGCCCCAGCTGCGCGCTGCCTGCCAGCGCAGCGAGACCCTGCTCAAACAGGACGATCCCGAAGCACAACGTGCCCTGGACGAGCTGGACGCAGCGATCGAGCGCCTGAGCGAAGCCGCCGCGCAAAGCGCTTGAGGAACCCATATGCGCATCTGCCTGTTCAGCAGCAAACCCTATGACCGTGACTCGTTTCTCGCGGCAAACTGCCCGCCCGACTGGCATCTGCAGTTCCACGAAACACGCCTGACCGCCGACAGCGTGGCATTGGCCAAAGGCAGCGAGGTGGTCTGCGCCTTCATCAATGACGACCTGTCCGCCCCGGTTCTGGAGCAATTGGCCGCTGATGGCACGCGCCTGATCGCCCTGCGCTCGGCCGGCTACAACCATGTCGACCTGGCAGCGGCGCAGCGTCTCGGCCTGCCGGTCGTGCGGGTGCCGGCCTATTCGCCCCACGCCGTGGCCGAACACGCGGTGGCCCTGGTCATGGCCCTCAATCGACGTACCCACCGGGCCTTCAATCGCACCCGCGAAGGGGACTTTTCCCTGCACGGTCTGACCGGCTTCGACCTGCATGGCAAGCGCGTCGGCGTGGTCGGCGGCGGCAAGATCGGCCAGGTCTTCGCCCGCATCATGCATGGCTTCGGCTGCCAGGTGCTGATTCACGACCCGTTCCCGCTGAGCGGGCTCGAGACCCTGGGCGCGCGTCAGGCGCCGCTGGACGAGGTGATCGCCAGCAGCGACATCCTCAGCCTGCACTGCCCGCTGACCGATGCCAGCTACCACCTGATCGACCGTGAACGCCTGACCCAGATGAAACGCGGCGCCATGCTGATCAACACCGGTCGCGGCGCCCTGGTCGATGCTCCCGCACTGATCGAAGCGCTGAAGAGCGGCCAGCTCGGCTACCTGGGCCTGGACGTCTACGAGGAAGAGTCGGAGCTGTTCTTCGAGGATCACTCCGACCTGCCGCTGCAGGACGACACCCTGGCCCGCCTGCTGAGCTTCCCCAACGTCATCGTCACCGCGCACCAGGCCTTTCTCACCCACGAAGCGCTCGACGCCATCGCCCGCACCACCCTGGACAACATCGCCGCCTGGCTCGCCGGCCGGCCAAGCAATGAGGTCAAGGCCGGCGCGTGATAGCATGCCGGCTGATCCGGAGGACCCATGGCCGAACACGATTTCCGTTATTCCCTGCTCAACCCGCAACACACCCTCACCGAATGCCGCGCACTGGCGCCGGGCCGCTACCAGGTCACCGGCAACGGCGGTTCGATCCAGGCCAATGACGTGCTGCTGGTCACCCTCAAGGGCAGTCGTGACCTGCACATGCGTCTGGACGTGGAAAAAGTACGTCACCTGATCAACCCGCCCGGCCAATGGCTGGCCGTGTGCAAGGGTCCGCAGTTCAAGGAACTGGCCATCCATAACTGGCAGGTGAACTGCGACAGCTGCGGCAAGCAGCTGGATTTCGAATTCGCCGTCGATGCGGCCCTTGGCAAAGCCGCGCAAGCGCCAGCCGCCGAAGCCCGCATCACCGAGCTGGGCTGGCGCAACGATGCCGGTCGTCACCTATGCCGCACCTGCCAGGAGGCCTGACAGCATGAACCGCGCCCTGCCCCTCGCCCTGCTCGCCGCCACCTTGGTAGGCTGCGCCAGCGACGCACCGCAGCTGGAAACCGAACGCAGCTACCAAGTGGAATGGATCGGCGAACGCCCGCTGATAGACCGCAGCCACCTGACCGTGACCTTTGCCGCTGACGGTCGCGCTCACGGTCACGCCGGCTGCAACCACTGGTTCGCTGGCTACACGCTGAAGGATGACTCTGTCCGTTTCGAAACCCCGGGCAGCACCCGCAAGATGTGCGCGCCCTCATTGATGGAGCAGGAGCAGCGCTTCCTCGCGGCACTGACTGAAGTGCAGCGCTGGGACTTCAACGACATCGGCCAACTGCAACTGTGGCCGGCCAACGGCAAACCGATTCGCCTGTGGGCGGAGTGACACGACGCTCGCCCTACAGGACGCACTCTGTTCCTGTAGGAGCGGCTTCAGCCGCGATAAAACCTCGCGGCTAAAGCCCCTCCCACGACGGCAACTACGCGAACAGCTCCAACTGCTCCTGCCGCCCGCGCAGATCATGCAGCCTGACGCCCACCCCGAGCAGTCGCACCGGCTTGCCACCCCGGGCAAAGGCGTTGCTCAGCAATAGCCGATAGCTTTCCAGATCCCGACTGGCCCCCGCCTGCTCCAGGGTGGTCTGGGTAAAGTCGTGAAATTTGACTTTGACGAAGGGTTTGTCCGGTCGATAGCTGGCGTCCAGCCGCTGCAAACGGCCGTTCATCTCCTCGAGCAGCGCCGGCAGCTTCTCCAGGCAGGCCTCCAGGTCGGGCAGGTCCTGATCGTAGGTATTCTCGACGCTCAGTGATTGGCGACGGCTATCCACCTGCACGGCGCGCTCGTCTATGCCGTGGGCCAAACGCCACAAGCGCTCACCAAAACTGCCGAACTCACGCACCAACGCCAGCTTGTTCCACTCCCGCAGATCTAGACAGGTGCGAATCCCTAAGCGCGTCAGCTTGTCGGCCGTGACCTTGCCGACACCATGCAGCTTGTTCACCGGCAACTCGGCAACAAAATCGTCGACCTGATCCGGGGTGATCACGAACAACCCGTTGGGCTTGCGCCAGTCGCTGGCGATCTTGGCCAGGAACTTGTTCGGCGCCACCCCGGCCGACACGGTGATGTGCAGCTCCTGCACCACGCGACGGCGAATTTCCTGGGCAATGCGCGTGGCGCTGCCAGCAAAATGCGCCGACTCGCTGACATCCAGATAGGCTTCGTCGAGCGACAACGGCTCGATCAAGTCGGTGAACTGGCGAAAAATGCCGTGAATCTCGCGGGAAACCGAGCGGTATACCTCGAAGCGTGGCTTGACGATCAGCAGGTCCGGGCACAGCTTCAGCGCATGCCGCGAGGACATCGCCGACCGCACGCCATAGGCACGTGCCTCGTAGTTGCAGGTGGCGATCACTCCACGACGATCAGCCGAGCCGCCAACGGCTAGCGGACGATTGGCCAGGCTCGGGTCGTCACGCATCTCGATGGCGGCGTAAAAGCAGTCGCAGTCAACGTGGATTATCTTGCGCACAACACCCTCGAAAGCCTTGCCAGGTCTGGTCTAACTCGCTGGAGTCTAACAGTTGTTTGAGGCTAACCGTCTGAGTTGAAAACAGTTTTTTGAAGATAATAGTTGACGCAAAGCTCTCTACCGGTAGAATGGCGGCCGCGGGATGGAGCAGTCTGGTAGCTCGTCGGGCTCATAACCCGAAGGTCGTAGGTTCAAATCCTGCTCCCGCAACCACCTTCCAAAAAGGCCACTCTAACGAGCGGCCTTTTTTGTTTGCCTGTCGATTAGTATTTTCGATCAAAAGCAAGAAACCGATTGACAACACTCCCTCCCTGAGTAGAATGGCCGCCGCGGGATGGAGCAGTCTGGTAGCTCGTCGGGCTCATAACCCGAAGGTCGTAGGTTCAAATCCTGCTCCCGCAACCACCTTCCGAAAAGGCCACTCTAATGAGTGGCCTTTTTGTTTGCCTGTCGATTAGTATTTTCGATCAAAAGCAATAAACCGATTGACAACACTTCCTCCCTGAGTAGAATGGCCGCCGCGGGATGGAGCAGTCTGGTAGCTCGTCGGGCTCATAACCCGAAGGTCGTAGGTTCAAATCCTGCTCCCGCAACCACCTTCCGAAAAGGCCACTCTAATGAGTGGCCTTTTTGTTTGCCTGTCGATTAGTATTTTCGATCAAAAGCAATAAACCGATTGACAACACTTCCTCCCTGAGTAGAATGGCCGCCGCGGGATGGAGCAGTCTGGTAGCTCGTCGGGCTCATAACCCGAAGGTCGTAGGTTCAAATCCTGCTCCCGCAACCACCTTCCGAAAAGGCCACTCTAATGAGTGGCCTTTTTGTTTGCCTGTCGATTAGTATTTTCGATCAAAAGCAATAAACCGATTGACAACACTTCCTCCCTGAGTAGAATGGCCGCCGCGGGATGGAGCAGTCTGGTAGCTCGTCGGGCTCATAACCCGAAGGTCGTAGGTTCAAATCCTGCTCCCGCAACCACCTTCAGAAAAAGGCCACTCAATCGAGTGGCCTTTTTCGTTTCCGGCTATTGATCTTTTTCAGCTTCGCTTAAGCCAGACCGGCCTATCCTTGGAGTACCTGCCGCAGATGCAGGACATTGACCGAGGAAGCCTGTATGAACTGGAAGAACACCCCACCACGCTATGGAAGCCTGTCCATTGGCCTGCACTGGCTGATGCTGATCCTGATCGCCGCCGTTTACGCCTGCATCGAACTCAAGGGCAATTTTCCCAAGGGCAGCGACACCCGTGAGTTGCTCAAGCAATGGCACTTCATGCTTGGCCTGAGCGTATTCGCTCTGGTCTGGCTGCGTTTGCTGGCACGCGCCCTCAGCCCCACTCCGGCCATCGAGCCCGCACCACCGAGCTGGCAGCACCTGATCGCCAAGCTGATGCACCTGGCGCTGTACGCCCTGATGATCGGCGCGCCGCTGGCTGGCTGGTTGATTCTCAGCGCCGCCGGCAAGCCCATTCCCTTCTTCGGCCTGGAGCTGCCAGCACTGATCGGCCCAGACAAGGCACTGGCCGGACAGATCAAGGAACTGCACGAACTGGCGGGCAGCGCCGGCTACTGGCTGATTGGCCTGCACGCGGTCGCTGGTCTGTATCACCATTACGTGGTGCGCGATAACACCCTGACGCGCATGCTGCCGGGGCGCAATTGAGGTGAAGACGCCTCTGGTCAAGTGCCCGATCCGCCGCTAGAATTGCGCACTTTTTGATCAGAGGCGCCCACAAGGCGCCCGTTAGAGGTTAGCCCGCATGTCCACCGCCACCCCGAAAGTCGGCTTCGTCTCGCTCGGATGCCCGAAAGCGACTGTCGACTCCGAACGCATCCTGACCCAACTGCGCATGGAAGGTTACGAGATCGTGCCGACCTACCAGGATGCCGACGTGGTGGTGGTCAACACCTGTGGCTTCATCGACAGCGCCAAGGCCGAGTCGCTAGACGCCATCGGCGAGGCCCTGGCCGAGAACGGCAAGGTGATCGTCACCGGTTGCATGGGCGTGGCCGAAGACAGCATTCGCGACGTACACCCGAGCGTGCTGGCCGTCACCGGCCCGCAGCAGTACGAGCAGGTGGTCAACGCCGTACACGAAGTCATCCCGCCGAAGACCGAGCACAACCCGCTGATCGACCTGGTGCCGCCGCAGGGCATCAAGCTGACCCCGCGCCACTACGCCTACCTGAAGATTTCCGAAGGCTGCAACCACACCTGCAGCTTCTGCATCATCCCGTCCATGCGCGGCAAACTGGTCAGCCGTCCGGTGGGCGATGTGCTCAGCGAAGCCGAGCGCCTGGTCAAGGCTGGCGTGAAAGAGCTGCTGGTGATCAGCCAGGACACCAGCGCCTACGGCGTGGATATGAAGTACAAGCTGGACTTCTGGAACGGCCAGCCGGTGAAGACGCGCATGCTCGAGCTGTGCGAAGCGCTGTCGTCCATGGGCGTGTGGGTGCGCCTGCACTACGTATACCCATACCCCAACGTCGATGACGTGATCCCGCTGATGGCCGCCGGCAAGCTGCTGCCGTACCTGGACATCCCCTTCCAGCACGCCAGCCCGAAAGTGCTCAAGTCGATGAAGCGCCCCGCGTTCGAAGACAAGACCCTGGCGCGTATCAAGAAGTGGCGCGAGATCTGCCCGGAACTGACCATCCGCTCCACCTTCATCGTCGGCTTCCCTGGCGAGACCGAGGAAGATTTCCAGTACCTGCTGGACTGGCTGACCGAAGCCCAGCTCGACCGCGTCGGCTGCTTCCAGTACTCGCCGGTAGAAGGTGCACCGGCCAACGATCTGAGCCTGGAAGTAGTACCTGACGACGTCAAGCAGGAGCGTTGGGAGCGCTTCATGGCGCACCAGCAGGCGATCAGCAGCGCACGCCTGCAGGCCAAGATTGGCCTGGAGATGGACGTGCTGGTCGACGAAGTGGACGGCGAAGGTGCCGTGGCTCGCTCCTGGGCCGACGCCCCGGAGATCGATGGCAGCGTGTTCATCGACTCCCCCAACGTCAAGCCGGGCGACAAGGTGCGTGTGCGCATCGTCGATGCCGACGAATACGACATGTGGGGCGAGTTGGTCTGACCGACCTATCTCCTGAAAAGCCCCGCAGCATGCGGGGCTTTTTCTTTCCCGGTACCACTACTTCTTGCCGGTACAATGACCTTCTTTTTGTCGAGCCCAGTCATGAGCGAACCCACCCGCCTGTCCAAACGCGTCATCGAACTGTTCGGCTGCTCGCGCCGCGAGGCCGATCTGTACATCACTGGCGGCTGGGTGACGGTGGACGGCCAGGTGGTCGAGGCGCCGCAATTCAAGATCGAAGATCAGCGCGTCGAGCTGCATCCGGATGCCACGCTTGAGCCGGTAGAGCCCGTCACCTTGTTGGTGCATGGTGCGACTGGCTGTAACGCCGCGCAGTTGCAACACCTACTGGTACGCGAACGACACTGGGAACAAGACCCACACGCCCAGCGCATCCTGCATGGCCACTTCCTGCGCCAGGAGCAGAGCCTGCCATTGCAGACCGGCGCCAGCGGCCTGATGGTGCTCAGCCAGGATTGGCGCACACAGCGCAAGCTGCGCGAGGATGCCGCCAAACTGGAGCAGGAATACCTGGTCGAGGTCGCCGGCGAGGCGCCCGCCAGCGCGCTGGAACGCCTGAAGAAAGGCTGGTTGCACAAGGGCACGCAGTTCCCACCGTGCAAGGCCAGTTGGCAGAGCGAACAGCGTCTGCGCTTCGCCTTGAAGAATCCGGCTCCTGACCTGCTGCGTCAGATCTGCACGGCGCTGGGCCTGAAAGTGCTGAGCATGAAGCGCATCCGTATCGGCGGCGTACTCATGGCCAAGCTGCCTTCCGGGCAGTGGCGCTATCTGGGTGAGAAGGAACGTTTCTGAGGCCGTGTTAGGCTGTGTCCGTCACGCTCTGGAGACCACCCTCATGCGTACCCTGTTACTCACCGCCCTACTTGCCCTGAGCCTGCCCGCCCTGGCCGCGCCAGCCCCCTTCTTCCTCTGGCAGAGCAAGGTCGACGGCCACCTGACCTGCGCCCAGGTCAGCCCTGGTGACGGCTGGATTCGTTTCACCGGCCCCTTCCGCGATGCCGGCTGCCGGGTAGCGCACGACGCGCCTGTGCGCAGCCGCTAAGAGGACGCCATGCAGCATCTGGTTTCGCCTGTCGGTATCGTGCGTTCCTGCTTCAAGGAAAAATTCGCCATCCCTCGTCAGCCGCAACTGGCGCCTGCTGCGCGCGGGGTACTGGAGTTGCTGCCGCCCTTCGATCAAGGTGAAGCCGTGCAGGGACTGGAACAGGTCAGCCATGTCTGGCTGCTGTTTCTGTTTCACCAGGCGCTGGAGGACAAGCCACGGCTGAAGGTGCGCCCACCACGCCTGGGCGGTAATCAGTCGGTGGGCGTGTTCAGTACCCGTGCAACCCATCGCCCCAATGGCATCGGCCAATCGGTGGTACGCCTGGACAAGGTCGAGCCGGGCCGGCTGTACCTGTCCGGCATCGATCTGCTCGACGGCACGCCCGTGCTGGACATCAAGCCCTACGTGCCCTACGCCGACTCCGTGAGCGATGCGCACAACGCCATGGCCGATGGCGCGCCACGGCTGATCCCGGTGGAATGGCATGCCGATGCATTGCCGTTGGCGCGCCAGCATGCGCTGCGTCTGAACGAGCCGCTGGTGGAGCTGATCGAGCAATGCCTGGCGCAGGACCCACGTCCGGCCTACCAACAACCAGAGCCGGAGCGCCGTTATGGCGCGCGCTTCTGGGATATTGACGTGCACTGGCACTACCCCGAGCCGGGGCGCATCCGGGTGCTGGATGTGCAGATGGCGCACAGCACAGCCTAACCGGGCCAAGCCTTCGCAGCGGCTAGCTGTGCACAGGGGCAGCCTCTTCTCAACGCGATGGATTGAGCGCCAGCATATCGGCTTCGATGGCGTCCTGACGCTCGATCAGCGGCTCCACCAGCGGCCGACTCGCGAGGAAATGCGCAGTTCGCGTATGCGCCTCGAAAGCCGCCTCGTCGACGTATACCTCGTACAGCCACACCAGATCGGCATCACTGCGGTCGCGCATCACGTCGAAGGTCAGGCAGCCCGTTTCATCGCGCACCGAAGCAGTGGCGTTGATCCGCATGGCGTCCATAAACGCCTCGAAACTGCCGGGTTTGAGTTGGGTCTTGAGCAATAGCACGTACACAGCAAACTCCATTATGTTTTATATTTGAAAAATAATTGTATACATAATGGAGTGCAAAAAGATGCTCGAACGCCCGTCGCGCCTCAATGGCCTGCGCCACCTGGCCCTGCTGGTACCCAACCTGGAGGCGTGCGAGCGTTTCTACGTGGACGTGCTGGGCATGCAGTTGCTGCACCGCGCCAACGAGGACCTGGTCTACCTGACCTGTGGCAATGACAACCTCTCGCTCGGCCGCGCTTTTGCAGAGAGCCATGGCGTACCGCTGGTCGATCACTACGGTTTCATCGTCGACAGCGTCGAGGAGCTGGATGCCTGGTACCAGTACCTCAAGGCGCGTGGGGTGACACTGCTGGATCGCCCCTTCGACCATGGCGACGGCGCACGCAGCTTCCACCTGCTGGACCCCGCCGGCAACAAGATCCAGCCGCTCTACCATCCGGCGATCTCGGGTCAGCGCTTCAGCCCAGCCCGAACCTGAACCTGAACCTAAATCTGTAGGAGCGAGCTCTGCTCGCGAAGCTTGGTGCTCGCCTCGGTTCGCGAGCAGAGCTCGCTCCTACAGTCGCAGGGTACGCCGTTGCATGCTGCGCAGAGCGCTCGCACGGGAATGCTCAATTAGGTGCCGGTGCGCACAGCGTATCCTGCGTCCGGTATTAACCAGGTTCAGGTGCGGAACTGTCGCACCATCCCCTGCAGTTCCACTCCCAGGCGAGCCAGCTCGGCGCTGGACGCGGCGGTCTGCTCGCTGGCAGTGGCGCTCTGCTCACCGATATCGCGCACGCGGGTGACGCTTTCGTTGATCGCCTCGGCTACCGCACTCTGCTCCTCGGCGGCGGCAGCGATCTGCTGGTTCATCTGCTCGATGGTGCTCACCGCCTGGGTGATACGACCAAGAGCATCGCCGGCTTCACCGGCCAGTTCGACGGTACGCCGGGTCAGATCGCGGCTGCTGTCCATCTGCTGCACCGCGCCTTTGGCCATGCGTTGCAGGCCGGCGATCAGGCTTTCGATCTCCTCGGTGCTCTCCTGAGCACGCTTGGCCAGCGCCCGCACCTCATCGGCGACCACGGCGAAACCACGGCCTTGCTCGCCGGCGCGCGCCGCCTCGATGGCCGCGTTGAGCGCCAGCAGGTTGGTCTGCTCGGCGACGTTGCGAATCACCTCCAGCACACTGCCGATACGCGCGCTTTCCTGATTCAGGTCGGCGATGGCCTTGGCCGACTGCTCCACTTCGCTGGCCAGGCTGTCGATCTGGTCCACCGCCTGCTGCACCACGCGATTGCCCTGCTGTGCCTCCAGGTCGGCATCGCGTGCGGCCAGTGAAGCCTGCTCGGCGTTCTGCGCCACTTCCTGCACGGTGGCGGCCATCTGGTGCATGGCGGTAGCGGTCTGTTCGGTTTCCAGTTTTTGCGTCTGCACCCCGGCGCTGGTTTGCGCGGTGATCGCAGACAGTTGCTCGGCAGCCGCAGCGATCTGCCCAACCCCACCGCCAATACGGCCAACCAGATTGCGCAGGCTGACGGTCATGTCCTGCATGGCGGCAAGCAACTGGCCCACTTCGTCGCCGCGGTCCTGAGGGATGTCCTGGCTGAGGTCACCGGCGGCGATACGCTGGGCGAAGGTCACGGTCTGGCGCAGCGGCGCGACGATCAGACGAGTGATCAGCAGCGAGGCACACAGGCCCAGCACCACGGCAGCCAAGCCCATGATGCCAAGCATCACCAGTGCGCGCTGAGTATCGGCGAGCATCCGGGTTTCGGCTCCGGCCTGGGCCGACTCGGCCAGGTCGACGACCGACCGGGCGCGCTCGATCATGGCCTTCTCGGTGGCCTGGTTCTGCTCACGCAGCTGTTGGTAGTAGAGGAAGGAGCGCTGGTAGAGAGTCAACGCCTGCAGGGCGGTTTCGATGGAGGCTTTCTGATCATCGTTGAGCCAGACGGTCAAGCTGCGGGCAACGGTCTGCAGGTCTTCGCTGACGTACTCCCACTCTTCCAGCGCTTCGGGCGAGCCATCGATGATGTACAGGCTTTCCTGGCCGCGCAGGTCGAGCATGCGTTTGCTCAGGCCGGATGCGGTTTCCGCCAGGGTCAGGGGGTCGCTACCCCGCAGACGATCACCCTGCAGGCGCAGCTCACGCACGGCGTCATACATGTCCAGCTCGATCACCTCGAACTGGTCACGGGTTTCTCCAGCAGCAGTGCGCATGTCCTGGCGAGCCTCACGGGCCTTACCCTGCTGCTCGACATAGTTGTCGAACTGCTTCAGGTACTCGGCAGTGGCCTGCTGCATGGTCTGCACACGCGTGCTTTCGGTTGCATCCTTGCCGAGGTGCTCCAGCATGCCCTGTACCTTGAGCAAGCTTTCGCGCACACGCTCTGCGCTCTCCTGGGTCTGTTCGATAGCGAAACTGCGTTCCAGACGACGCGCCTGGAGAATCTCCTGGTTCACCTGCGCCAACTGCCCAACCTGCTCATGCCCATGTAGTACCGCTTGAACCGCCAGATAGCCACTGACCGTCATGGCGGCGGTAAGCAACAGCACGAGGCCGAAACCGATAAAGAGTTTCTTGCCGACGGCAAGATTGGCGAAAAAGCGTGCGGCAGGCTTGAACATAACGGCGACTCCAGATTCTTCTTATACAGCCGCGCATCGTGGGCGCGACCTGGTCGACTGACTACGCAACTGCTGTGCCATGTCGAGTCCGGTTTATCGGCAAAGAGTGCCCCCGCTTGAGTGCTGGCAATTAGCCAACCCATGGCTCTCAGCATAGCCAATGAAATGGCCAAGACAGGCAACTATCCGCTTATTGACGCCGAATAAATGGCGAAATACCGCCTACTGAGGCGCCGTTTCTGGCTTATCGCAATAAAAAAGGCGCAGCCTCTTCCGAAGCTGCGCCTCTGGATTCGAGCCGCGATCAGCGCCCGGCGAGCGCCGGCACCACTCTCGGCCGCAGAACCTCCCCAGCCACAGCCAGCAGGCCGATGGCACCGGCAATCCAGTACCACTGCAGTACGGGATCGAACATCAGCCAGCCCAGCGCATGCAGGAACACCACCATGATCAGCACCGGGCTGACGTAGCGCACCATGAACAGCCACAGTGCGTACCCCGCAGGCGGCAGATCCAGCTCGTCACGCATGATCTCGCCGCGCAGTGCGTAGCCTGCGAGTACGACCATGAAGATGCCGCCCAGCGGCATCATCCAGCGCGAGGTGAGGTAATCCAGCCAGTCGAAGAAGTTCTTGCCCAGCGGCGTCCAGCCCGCCAGCAGGTTGAACGACAGCATCGCCAGCAGGCTGATCACCAGCAGCACCACGCCGGCCCCGATGGCAGCGCGCAGGCGGCTGATGCCGTGCTTTTCGTTCAGGTAGGCCACGCTGGCCTCGATCATCGAGATCGCCGAGGTCAGCGCGGCGATCGATACCATGGCGAAGAACAAGACGCCGAACGCGGTGCCGAATGGCATCTGCTGGAAGGCCAGCGGCAGACTCATGAAGATCAGCCCCGGTCCGGCACTGGGGCTCATGCCGTTGGCGAAGATGATCGGGAAGATCGCCAGACCGGCCAGCAGCGCCACGCAGGTATCGCAGAGTGCGACGATGAAGGTGGTCCGCGCGATGGATTGACCATCCGGGATGTAGGAGCCGTAGGTGAGAATGGCGCCCGAGGCCAAGCTCAGGGTGAAGAAGGCGTGACCCAGTGCCGCCAACAGTGCCTCGCCGGTGATCTTCGAGGCATCGAAGTGGAAGAGGAAGCCGAAGCCTGCACTGAAACTGCCACTGGTGAACGCATAGCCAACCAGCGCCACCAGCATCAGCGCCAGACCCGGCATCATCCAGCGTACGGCATTCTCGATGCCTTTCTGCACGCCCTTGGCGACGATCCACAAGGTCAGCAGCGCCACCAGCACACTCCAGCCACCGAGTTGCCAGGGGTTGGCGTTGTGCGCCTCGAACACCCCACCCAGCGCTTCGACGCTGGTGGCGGCCAGGGAGCCGTCGAGCATCTTCCACGTATAGGCGAAGGCCCAGCCAGCAACGACCACGTAGAAGCACAGAATCATGAAGCCGGCGAGCATGGCCATACCGCCAACCGCCTTCCACAGCGGGTTGCCACCGTTCTCACGGACCACGCGGCCGATGGCGTCGATGGGGCTGCCACGACCACGGCGGCCGATGGCGATCTCGGTCATCATCACCGGAATGCCGATGGCCAGGATGCACGCCAGGTACATCAGCACGAAGGCGCCGCCGCCGTACTCGCCAGTGATGTAAGGGAATTTCCAGATATTGCCCAGGCCGACGGCCGAGCCGGTTGCAGCGAGGATGAAACCCCAGCGAGAGAGCCAGAGGTTCTTCGGTTTTTCACGGGTCATGCGTCACCTGTTTGTTTTTATCTGTGACGGAATCGGACCCGCCGCGCTTGTGGCGCAGCGGAATGCAAGGCTTGGGTGAAGCCGAAGGTGTCACTGAGCGTCGGCTTGTGCCTCCGGCAAGGCCAGTTGGAAGGCCTCCAGGGGTTCACAGCGCGCCGCCATGGCGACAATGCGTGGGTACGCGGCAAGGTCACAGTTAAAACGCCGCGCATTATACAGCTGCGGAATCAGGCAGGCTTCCAGATATCCAGGCCGGTCGCCGAGCGACAGGCGACCGTCGAATGCAGCCAGGCCCTCCTCCACGGCGGTCAGACCGAGCGCGACCCAGTGCCGGTACCAGGCGTTCTTCGCCTCATCGGCGACGCCCAGCTCGCTGGACAGGTACTGCAGTACGCGCAGGTTGTTCAGCGGATGCACGTCGCAGGCAAGATGCAGCGCCAGCGCACGCACCTGCGCACGCTCGGCCGGATCGGCTGGCAACAGCGCCGGCACCGGGAAGATTTCTTCGAGGTACTCGATGATCGCAAGTGACTGGGCGATGCGCACGCCGCCGTTTTCTTCGTCCACCAGCAGCGGCAACAGGCCCTGCGGGTTCAGCGCGCGGTAGTCGGCGCCGTGCTGCTGGCCGCCGTCCTTGACCAGGTGCACCGGCACTTGCTCGCAGGCCAGCCCCTTGAGATTCAGGGCGATACGCACACGGTAGGCGGCGCTCGAGCGCCAGTAGCCGTAGAGTTTCAGCATTGCGGATTCCTTTCGAAACGCAAACCGTAGGAGCGGCTTCAGCCGCGATGCTTTAAGCGACTGCTGGCGAATCGCGGCTAAAGCCGCTCCTACAGATCAGCGAGCGGCGTACTTTTCCACGACCTGATCAATGGCACCGAAGATGCTCTGCCCGGCTACGTCGAACATCTCGATGCGCACCCGGTCGCCGAACTTGAGGAACGGCGTCTTCGCCTCGCCCGACTCGACGATCTCCAGCATGCGTTTCTCTGCCAGGCAGCTCGAACCGGCGCTGCGGTCGTAGTTGGACACGGTGCCCGAGCCGATGATGGTGCCCGCGCCCAGCGGTCGGGTCTTGGCGGCGTGAGCCACCAGAGTCGGGAAGTTGAAGGTCATGTCCACGCCGGCGTTCGGCTGGCCGAACAGCGCGCCGTTGATATGCGACACCAGCGGCCGATGCACCTTGCCGTCCTTCCAGCTCTCGCCCAGCTCGTCCGGGGTGATGGCCACCGGGGAGAAGCTCGACGACGGTTTGCTCTGGTAGAAACCAAAGCCCTTGGCCAGCTCGCCAGGGATCAGATTACGCAGCGAGACGTCGTTGACCAGCATCAGCAGACGGATATGGCCTGCCGCTTCGGCCGGCGTGGCGCCCATCGGCACGTCGTCGGTGATCACTGCCAGCTCGGCTTCCAGGTCGATGCCCCAGGCTTCGTCGGCCAGGCGGATCGGGCTGTGTGGCGCAATGAATGCATCGGCGCCGCCCTGATACATCAGCGGGTCGTGCCAGAACGACTCCGGCATCTCGGCGCCACGCGCCTTGCGCACCAGTTCGACATGATTGACGTAGGCGCTGCCGTCGGCCCAGTGGTACGCACGCGGCAGCGGGCTGTGGCAGGACCTCTGATCAAAGGCAAAGGCGCCCTCCTCCAGGCCGTCGTTGAGGCGCTGATAGACCGCTTCGAGCTTGGGCCGGGCCACGGCCCAGTCGTCCAGCGCAGCCTGCAGGGTGAAAGCGATCTGCGGCACAACTACGGCACGGGTCAGATCGCGGGAAACGACGATCAGCACGCCATCGCGGCCTTGGTTCAGTGATGCGAGTTTCATCGATAATCCTTCGAATTCTGAGGTAGGAGCGAGCTCTGCTCGCGAACCCTGACCGAACAAAAAGCTTCGCGAGCAGAGCTCGCTCCCACAGCGTCGTTTAACCCTACAGACCCGGTGCACGCCAGGAATTGACGTACTCGGCCACGTCCACCGCAGCAGCGGCATCGCTCACTTCCAAAGCGCGGCGGGTGTCGATCATCACCGCCACCTCGTCGATGAAGGTGGCCGGATCCTCCTGGCTCTTCTTCAGCGCCTTGGGGTGCGGCCCATGGGGGAAGCCGCACGGGTGCAGGGTGACCATGCCCTGCTCGATGTTGTCGCGGCTGAAGAAGTTGCCACGGTGGTAGAACAGCACTTCGTCGTAGTCATCGTTGTTGTGGAAGAACGGCACCTTGAGCGCGCCGGGGTCGGACTCCACCGGGCGCGGGGTGAAGGTGCAGATCACGAAGCCATTGGCGACGAAGGTGGTATGCACCGACGGCGGCAGGTGGTAGCGGTGGCTGACCAGCGGACGGATGTCGCGCCAGTTCAGGCGCACCACGGTGTTGTCGCCATGCCAGCCGACCACATCCAGCGGGTTGTAGGGGTAGGTCACGGTGCTGATCTGGCCGCGCCGCTTGATGCGAATCTGCCAGGTGCTCTCGTCCTGCTGCGCCTTGAAGGCGTCGTCTATGTGCGGGTGTTCCAGCACCGCCAGGTCGAAGATTGCCTGCGGGCCGAGCAGGCCCTTGTCCGGCAACTGGTAAGCGCCGTCGGTGTTCTCGATCAGCAGGAAATAACTCGGCGTGCTGGCCTCGATACGCCAAGCGGTGCCACGGGGGATCAGCAGGTAGTCGCCGTCGCGGTACTCCAGATGGCCGAAGTCGCAATAGAAATGCCCACTGCCTTCATGGACGAACAGCAGCTCGTCGCCATCGGCATTGCGCACCAGATGGCGCATGGCGCCATGAGTGCGCCACACACGCAGCTTGACGTCGGCGTTGTGCAGCGTCAGCGGCGCTGCCAGCGGGCAGTCGCGCTCGCTGGGAATGTCGTTGAAGTTGAACGCGTGCGGGCGCAGCGGACCTTCCCAGTCGATCCAGCCAGTCGGCGGATGCTTGTGGTGCAGATGCGCGGTGGGGCCGAAGAAGCCTTCGCGGCCCATTTCGCGCTCGTAGGTGCCCTGCGGCAGATCGCAATGCGCCTGGCGCGAGCACTCGCCTTCACGCAGGGGAAAGCGGATCCATTGACGGCTCATGGCATCACTCCTCGGAGATCACACCGCGACGCAGTTGGTCTTCCTCGATCGACTCGAACAGCGCCTTGAAATTGCCTTCACCGAAGCCCTGATTGCCCTTGCGCTGAATGATCTCGAAGAAGATCGGGCCGATCACCGTATTGGTGAAGATCTGCAGCAGGATGCCGTCATCGCCTGGCGCGCCATCGATCAGGATGTTCAGCTCACGCAATACGTCGGTCGGCTCACTGTGGCCGGCGACGCGGCTGTCGACCTTCTCGTAGTAGGTATCCGGGGTGGTCATGAAGTCCACGCCGTTGGCGCGCAGTTGGCGCACGGTGGCGTAGATGTCGTCGGTGGACAGCGCGATGTGCTGGATGCCTTCGCCGTGGTATTCGCGGATGAATTCCTCGATCTGCGACTTGTCATCGGCCGACTCGTTGATCGGGATGCGGATCTTGCCGCATGGCGCGGTCATCGCGCGGGAGAACAGGCCGGTAAGCTTGCCTTCGATATCGAAGTAGCGAATCTCGCGGAAGTTGGCGATGCGCTCGTAGAAACCGGACCAGACGTCCATCTGCCCGCGGCGCACGTTGTGGGTCAGGTGATCGATGCATTGCAGGCCGACGGCGTTGTCATTGGCGCTGCGGCCTTCGATGTACTCGAAGTCGACGTCGTAGATGCTCTTGTCACCATAGCGGTCGACCAGATACAGCAGCGAGCCACCGATACCTTCGACGCAGGGGATGTTCAGCTCGCCGAAATTGGCATGGCTGCCCACCAGCGTGGCGCCCTGCTGTTCGACATAAGCCGCAGCCTGGGCCGCATTCTTGACCCGGAAGGCCATGGCGCAGGCACTGGGGCCATGCTTTTCGCCGAAGGCGCGCACGTGGCCGGTAGGGCTGCCGTTGAGCACGATGTTGATGTCGTTCTGCTGAAACAACCACACCTCTTTGGAGCGGTGCTTGGCGGTTTCGGTGAAGCCCATGGCGGTGAACAACTGGCGCAGTTGCTCGATACCTTCGGCATTCGGTGCGGTGAATTCGACGAACTCGAAACCGTCGGTTCCGATGGGGTTGTGCTGCTCGATCTTGGCCACGGCGTTCATCTCGCCTCCTGATTGTCATTGTTATGGCAGCGCACGAATGCGTTGCGGACAACCCCATGACAACCGAGCGCAGACGCGCTCTCAAGATGGCTTGCGACACTTAGACACGTTAGCCGCGCTCAGCAGTGGCAAATTTTCCTTACGCCTTTCAGGCAAGGCAGGCAACGCCCTGGCAATCGTAAAATAATCCTTACGCGACGGTCAGCCGGCTTGCCACTATCACTCAGCTTGGGCGCGAGAATGTGTAGGCGCGTTCGACCTTGGCCACGCGAGTGGTGAAGGCGGCGTACCAGTCGGTGCGTCCCTGCTCGCGAACGGCGCTGTGCTCGGCATGCTCGCGCCAGCCGCGAATGGCCTCTTCGCTCTGCCAATAGGACAGGGTGATGCCCAGGCCGTCGCTGCGCGCCGACTCCACGCCGAGAAAGCCGGGCTGCTGTGCGGCCAGCTCCAGCATGCGCTGCGCCGCCTCGGCATAACCGGCGTCCACCTCCGTGCGTACCGAGGTGAACGTCACCACGTAATAGGGTGGCTCCGGCGTGGCCGCGATCAAGCCACTGCTTCCTGCGGCGCCTCATGTACCGATTGCACCGCACAGGCGCCGACCAGGCCGGCGACCAGCGGCGGCAGGCGCCCTTCCAGCGCCGCACGCTCGGGCTGAAACAGGGTGGCGATGAAGAACGGATGATCTTCCAGCTCGATGGCGCGCACGGCACCTGCCTCGTCATGCCCGGAAGCCTTCATAGCCTGCGCCATCAGCGGCTCGACGAAGGCATCGGACAGGCCGTAGCGACACAGGTACTGCTCGCTGATCTCGCGTACACCGTAGAGCTCGGCGATACGCGAACCGGAGACCAGGTGCACGTGCTCACTGACGTCCAGCAGCGCACAAGCCAGCGGCGCGATCAAAGGATTCTGTGCTTGCGGCGACAATTCGGCATGTTCGGCATCGGCCCATCCCAGGCGGTTGCGCGCGTACTCCAGCAGCGTGTGCTGGAAGCCACCACAAGTGCCCAGAAACGGCACGCCCTGCTCGCGGGCGAAACGGATCGCGCGCAGCGCACCCTCGGTAGCAACATACGGGCTGCCCGGCACGCACCAGATGCCGTCATAGGCCTGCAAGGTCGCGTCATCGAGAATGCGCTCAGTGGCCAGCCAGTCATATTCGACCGCCACCCCCAGCCCTTCACCAGCCAGGCGTAGCGCCTCTGGAATGGCACGGTGCGCGGTAACTGCCGCACTGTAATCACCTACCAGGGCGACCTTGACTCGACACTTGCTGTACATACGCCTATCCCCTCTTGCATGACCGTCTCCCTGCCACTATAAGATGGCGCTCGCGCAATAATAATTGGCGAATAGACAAGCAGAGATTGCAGCCATGCAATATCAGATCGACCATACCGACCTCTCTCTGGTGCTCGCCCTGGTGCGTGGTCGCTCCCTGGCGCGGGCGGCAGAATTGATGCAGGTCGACGTGTCCACGGTGTTCCGTGCCGTGCGCCGGCTGGAAGCCGCCCTGGGGGTGGCGCTGTTCGAGAAGAGTCGACGCGGCTATGAGCCCAGCGAAACCGCTCGGGCCCTGGCCGAGCAGGCAGAGCGCGCCGAACAGGCACTGGATGCCGCCCGCGTGGCACTGGAACTGGGCAAGCAGGTGGTCAGCGGCACGGTACGCCTGACTTGCACCGATGCTGTATTGAGCAGCCTACTGCTACCGGCAATGGCGCGTTTCATGCCCAATTACCCGGCCCTGGGGCTGGAGTTGGTGACCTCCAACGACTTCGCCAACCTCAGCCGGCGCGATGCCGACCTGGCCCTGCGCCTGACCAATGAGCCGCCGGAGCACCTGGTCGGTCGGCGTCTGGCCAAGGTGTCCTACGTCGTTTGCGCCCGTGATGATGATCAGGATCGCAGCGACCTGGTGCGGCAGAGCTGGATCGCCCCGGACGAGGCGATGCCGGATCACGCCACGGTGCTCTGGCGCCTGCGCGAATTGCCAAGTGTCACGCCCAACTACCGTTGCAGCAGCATGTATGCCGTGGCGCAACTGGCACGTGCCGGCCTGGGGGTTGCCGCCCTGCCCGACTTCGTGCTGCACGCCCACCCCGAACTCAAGCCACTCAGCCCGCCGCTGGCAGGCTGCGACACCGAACTCTGGCTGCTGACCCGCCCGGACTGCCGTGCCTTGCGCTCGGTGCAGACGCTGTTCGAGGAGTTAAGCGAAGCGCTGATGAGCCATGACTGAGCTAGAGCGTCGCCGCTGAAGCGCCTCCCACAGAACGGGGGGCAGCCTGTCAGTGCAGCAGCGAAACCTTGTGGGAGCGGCTTCAGCCGCGAAGAATTTCCCGAAAATCCTGATCGCTGCGATGCGCACGGCGCATCCCACGACTCAGCCCTGCTGCAAATGCCCGTAGAGCTTGGCGTACAAGCCACCTTCTGCGATCAGTTGTTGGTGGTCACCATCCTCGGCAACGCTGCCGCCATCAAACACCAGCACACGATCGGCCTGTTTCACCGCGCTCAGGCGGTGGGCGATGATCAGCGTGGTGCGGCCTTCAAGGAACTGCGCCAGCGCCTCGTGCAAGGCGTACTCGGTGGCGGCATCCAGTGCCGAAGTGGCTTCGTCGAGGATCACCACCTTGGGCTCGGCCAACACCATACGGGCAATGGCCAGGCGCTGGCGCTGGCCGCCGGACAAACGCACACCGCTACGCCCAACCACGCTGTCCAGCCCTTGCGGCAGTTGCGCAATGGTGTCGTGCAGCTGGGCGATGCGCAGCGCCTGCCAGCAGGCCTCGTCGCTGCGCTCGCGGCCCATGGTCAGGTTGGCGCGCACCGTGTCGTTGAACAGCGCTGGGTGCTGCAACACCACCGCGACGTTGTCACGCACGCCATCCAGGCCGATCTCCTCCAGCGCGCTGCCGCCGAAGCGAATGCTCCCGGCCTGCGGCGTGTACAGACCCAGCAGCAACTGCACCAGAGTGCTCTTGCCTCCGCCGGAGGCGCCAACGATGGCCACCTTCTCGCCCGGGCCGATGGACAGATCGAGCCGATCCAGCACCGGCTCGTCGCCATAGCCGAAGGTCAGCCCGCGCACCTCGATACCCACTGTGTCACGACCTTTGAAAGGATCGACGCGCCCGTCGTACTGCGGCTCGTCCTTGCGTGCCAGCAGCTCGTTGATCCGCGTCAGCGCCCCGCCTGCAGCGTAGAAGGCGTACTGCAGGCTGAGCAGTTGTTCCACCGGGCCGATCATGAACCACAGGTAGCTGAATACCGCGAGCATCTGGCCGATGGACAGGTCGGAGAACAGCACGGTGAGCATCGCCGCCGCGCGGAACACGTCGATACCGAACTGGAACAGCAGGCCGCTGGCACGGTTCGACGCGTCGCTTTTCCATTGCGAGGCAACGGCATAGTCGCGCACCTCGCGCGCCCGGCCGCCGAGGCGGCCGAGGAAGTAGCCCTGGCGGTTGCCGGCGCGCACTTCCTGAATCGCCTCAAGGGTCTCGGTCAGTGCCTGGGTGAAGCGCGAGGTACTGTCGTTCTCCAACTTCTTCAGGCGCTTGACCTTCTTGCCCAGCAGCACGGTGGCGTAGATCACCAGCGGGTTGAACAGCAGAATCAGCAAGGCCAGCTGCCAGTGCATCCAGATCAGGATGGCCGAGGTGCCGACCAGGGTCAGGATCGCCACCAGAAAGCGGCTCAGGGTCTCGCCGACGAACTTGTCCAGGGTGTCCAGATCGGTGACCAGGTGGGTGGTCACGGTGCCGCCGCCCAGGCTCTCGTACTCGCCAAGGGAAATGCGTTTGAGCCGCTCGATCAGACGCATGCGGATGCGGTAGACGATGTCCTTCGACAACCTGGCGAACAGCCGCGCCTGCAAGACGTTGAAGATCAGCGCCGAGCCGCGCAGCAGCAGGGTCAGCACCAGCATCAGACCGATATAGCCGGCTGCTGTTTCCCACTCGGTCGGGAGGAAGTTGTCCATCACCTTGAGCGCCGCATCGCCGTCGTTCAGCAGCACTTCGTCGACCAGCAACGGCAACAGCAATGGGATCGGCACACTGCACAGGGTCGCCAGCACGGCGACTAGATTGGCCAGGATCAGCGCTTTTTTGTGACGCAGGGCCAGGCGACGAATTTCTGCCCAGCTCAACCGATCAGGCATTGGCGGCGCGCTCCAGCCAGCGCCCCAGCAGCGGCGATAACACCTCGAGCGGCTGATAGCCGTTGGTCAGCAGCGCCAGTTGGCCATCGCGCTCGGCCAGCAGCGTGGGGAAGCCGGCGATGCCCAGGTCCTGCACCCAGGTGAAATCGGCGGCGGTCGCGTCCTCCATGGCCTGGCTGTCGAAGGCCTCGGCAAACTCGATGCGCGGGATGCCCGCCTGCTCGGCCAGTTGCACCAACACGCTGGCCTGGGTGACGTCGGCCCCTTCGGTGTAGAAGGCTTGCTGAATCAGCTTGAGCAGTGTCCAGGCGCTCTGCGCATCGAGATTACGTGCAGTGACCAACGCGCGGCAGGCAGGTTCGGTGTCATACACCATCCCTTCCGGCAGGCCGCGCTCGAAGTCGAACAGTTGTCCGGTGCTGGCATTGACCGCCTGCCAGTAGCCCAGGTAACGCACCCGTGCGGCGGCATCGACAGCCACCTGATCACGGCGCAAGCCGCCTACCACGATTTGCAGCGGCACATCGGCAGCGGCCGCCTGCTCGACGAGGGTTTCGATTACCGGTGCAAAACCCCAGCACCAGGAGCACATCGGATCCATCACGTAGAGCAGGCGGCTAGCCATGGTCAGGCCTCGTTCAGTTGGCGGGGGTCGCGGCCGATGGGGTGCGGTTGATTGCGCGCACGGGCCAGTTCGATCTGTTTCTGCCGTTCGCGGGCGCCTTCACGGGTCTTCTCCGGCAGCGAATCCCAGCAATGCGGGCAACTGACGCCAGGGCTGTAGAGCTCGGACTGGCGCTCTTCCACGGAGATCGGCGTGCGGCAGGCGTGACACTGATCGTAATCGCCTTCAGACAGGTCATGGCGTACGGTCACGCGATTGTCGAAGACGAAGCAGTCGCCCTGCCACTTGGTCTCTTCCTGCGGCACCTCCTCGAGGTATTTGAGAATGCCGCCCTTGAGGTGATAGACCTCTTCGAAACCCTCGCCGAGCATGTAGCTGGAGGCCTTCTCGCAGCGAATACCGCCGGTGCAGAACATCGCCACCTTCTTGTGCTTGCTCGGGTCGAAGTGCTCGCGGATGTACTCGGGAAATTCGCGGAACGACTTGGTCTTGGGGTCGATGGCGCCCTCGAAGGTGCCGATGGCCACTTCGTAGTCGTTGCGGGTATCGATCAACAGCACTTCAGGGTCGCTGATCAGGGCATTCCAGTCCTGCGGCTCGACGTAGGTACCGACGCGCTGGTTGGGGTCGACGCCAGGTACGCCGAGAGTGACGATCTCTTTCTTCAGCTTGACCTTGGTGCGATAGAACGGCTGCTCATCGCAATAGGATTCCTTGTGGTCGACATCAGCCAGACGGGCGTCCAGGCGGAACCAGGCGAGCAGTGCATCGATAGCGGCACGGGTGCCGGAAACGGTGCCGTTGATACCCTCCTCGGCGAGCAACAGGGTGCCCTTGATGTCGTTATCGATGAGGGTTTGCAGCAGGGGTTCGCGCAGCGCCTGGTAGTCCGGCAGGGAGACGAATTTATACAGCGCCGCGACGACGATCTTGTCGGTCATGAATATTCTCTCAGTAGTCGCCCACGTAAAGGGCGGACTGGCCCTCGATCAGCTGCGCGTCGGCCGTGCTGCGTTACTAACGTAGCGCCTTGCATGGCTCCCGCTCGCTGGATCGAGAATCTAAACGAAAGCGCCGGCGTGGGCCGGCGCGGACGGATTGTAGCAAAGCAGGGATTCGCCGGGGTGGCTTGGCGACAAGCCGCGACAGCCTGTCACGTAGCCCGGATGCAACCCGGGAATTGCCAACGGGTTCCCTCGGATTACAGCCGAGCTAAATCAATGACCGCCGCGGCAGGTCGGCGAAGCCGGCGCCTCGCCCTGCGCCGCCCACTCCTCCAGGGTGTAGGTATGCAGCGCCAAGGCATGGATCTGTCCCATCAGCTCGCCGACCGTCGCATACACTTTCTGATGCCGCTTGACCGCATTCAGGCCGGCAAACGCCGGGCTGACGATCACCGCCTTGTAGTGGGTTTCCAGACCGCGGCTGTGCATATGGCTCTCGTCCAGCACTTCGAGGTGCTCGGGTTGCAGCGCGGCCAGGGCGGTGACGATCAGGTCTTGCTTGGACATCTTGGGCTCCATCAGGGCTGTTTAGGCAGGCCGAGCTCGTTGCTCATGTCGGCCAGCAACTTGTTCACCTCAGGCACGGCGGACTCCAGCTTGCTCTGGGTGATCTGCGCGGACTGTGCGGTGAGAGTCGGCATTTTCTGCAGTACCTTCTGTCCCAGCGGCGACTCGTAGAAGGCGATCAGGTCCTTGAGCTCCTGTTCGTTGAAGTTGCTGGTGTAGAGCTTGACCATGTCCGGCTTGAGCTTGTCCCAGCCGACCGCCTTGTCCAGCGCGGTATTGGCCTTGGCCTGATAACTCTCGAGCACCGCTTTCTTGCCATTCGGCGCCTCGGCGAAACGCTGGGCGAACATCTGCTGCACCTGGCCGTAGACCGGCACGGTCAGCTTGTCGGCGTGAGCCAGCTTGAGAAAGCGCTCGGCATCGGCGGCGTGACTGGCAGCATCGGCCATGGCCAGGGATGCGCTCGCGCTGAGCAAAACGGCGGTGCAGAGTTTGGAAAAACGGAGCATGGAGAGCGTCCAGAGGTTGTGAATGAGTCTGGGTAGACTACGAAGGCGGCATTTTGTGCCCTGTGCGGAAATCCCTCAAGCGATGCGCGTTGTGCGCTGGCTCACACCCGTCATGTTGACGGGCGCACCCACTGGTCAGTTGCCAAAATGCCAGTACTTGCTCATGCTCGGGTGGGCTCGGCATTCTTTGCGACCTCCCCACTATTATTCAACAAGGCGTGCGCACCTCAAGAGCCGGCAATTGATCGCCAGCCCGCGCACACACACGGACGTGCCCAATGACCAGCCTCACCTCACACGCGCCCCTTCCGCTCCAGCCGCTTTGCGACAGCAAAGGCCGATTGCTGGACGAGGCCATTGGTTGGTCCAATCGACCGCAGGTGGACTGTACCCTGCATGGCCACGCCGGGCGGCGCAAACGCTGGAATCACTGGTGCATCACCACGCCGCAGTGGATGCTCTCGCTGACCCTGGCTGACCTCGACTACCTCGGCTACGGCGCCGCCTACTTCCTCGACCTGGACACCGGCCAGGCCGTCGCCCATACCCAGCTCCGCCCCTTCGCTCTGGGCTGCCAACTGCCAGACCTGCCACTGGAGAGTCACTCCTTCAGCCACTCTCGCCTGCAACTGCGCATCGATGAGCACCCCGGACGCCTGCGCCTCACCGCTGCCGCCCCGGATATCGGCGGCCAGCCCCTACAGGTTGCCCTGGACATTCAGCGCCCTGCCCATCTGCAATCGGTCAATCTGGTCGCACCCCTGCAGAATGGCGGCTTTCACGCCACCTGCCGCCAGCTTGGCCTGCCCACCGCCGGCAGTCTGCAGTTGGGCGGCAAGCATTACAGCTGCATGCCGGGCCAGAGCTTCGCCGCACTGGACTTCGGTCGCGGTGTCTGGCCGCTAAACACTTACTGGCAGCGCGCGGCCTTCGCTGCAGCGGGCGGCATCGCCGGTAACTTCGGTGCTGGCTGGCTCGATCACAGCGGCCTGTCGGAAAATTCCCTGTGGTTCGGCGGTGAAGTGCAATTGCTCGACAGCCCCCTGCATATCGAGCGCAGCTCGCAGGCGCCGCTGGCTCCTTGGCGTCTGGACAGTGAAGATGATCGCGTGGCCCTGCGCTTCACGCCCCGCCAACTGCACAAGGCCTGCCCCAAACTCGGTCCGTTCCACGCCAACACAGTGCAGCGCTTCGGTCATTACGACGGCGTACTGCGCGGCCCTAAAGGCGAGCGCGTACCGGTAGACGGAGCACTGGGCTGGCTGGGTGAAACCCACGCCCGCTGGTAGTTGCTCTTTCAAAGGCTCCAATCAACCTGATAGATAAGTTGTGGAACCAGTCTTCGGTGGCGCGACCTAAACTGCCAGCAACCTTGCACTTGCCCCGGAGAACGCCATGAGCCGCACCGAAACCGACAGCATCGGCCCCATCGAAGTCCCTAACGACGCCTACTGGGGCGCGCAGACCCAGCGCTCGCTGATCAACTTCGCCATCGGCCAGGAGCGCATGCCGCTGGCCGTGTTGCATGCTTTGGCGCTGATCAAGAAAGCCGCGGCACGGGTCAACAGCCGCAGCGGCGAGCTGCCGGCGGATATCGCCCGACTGATCGAACAGGCTGCCGACGAAGTGCTCGAAGGCCAGCACGACGCGCAATTCCCCCTGGTGGTCTGGCAAACCGGCAGCGGCACGCAGAGCAACATGAACGTCAACGAGGTGATCGCCGGCCGAGCCAACGAACTGGCCGGCGGCCAACGCGGCGGCAAGACCCCGGTGCACCCCAACGATCACGTCAACCGCGCGCAAAGCTCCAACGACTGCTTCCCTACTGCCATGCACATCGCCGCTGTGCAGGGCGTTCGCCACGCCCTGCTGCCGGCGCTGGCCGAACTGCGTGACGGCCTGCAGGAACAGGCGCAGCGCCACGCCAACCTGGTCAAGACCGGGCGCACCCATATGATGGACGCCACCCCCATCACCTTCGGCCAGGAGCTGTCGGCCTTCGTCGCCCAGCTCGGCCATGCCGAGGCCGCGATTCGCGCTGCCCTGCCCGCCGTCTGCGAGCTGGCCCAGGGCGGTACTGCCGTCGGCACCGGGCTGAACGCACCAGCCGGTTTCGCCGAAGCCATCGCGGCTGAACTGGCCGCACTCTCCGGCCTGCCGCTGACCAGCGCCCCGAACAAGTTCGCCGCACTGTCCGGCCACGAGCCGCTGGTGCAGCTCTCCGGCGCGCTGAAAACCCTGGCCGTGGCCCTGATGAAGCTGGCCAACGACCTGCGCCTGCTCGGCTCCGGCCCGCGCGCCGGCTTGGCCGAAGTACGCCTGCCGGCCAACGAGCCGGGCAGTTCGATCATGCCTGGCAAGGTCAACCCGACCCAGTGCGAAGCGCTGTCGATGCTGGCCTGTCAGGTGCTGGGCAACGACGCTACCATCAGCTTCGCCGCCAGCCAGGGACACCTGCAGCTCAACGTGTTCAAGCCGGTGATCATCCACAACCTGCTGCAATCGATCCGCCTGCTCGCCGATGGCTGCCGCAACTTCCAGCAGCATTGCGTCGCCGACCTGCAGCCGGATGCCGCGCAAATGGCTGCGCACCTGGAAAACGGCCTGATGCTGGTGACAGCGCTCAACCCCCACATCGGCTACGACAAAGCCGCCGAAATCGCCAAGAAGGCCTACGCCGAAGGCAGCACGCTACGCCAGGCCGCACTGCAGCTCGGCTACCTGAACGAAGAGGAGTTCGACCAATGGGTACGACCGCAGGACATGCTCGGAGCCGGGCGGCATGACTGAAGGCAAGAGTGGCGCCACACCGCTGGAAGGCGATGGCAAACGCATCCTGCTGATTCTCGGCAACCCCAAGAAGGACAGCCTCTGCCACGCACTGGCCGAGGCCTACAGCCTGGGAGCACGTAGCAAGGGGCACGTGGTGCGCCAGCTCAGACTGGGCGAAATGCAGTTCGACCCAATCCTGCGTGAAGGTTACGAGCAGAGCCAGAATCTGGAGCCGGACCTGCTCGAAGCTCAGCGTCTGATTCACTGGGCCGAGCACCTGGTGTTCGTCTACCCCGTCTGGTGGGGCGGCATTCCTGCGCTGCTAAAGGGTTTCTTCGACCGGGTGTTCCTGCCCGGCTTCGCCTTCAAGTACCGCAACCGCTCGCAACTCTGGGACAAGCTGCTCAGCGGGCGCAGCGCTGACCTGCTGGTGACCATGGACACGCCACGCTGGTATTTCCGCTGGATCTACGGAGCCCCGGCGCATCGGCAGATGGTGCGTACCATCCTCGGTTTCTGCGGGATCAAAACGCGGCGTCTGAGCGAGTTCGCCCCGGTGCGCCCGTCCAGCGAAGAACAACGCCAGAGCTGGCTGCGCAAGGCCGAGACGCTGGGCAGCAAAGCGTAAAATCCACCACACAGGCCCGGTAGCCCTGAGTCAGAGGCGCGAGCGTTCCTCGCGCCCTCTACCCGCCCACCACAACGCCAGCGGCCCGAGCGTCAGCAACAGGCCCATCAGCGCGAACGCCGCCCACCAGCCGAGCAACTGCTGATCGCCCAAAGCATCCAGAGTCATGCCGAACAGCAACGGACCGAGGAACGCGCCGGTAAAGCCGGTACAGGAATACAGCGCCATCGCCGCGCCACGGTGGCTGGCCGGGGCGACGCTGACCAGTCCGGCAGTCAACGAAGCCGAGTCGGCGGTGACGGTCACTGCGTAGATCAGAATCAGCCCCAGCATCGCCCAGAACGGCAGCGCCGCGCCCAGGCCGACCACGGCGGCCAGCAGCGCGGAGCTGAGCATCACACCGATCAGCCAGCGCTGACGCCCGAAACGCAGCGCCAGTTCGTTGCCGAGGATGCTCGACGGCATGCCGATGAGCGTCGCCAGCATCGCCACCCAGGTGCCCGACAGCCAGGGATCGACGCCCTGCAGATGTCCGGAGAACACCACGAAGGCCACCAGCCAGGCGCGCAGGGCGAACAGCTCCAGGTTGTGCATCGCATAGGCCAGGCAGTAAGCCAGCACCGCGCGATTTCTCAGCGGCGCCAGATCCAGCAGATTGCGCGGCGCATGTGCCTCTACCGCTTTCGGCGCCAGCCCCCAGTACACCAGCGCCCAGGCCAGCAACGCACAGGCACCACTGAGCAGCGCCGGCAGTTGCCAGCCGCCGAGCTTGGCCAGCTCGCCAGACAGGGTGAACGACAGCGCCGTGCCCAATCCGAAGCTGGCGGTATAGAAGGCGATGGCACGCGACTGCGAGGCACCGTCGATACGTTCCGACAGCGCCTTGAGCCCCGGCATGTAGGTGCCCGCCAGGCCGATACCGGCGAGCACGCGCCAGAGCAATGCGGACCAGAAACCATCGGCGAAAACGAAACCCGCGCTGGCCACGGCCGTCAGCAACATGGCCGCCAGGTAGATAATCCGGGCGTCGTGCCGATCGGTCAGGCCGGTGAGCACAGGCACGGCGAGCATGTAACCAAGAAAGAAGCCGCCGCCGATCCAGCCGGCCTCGGTATTACTCAAACCCCAGAGTGCCTGGAATTGCGGTAGCAGCGCGGCGAACAGGGCGAAACCGGCCATGCCGAGGGTTTCGGCCGTACACAGCAACAGGGTAATGCGGCGGGCGTTCATGCAACCTCTCTGCTGGCGGCGAACACGTTGGAAGGCCCAGCACTGTAACGGCAAGCCCGGCCAATCTGAAATCTTTGGTTACAGATAGCGACGTGGACTCACAACACCAGGCCATCGCTTGCCAGTGTCACGCCTGGCGGTAAGGCGTCGGGATGCTCCAGCAGCCAGGCATCGAAGCTGTGGCCGATATGGGTCAGCACTGCCTTTGTCGGTTGCAGGCGCTCGACGACCTCCAGCGCACGGGTCAGGTCGTTGTGGTTGCGTGGTGCGACGAGTTGCGGTGCGGTGGAGCAGTCGAGCACCAGCAGATCCAGTGGCGCGCGCTGCAGTTCCGCACAACTTGCTTCCGGCACGCCGACGGTATCGGTGAGGTAGGCGATGCGCCTGCCCTGCCCCTCTAGTAGGTAGCCGAAGGTCGGCTTGGAGTGGGTCAGCGGTAGCGCGGTAACGCTCAGCTCACCCAGTTGGCGACACTCGAAAGCGGCGAATGGCTGGCTGAAGTCGAGAATGCCCGGATGCTTGTACAGATCGGCCAGCCCCTCCGGGTCGTCCGGGCCGTGCACGGGGATGATCAGCCCCTGCCCCCAGCGTAGGTGCAGCAATCCCTGAGCGTGGTCGGCATGGTAGTGGGTCTGCAGGATGCCGCTCAGGCTCTGCGGCGCAAAGCGCTCGGTAAGGTCGGTCAGGCCACTGTCGATCAGCCAACGCTGCGCCCCGCATTCGATCAGCGCGCAACAGGGGCCGCGGCGACGTGCGGGATAGACACGGGACGCATCGCAGGCCGGGCAACTGCAGTTATAGACCGGCACCTGGCGGGCATCACCGGTGCCGAGTAGGGTCAGGCGCATCGGCGGGTCTCGTCGAGCAGGTGCAGCAGGCGGGTGACGGTGTGTGGCAGAGGGCCGGAGTTGTCTAGAACGCAAATGTGCTCCTGCGCGACAGTCGCCGCTGAAGCGCCTCCCACCACAGTAAAGCTGCGGCTGCGGGCCAGGCGCTGCTCGATTTGCTCCGGTGTTTCCCGGCCACGGGCCAGCAGGCGCTGACGCAGCACCGCTTCGTCGACCTGCAGAAGAATCGCCAGCAGATCCGGATAGCGTTGCCGCGCCGTGTCGAGATGACCGCGCGAACCGTTGATCAGCACATCCTGCCCGGCGCTCAACCAGTCATCAATCTCTCGCGGGATGCCGTAGGCCAGACCATTGGCGCGCCAGCTCAGAGCGAAGGCGCCCTCGCCCTGCAGGCGCTGGAACTCGGCCGGGGTCACTCCCAGCGCATCTTCCCCCACCGATTCGGCACTGCGGGTGATCACCCGCCGAGCGAAACGGCAGCCGTGCGTCTCCAGCGGCGCACGTGCAGCTTGCAACAGACTGTCCTTGCCCGAGCCCGAAGGCCCCATCAGATAGATCAACCTGCCCTGCATCAGAACACCCTTCGTGCTTGGCGCCACACCTGCTGGATCACCGGCTGCTGGCCATGCGCCCTGGCCTGGACCAGGTCGGCGCGCAGGCCGACGCGAATCTCGCCGCGGTCATCCATCCCCGCCGCCCTGGCCGGTGCGCGGCTCACAGTGGCGATGGCCGCAGGCAAATCATAGTCGTTGTCTTGCCCTGCGAGCAGCCAGGCCGCATGCAACAGGCTGGCCGGGTAGTAGTCGCTGGAAAGGATATCCAGCACGCCGTGACGTGCCAGTTCGGCGGCGGCGATATTGCCCGAATGCGAACCGCCACGCACCACGTTCGGAGCGCCCATCAGCACCTTCAGCCCCCGTTCGTGGCTGGCCCTGGCGGCCTCCAGTGTGGTGGGAAACTCGGCAATGGCCATGCCGAAATCGGCCGACTCCTGCACGTGGGCCAGAGTCGCGTCGTCATGGCTGGCCACCGAGATGCCCCGGCTGTGGCAGTCCTCGACGATGGCATGGCGCTGGCGGTCGCTGTATTGGCGCGAGTTGGCAATCTGCTCCTGAAGGAATTCCTCCATCTCTGCCGGGCTCAGGTGGTACTTGCCCATGTAGTACTCGCGATACTTCTCCACCTTGGCGAACTGGCGCTGACCGGGCGAGTGGTCCATCACCGACACCAGGGCCACCAGCGGGTGCTCCACCAGGTCGCGATAGATGGTCAGGGCATCGGGATGGCACAGCTCGCAGCGCAGGTGCAGGCGGTGCTCGGCGCGAGTCTGCCCGGCTGCCTCGCTGGCGGCGATGGCTTCGATCATCGCCGGCAATTGCTGCATGCGCCGGCCACGCGGGTTGATGTCGCCGATGGACAGCGCATCGAACACCGTGGTGATGCCAGCGGCGACGATCTGCGCATCGTGGGTCAGCACCGCCGAGGTCGACGGCCAGTCAACCCCGGGGCGCGGGCTCATGTGTTTTTCCAGGTTGTCGGTGTGCAGCTCCACCAGCCCCGGTAGCAGGTAATCGCCGCCCAGATTCTGGGCTTGCGGCAGGCGGCTGGCGCCCTCATCCACTGCAGCGATCAGCCCGTCACGCAGCAACAGCGTGCCGAGGAACTCGCGCTCGGCGGTGACGACGCGGGCGTTGCTAAGAATCTGTTCAGACGACATAGACGTACTCCGCTTGCGCCGCCTTGGCGCTCATGTCGAGGTAACGGTCGGCCACCGCCTCGCGGGCGGTGCGGTCGTGAAAAATGCCGATAAGCGCGCTACCCGCGGCCTTGGCCTCGTTGATCAGCGCCAACACCACCTGGCGGTTGGCGTCATCCAGCGAGGCGGTGGGTTCGTCGAGCAACAGCACCGGCCACTCGACCATGAAGCCGCGGGCGATATTGACGCGCTGCTGCTCGCCGCCGGAAAAGGTGCCCGGCGCCAGTTGCCAGAGCGCCTCAGGAATATTCAGCCGGCCCAGCAGCGCCTTGGCCCGCGCCTCGGCGTCGCTACGCGTCCAGCCACGCGACAGCGCCGGTTCCATCACCACGTCCAGGGTCGACACGCGCGGGATCACCCGCAGGAACTGGCTGACGTAACCCAGGCTCTGCCGACGCACCGCCAGCACCTGGCGCGGCTCGGCGCCGACCAGCTCCACTGGCGAGCCCTGGTGACGGATGCGAATACTGCCGCCGGCGGCCAGGTAGTTGCCGTACAGCGTGCGCAGCAGGGTCGATTTACCGGCACCGGACTGGCCGTGCAGCACCAGGCACTCGCCGCCGCGCACGGCGAAATTCAGGTCACGCAGCACCTGCAGGACGACGCCGTTCTGCTGATGCAGGGTGAAGGTCTTGCTGAGGCCGCTGACCTCGATCAGGTTGTTCATGGTCAATACTCTCTGCGTGCGTGGGAGGGGCTTTAGCCGCGACAAAGAGGGGTCGCGGCTAAAGCCCCTCCCACAGGACGAAATCAGGGCTGCAACACCGACGACACCAACAGCTGCGAATACGGATGCTGCGGATCGTCGAGAATCTGGTCGGTCAGCCCCGCCTCCACCACGCGCGAGCGGCGCATCACCATCAGGCGGTCGGCGAGCAGGCGCGCCACCGCCAGGTCGTGGGTGACGATCACCACCGCCAGGTCCAACTCGCGTACCAGGCCGCGCAGCAGGTCGAGCAGGCGCGCCTGCACCGACACGTCCAGCCCTCCAGTCGGCTCGTCCATGAACACCAGACGCGGCGCCGAGACCAGGTTGCGGGCGATCTGCAGGCGCTGCTGCATGCCGCCTGAAAACGTGCGCGGCAGGTCATCAATGCGCGCCGGGTCGATCTCCACCTGGCTCAGCCAGTCAAGCCCGGCGGCGCGCAACTCGCCGTAGTGGCGCACACCCTGGGCCATCAGCCGCTCGCCGATATTGGCGCCAGCCGACACCGCCATACGCAGGCCGTCACGCGGGTTCTGCTCGACGAAGCCCCATTCGGTGCGCAGCAGCGTGCGCCGCTCGGCCTCGCTGGCGCTGTACAGATCAAGCCACTGGCCATCGCGACCGCGATAACTGACCGCGCCGCGATCCGGCGGGCAACGCCCGGAGAGCAGGCTGAGCAAGGTGGACTTGCCCGAGCCGGACTCGCCGACGATGCCCAGCACTTCACCGGGATAGAGGTCGAAACTCACGCCCTGGCAGCCCTTGTCCGGTCCGTACAGACGGGTCAGGTCACGCACAGAGAACAACGGCTCGGTTGCAGCCACGGCAGGTTGCAGACGTTCGGCGGCGCTCATTGCAGGTTCTCCTCGGTACGCTGACGGCAGTAGTCGGTGTCGGAGCAGACGTAGCGCTTGCTGCCGGCGTCGTCGACGATCAGCTCGTCGAGGAAGGATTCCGTGCTGCCGCAGAAGGCGCAGCACTCGTCCCAGCGCTGCACGGCGAAGGGGTGATCCTCGAAGTCCAGGCTGACCACCCGGGTAAAGGGCGGCACCGCATACAGGCGCTTCTCGCGGCCGGCACCGAACAGCATCAGCGCCGGGCTCATGTCCAGTTTGGGGTTGTCGAATTTGGGAATCGGCGACGGGTCCATCACGTAGCGCTCGTCCACCGTCACCGGGTAGGCGTAGGCGGTGGCGATATGGCCGAAGGTAGCGATGTCCTCGTACAGCTTCACGTGCATCACGCCGTAGTCCTCCAGCGCATGCATGGTCCGCGTCTCCTGCTCGCTGGGCTCGATAAAACGCAGCGGCTCGGGAATCGGCACCTGATAGACCATGATCTGCCCGGCCGACAGCGGTGTTTCCGGAATACGGTGGCGGGTCTGGATCACGCTGGCCTCAAGCGTGCGCTCGGTGGTGGCGACGCCTGCGGTACGGGCGAAGAAGCGGCGGATGGACACCGCATTGGTGGTGTCGTCGGCACCCTGGTCGATCACCTTGAGCACGTCATCCGCGCCAAGAATCGCAGCGGTCAGCTGCATGCCGCCGGTGCCCCAGCCATAGGGCAGCGGCATCTCGCGACCGCCGAAAGGCACCTGGTAGCCAGGGATCGCTACCGCCTTGAGCAAGCCACGGCGGATCATGCGTTTGGTCTGCTCATCCAGATAGGCGAAGTTGTAGGCCGACGCCTCGCGGGCGCCGCTTGCGGTGAAAGCGTTCATCAGCGGTTCTCCTCTGCCGGCGCTTGTCGGCGCAGCTTGCGGATCAGTTCCAGTTCGGCCTGGAAGTCGACGTAGTGCGGCAACTTGAGGTGCGAGACGAAGCCGGCAGCTTCGACGTTGTCGCAGTGCATCAGCACGAACTCCTCTTCCTGCGCCGGGCCCTGCACCTCTTCGCCGTACTCGGCGGCGCGCAGCGCGCGGTCGACCAGCGCCATGCCCATGGCCTTGCGCTCGGCGTAGCCGAAGGCCAGGCCATAGCCGCGGGTAAACTGCGCCTGCTCGGCACTGTCACCGACGAACTGGTTGACCATCTCGCACTCGGTGATCTCGATGTCGCCCAGCGGTACGGCGAAGCCCAGTTCGGCGGGCGTCATCCACACCTCGACATCACCGATGCGGATCTCCCCGGCGAAGGGGTGATTGCGCCCGTAGCCGCGCTGAGTCGAGTAGCCGAGCGCCAGAAGGAAGCCTTCATCACCACGGGCAAGCGCCTGCAGGCGCTCGGCGCGGCTCGCGGGAAAGGCCAGCGGCTCGCGGGTGATGTCCGGCACCGGTGCGCCGTCGTCCTGCTCGCGGGCCATCAGCCCTTCGCCTGCGAGAAAATCCAACACCCGTGGACAGGGCTTGGGCTCGTCGGCGAGCGTGGTTTCCGGCGCCGGATATTCGCCCTCGGCCAGCAAGGTGAAATCCAGCAGACGGTGGGTGTAATCGAACGTAGGACCGAGCAGCTGACCACCGGGTAGATCCTTGAAGGTGGCGGATATGCGCCGCTCCAGCTGCATCTTCATGGTGTCCAGCGGCTCGCTAGCACCGAAGCGCGGCAGCGTGGTGCGGTAGGCGCGCAAGAGGAAGATGGCCTCCATCAGGTCACCGGCCGCCTGCTTGATCGCCAGTGCGGCCAGCTCCTCGTCGTACAGCGAGCCTTCGCTCATCACCCGGGCCACGGCCAGCGGCAGTTGCTGGCGGATCTGTTCAACGCCCAGTTCAGCGACAGCGGTATTGCCACGGCGACGGCTGGCCAGCAGTTGATGGGCATTGTCGATGGCGCGTTCGCCACCCTTGACGGCGACATACATCAGGCAGCCTCCTCGGTTTCGATCAGCACGCGGGTGCTGCGCGGCAGGCCGATGACTTCGCCGCCTGCGGCAAAGAAGCAATCCAGGCCACGGGGAAAGGCGCTGCGCGCCTGGCGCTGTTGCCAGAACGAGGCTGGCAGCTGCAAGTTGACGCCACGCACGTCCTTGATCCCCGGCCCGCGCCAGCGCAGGGGGACGCCGGCGCGCAGATCGTCGAGCTGGATCAGCAGCGTGCAGGACTGGTCCGGGTAGCGTTCGCTGCCGTTGTCGAAGTCCGACAGATCGCTCAACTCGCCCTCATCAAGCAGGGCGAACAAAGCGATCTCACGCTCGGCGACAATCGGGCAGCCGCAGTGGAACGCCAGGTTGGCGCGAATCAGCGGCGTGTCGAAACGCGGCGCCAGCCAAAGAGGCGTGTCACTGTCGAGGAAGGCCAGACACAAGCCATAAGTAGCTGGGGCCAGGTCGCCCAGGGCATGGGCACGATCCATGGCGCGTGGCAGCCCCGGTTCGGCCAGGGCTCCGAGGGCCGCGCGGAAGCTGACCTGGGCGTCGAGCACCGGGTCGTCGAAAGCCGGTTGCAGCCAGTGCGAGCTGTGCGGCGTAGTCATCAGTCCTCTCCTCTGACCAAGGTGAAAAATTCCACCTGAGTGGTGGCGGTACGGGCGGCCCGGTTCAGGCGCTGTTCGCGCTGCTCGCGGGCCAGGGGTTCGATCAGGTCATCCAGCCAGCGCGCCTGGTCGCTGCCCTGCAGGTGCGCGTCGGCCAGGGCGGCCAGTTCGGCGCGGCGCTTGTCGCGGCCTGCCAGATAGCTGTAACCGGTTCGGCCGTCGGCAAGACGCACTACACAGCGGGTCACGGTCATCTCGCCGAGGTTGAAGGCGCTACCGGTGCCGCCCATGCGCCCGCGCACCAAGGTCATGCCAACCTCGGGGGAGCGGATCAGTTGGTAGGCGCTGTCTTTCAGCTCCGCCTCATGGCTATCGAGAGCGCTGCCGGCGCGGGCCAGGACGCCCAGCCAGCGCTGACGCGCGGCGATGTTCGGATCGGTTTCGTTCATGCGGGTCTCCATCAGGTCGCTACCTGGTACTGGAAGCGGTCGGCGCGGCTGCTGGACTGCGCCAGCTCCACCGCCCGGCCAGCGGGATCGCGGGACAAAGTGAGTACGCTGAGCAGCGGCGCATGGCGCGGCATCAGCAGATGCGCAGCCTCCTCGCGACTGGGTAGGCGCGCGCCGATCAGGCTGAAGGTGCGTGTCAGCGGTAGATCGCGCTCGACCAGGTACTGGCGCAGCGAGCCGCCCTGATAGTCGGCCAGCAGCGGCGCCAGGCTGATGCAGAAACGGTGACGGATCAGGCTCAGCGGCTGGCCGTCGAGCAGGCGCAGGGTGACCAGCTCGAGCAGTTCGCTGCCATCGGGCAGTTGCAGGTGGCGGCACTCCTCGCTGCTGCCGCTGCGGCGCAGGCGCTCGATCAACTGCGCCTCGACGCGGTGACCAAGCGCAGACAGCGACTGGCTGAACGCACTGCCGGCCTCTACCGGATACACCAGCGGCTTGGCCAGCACCTGTGTGCCCTTGCCTTGGCGGCGCAGCAAGCGGCCTTCGAGCACCAGCTCGTCGACAGCGCGGCGCAGGGTGTGACGGTTGACGGAAAAGCGCGCGGCCAGTTGCATCTCGCCCGGCAGATAGTCGCCCGGACTCATGTGCTGCACGTCTTCACGCAACACGGCGGCCAGTTCGCGGTACAGCGGTTCGCTTTGTCTAGACAAGTTCATCGTTTGAAAAGGGCGCACACAGGCGCCCTCCCTCTCCTTCAGATAAAGAGCTTGCGCAGGCGTTGGGACAGGATGTCGATGGCGCTCACCACCAGGATGATCACGATCAGCAGCGCGCAGGTCTGGGCGAACTGGAAGCCGCGTATGGCCTCCCAGAGGATCACGCCGATGCCTCCGGCGCCGACCATGCCGACCACCGTGGCCGAACGCACGTTGGACTCGAAGCGGTACAGCGAATAGGAAATCCACAGCGGCAGCACCTGCGGGATGACGCCGAAGATCACCTCCTGCAGGGCACTGGCGCCGGTGGCGCGCACGCCTTCGACCGGGCCTGGATCGATGGCCTCGACCGCCTCGGCGAACAGCTTGGCCAGCACACCGGTGGTGCTGATGAACAGCGCCAGCACGCCAGCGAAGGGGCCGAGCCCGACCGCGACGACGAAAAGCATGGCGAAGACCATTTCGTTGATCGAACGGCAGGCATCCATCACCCGGCGTACCGGCTGGTACACCCACCAGGGCACGATGTTCTCGGAACAGAGGATGCCCAGCGGAATGGCGCAGACGATGGCCAACACCGTGCCCCAGAGGGCGATCTGCACGGTGGTCACCATCTCCTTGAGGTAGTGCTGCCAGTTGCTGAAGTCCGGCGGGAAGAAGTCGGCGGCGAAGGTGGCCATGTTGCCGGCATCGCGCACCAGCGCCAGCGGGTTCATTTCCGCGCCCTGCCAGGACCAGGCAAGTACGGCGAAGAACAGGCCCCAGCCGATCAACTGCAGCCAGCTGCGTTTGCTATCGACGGTCGGGGTATGGGTGGTCAAAGTGGTCATCAAGGCATCTCGGGGAAAACGACTGCAGTCAGCCCCTCGGTGGATACCGAGGGGCTGCCAGGATCAACCGGCGCTGGCGCCGTCCTGCTTCTCACGCTCGGCCATACGCTGCTCCAGCTTGGCCAGCTCGGCGTCCAGCTCCTTGAGCTGAGCCTGCTTGTCGGCGTCCTTGAGCTTGTCGTTGTTGGCCACTTCGGTGCGTTTCTTGAACAGCTCGAGCTGACGAATCGGCAGCAGCTGATCGTTGTCGGAAGCCTTGAACTGGCCCCACTGCAGGCCTTCGAGCACCTTCTTCTCCTCCGGCTTGGCACCGTAGGTCATGAAGAAGTCGCGCAGCTTGTCGCGGGTTTCCTGCGGTAGGTTCTTGCGCCAGACGATGGGGTCGGACGGGATCAGCGGCGAGGTCCAGATCACCTTGAGCTGCGCGGCCTTGTCCGGCGCGGTCACCTCCAGACGCTCCATGCCCTCGCTGTTGAAGGTGCCGACATCGACCTGCTTGTTGGCCACCGACAAGGCGTTGACCTCGTGGCTGCCGTTGAGCGAGCGCTTGAAGATCTTGCCGGCGTCGGCGTTGTTCTGGGCGAACACGTAGTAGCCGGGCACCAGGTAACCGGAAGTGGAGTTGGGGTCGCCGTTGGCGAAGGTCAGGCTCTTGGCGTTCTTGAGCATGTCCTCGACCGAGTTGATCGAGCTGTCCTTGTGCGCCACCAGCAGGCTGTAGTAACCCTGCGCGCCGTTGGCCGCCACGGTCTGGGCGAAGATCTCGCCACCGGCGCGATCAACCGCCTCCATCGCCGACTTGTTGCCATACCAGGCCACATCGACCTTGTCGAAGCGCATGCCCTGGATGATCCCGGCGTAATCAGGCGCGAAGAAGGCGTTGATCTTTACCCCGGTCTGCTTGCTCATGTCGGCCAGGAAGGGATCCCACATGGCCTTGAGGTTCTGCGAAGACTCGGTGGAAATGATGCCGAAGTTGAGTTCCTCGGCGGCCTGGACCGAGCCCAGCAGGGAACCGGTGACGAGCGCGGAAGCAGCCAGCACCTGGCCGATGCGTTTGAACATGGAGCACACTCCTGTTGCTAGTTGGCGTTGTTGTTTCGAATGAGAGGACTGAGATCAGGCCTTGGCCAGTGTCAGCGGACGCTCCACAGCCCTTGGGCGCTGCCCTTGCGGCAGCAGCAGGCTGATATCGAGATCGCCGCCGTAGAGGTCATTGAGGAAATCGGGGTTGAAGCCCGCGGTCGGGCCGTCGAAATGAATTCGCCCGCCCTTGAGCGCCACGGCGCGCTGGCAATAGCGCACCGCGTAATCGACCTGATGCAGGGTCACCACCACCGTTTTGCCGTCTCGACGGTTGATGTCGGCGAGGATCTCCATCACCTTGCGCGCCGACTCCGGGTCGAGCGAGGCGATGGGCTCATCGGCGAGAATCACCTCGGCCTGCTGGCACAAAGCACGGGCGATGGCCACGCGCTGCTGCTGGCCACCGGACAGGGTCGAGGCACGCTGCGCGGCAAACTCGGCCAGCCCTACCCGCTCCAACGCCTGTAGCGCACGCTGCTTCTCTTCGGGATTGAACAGGCTGAGGCTGCCACGCCAACGCGGCATACGCCCGAGGCCGCCGAGCAGCACGTTCTGCAGCACGCTGAGACGGCCGATCAGATTGAATTGCTGAAAGATGTAGCCGATATCGGCGCGCTGGCGGCGCACATCGCCATTCAGGCGCCCGTCGCTCTGCACCTGGCGCCCAAGCACCTCGATGCTACCGGCGTCACCTCGCGCCAGGCCGGCCAGATGCCGCAGCAGGGTCGACTTGCCCGAGCCCGAGGCGCCGATCAGCGCCACCATCTCGCCCGGCTGCACGGATAGCGCCAGATCGAACAGCGCCTGCTTGCGGCCGAAACTTTTATTCAGACGATCGACTCGAATAGCTACGCTCATGTGCTGGCCCTCTACTATCATTTCGATAAGAAGGCCGCTAGCCGGCGCCTTCTGGTGTAGACCAAGGTAGGCGCACGCTGTGTCAGACCCGTGAACCGGGGATGACGATTGAGTGAATGAAACTTGAAACTTTTATGCTCGAGCGAAGCAACAGGATGAGTTCTGCCGAGTACCACGCATTTCAGACAATCGGTGCTGGCATAAAGCCGCTACCTGAATCACAATGTGACACGTATTTGGCGTCAAGGAACTGTTCATCTGACCTTATGGTCATACGACGCAGAACGCGGTACCGGTTGAACGGCTAGTGCGAAACACTGTCAAACCGGTGACAATCTCGACACTGACTACCAGTATCGCTCCCTGAACTAACCGGTAATGTATGCGCCCTATGAAACAGGCTATTTATTCCAGCCGCACGGCTGACAAGTTTGTCGTTCGCTTGCCAGATGGCATGCGTGAGCGTATTGCTGACGTAGCACGCAACCATCACCGCAGCATGAACTCGGAAATCATCGCCCGTCTGGAGCAAAGCATGCTTCAGGAAGGTGCTCTGGATGACGATCTCAGCCTGCGCCTCGACAGCCCCGAACTGAGCCTCCATGAGCGTGAATTGCTGCAGCGTTTTCGTCAGTTGTCGCGCCGCCAGCAGAATGCACTGGTCGCTCTGATTGCCCACGACGTGGAAATGGCCGCTGAAGAAGCCTGAAGCGAGCCAATAAAAAAACCGGCCTTGAGCCGGTTTTTTATTGCCTGCCATTCCTGGCAGCGGTCATGACATCCCTTGCTCAGCCAACGAAGCTGAGCAGTACCCCCGCCGCCACGGCCGAGCCGATCACCCCAGCCACGTTCGGCCCCATGGCATGCATCAGCAGGAAGTTCTGCGGGTTGGCCTCCAGGCCGACCTTGTTCGATACCCGAGCCGCCATCGGCACGGCCGACACACCCGCCGAACCGATCAACGGATTGACCTTGTTGCTGCTGAACAGGTTCATCAGCTTGGCCATCAATACACCGGCCGCCGTACCTGCGCAGAACGCCACCATGCCCAGCATCAGAATGCCCAGGGTCTTGAGCTGCAGGAAAGCCTCGGCCGACAGCTTCGAACCCACGGTCAGACCGAGGAAGATGGTAACGATATTGATCAGCGCATTGCGCGAGGTATCAGCCAGACGCTCGACCACCCCAGCCTCACGCAGCAGGTTGCCGAGGGCGAACATACCGATCAGCGGCGCGGCGTCAGGCAGCAGCATCCCGATCAGAATGCATAGCACGATGGGGAAAATGATTTTCTCGGTCTGCCCCACCGGACGCAGCTGCTGCATGACGATGGCGCGCTCTTCCTTGGTGGTCAGGGCGCGCATGATCGGCGGCTGCAGCAACGGCACCAGCGCCATATAGGCATAGGCCGCGACTGCGATGGGCCCCAGTAGATCCGGGGCGAGCTTGGAGGTGACGAAAATCGAGGTCGGCCCGTCCGCTCCGCCGATGATGGCGATGGACGCCGCCTCCTTGAGGGTGAATTCCATGCCGGGAATGCCCAGCGCGGTGATCGCCAGGGCGCCGAGCAGGGTGCCGAAGATGCCGAACTGCGCAGCGGCGCCGAGCAGCAAGGTCTTGGGGTTGGCCAGCATCGGGCCGAAATCGGTCATGGCGCCGACGCCGAGGAAGATCAGCAACGGGAAGATGCTGGTCGGCAGCCCCACTTCATAGATCAGGTGCAGAAAACCCGCACCCTCTGCCATGTTGGCCACCGGAATGTTCGACATCAGCCCGCCGAAGCCGATAGGAATCAGCAGCAAAGGCTCGAAGCCTTTCTTGATCGCCAGGTAGATCAGCAGTATGCACACCGCGATCATGAACGCCTGACCGGGCTCCAGGTGATACAGGCCGGTGCTCTGCCAGAGCTTGAGCAGCTTTTCCATTATGCGCCCCTCAGCCGATGGTCAGCAGGCTAGCGCCCACTACCACGGTATCGCCGACCTTGACGTTGACGGCACCGACAGTACCGGCCTTGAAGGCGCGGATCTCGGTTTCCATCTTCATCGCCTCAAGAATGATCACCAACTCGCCTTCCTCCACGGCCTGGCCTGGCTGCACCAGCACCTTGAAGATATTGCCAGCCAGCGGTGCCGCCTGCGGCTCGCCGCCATCCACTGCAGCCGGAGTAGCCGCCGGTGCAGCGCTCGCCGCGCCACCGACGGGCTTGATTCCCTCGATATCACCGCCGTCGCTCACCTGCACGACGAACGACTTGCCATTGACCTCGACGGTGTAGACCTCAGGCTTGCCAGCCTCGCGAGCAGGCATTTCCTTACCAGTCGGAGCGGGTTCGAAGGCCGCCGGATTGCCGCGATTCTCCAGGAATTTCAAACCGATCTGCGGGAATAGCGCGTAGGTCAGGACGTCGTCGATTTCGTCGGCGGCCAACTTGATGCCTTTCTCCTGAGCGATGCCCTTGAGTTCGGCGGTCAGCTTGTCCATCTCGGCTTCGAGCAGGTCGGCCGGACGACAGGTGATAGCCTCGGCACCATCGAGCACACGGGCCTGCAGTTCGGCATGGAAGGGAGCAGGAGCTGCGCCGTACTCGCCCTTGAGCACACCCGCCGTTTCCTTTGTGATGGACTTGTAGCGCTCGCCAGTGAGCACGTTGATCACCGCCTGAGTGCCGACAATCTGCGACGTCGGAGTCACCAGCGGGATAAAACCGAGGTCTTCACGCACGCGCGGAATCTCAGCCAGCACCTGGTCGAACTTATCCTGGGCGCCCTGCTCTTTCAGCTGGCTTTCCATGTTGGTGAGCATGCCGCCCGGCACCTGGGCGACCAGGATGCGCGAGTCGACGCCCTTGAGGTTGCCCTCGAACTTCGCGTACTTCTTGCGCACCTCGCGGAAGTACGCGGCGATTTCTTCCAGCAGCTCCAGGTTGAGCCCGGTGTCGCGCTCGGTGTTCTGGAACATCGCCACCACCGACTCGGTCGGCGAATGACCGTAGGTCATCGACAGAGAAGAAATTGCGGTGTCGACGTTGTCGATGCCCGCTTCCACCGCCTTCAGGATGGCCACCGACGACAGCCCAGCCGTGGCGTGGCACTGCATATGAATCGGAATGGCCAGGCTAGCCTTCAGACGTGAGACCAGCTCGAACGCCGTGTAAGGCGTAAGAATCCCGGCCATGTCCTTGATCGCCACCGAATCGGCGCCCATGTCTTCGATCTGCTTGGCCAGATCGACCCACATGTCCAGCGTATGCACCGGACTGGTGGTATAGGAGATGGTGCCCTGGGCATGCTTGCCCTGCTGCTTCACGGCCTTGAGCGCCGTCTCCAGGTTGCGCGGATCGTTCATCGCGTCGAATACGCGAAACACATCGACGCCGTTGACGGCGGCACGCTCGACGAATTTTTCCACCACGTCATCGGCATAGTGGCGGTAGCCCAACAGGTTCTGCCCGCGCAACAGCATCTGCTGGCGGGTATTGGGCATGGCCTTCTTCAGCTCGCGGATACGCTCCCAGGGATCTTCGCCGAGATAACGAATGCAGGCATCGAAGGTCGCGCCACCCCAGGACTCCACCGACCAGAAGCCCACCTGATCGAGCTTGGGCGCGATCGGCAGCATATCTTCAAGACGAACACGCGTCGCCAGGATCGACTGATGCGCATCACGCAGCACCACATCGGTGATTCCGAGTGCTTGTTTCACGGCAGTCATGCAGGTACTCCCTCTGAACCTGATCAACCGCGGCGTGCGCGGTGCTGGGCAATGGCGGATTGGATAGCGGCCAGTGTTGCTGCGTCCGGCTCATGGCTGGCCGACCTGGCACTCGGTGCTGGAGAAGAAATGGCCGGGCTCGGCGCGGGCGGAGCGAAGGTCGCGATCAGCCGTGACATCAGACTGACCACACCCACCAGCAACACCAGAAAGACAAAGACGAAGCCCATGCCGAACAGCATGAGTTCGACACCCTCGAGCAGCAGTTCACTGGGGGTCATCTTGGCTCCTTTGGCCAGCAGCTCGCGGGCTGCGTTCATTATTGATTAGGAGCGCCCAGCGTCAGCGCCTGGGCAAAGCTGGCGAACCTTAGCGTGAAACGAGCGTTTGAAGCAAACGCCAAAAGGGCCGCACGGGCTATTTATGTAGTGGTTTATCGGCATCCACTACCAAAGAAGCAGAAAGGCCCTGCGAGGGAAGTATCAGGATGCGGAGCGAGCCACGCCAGCAACGGCAGGAGCAAGCCTAAGCAGGGTCTTGAAGTGACGCGTCTCATCGCCAGGGGTACGCCCGAACAGGCGCTTGAACTCTCGACTGAACTGCGACGGACTTTCATACCCGACGCGCTGCGCAGCACTGAGCGCACTCATGTCGTTGCGGATCATCAGCAGGCGCGCCTGATGCAGACGAATGGCCTTGAGGTACTGCAGCGGCGAGCAGCTGGTCATCGCTTTGAAGTGCACATGGAAGGCCGGAACGCTCATGCTGGCGATCTCAGCCAGCGCAGGCACATCGAGCGACTCCTGATAATCCCGGTGAATCCGCTGCAGGACGCGAGCGATACGACCGAAATGGCTGTTCTGCGCCAGCGTCGCGCGCAGGCCATTGCCCTGCTCACCCTGCAACACGCGAAAGACGATCTCACGCAGAATCGATGGGCCGAGCAGGCGCACCTCGTCAGGGTCAGCCAGCGCCTCCAGCAGGCGCAACGTGGCATCACTCAAGTGTGCATCGATCGGGCTGGAATAAAGCGTTGCCGGTTGAGTGGGCTGGGGCTCGTCCCGATCCATGACCAGCTCGGCCACCAACAGCGGCTCGACACGCAGCGCCACACCCAGCATCGGCTCTTCGGCGCTAGCCTCGGTCTCGATGGAAAATGGCAGAGGCAGCGCCAGCACCAGATAGTGCTGCGCGTCGTAAACGTACAGGTTGCCGTCGTGCAGCCCGCTCTTGCGCCCCTGGATCACGATCACGATGCTCGGCTCATACAGTGCCGGGGTAACCGGTAGCGAGCGATTGGAGCGCATGAAGGTAACGCCGTCGAGCTGCGCCGCGGTGTACCCCTCCTCGGGGGCCAAGCGCAGCATCAGCTCGACCATACGCTGCTTGATGCTCTCAGGACTCATGCTCATGCGCCGCTTTCGACTCGTTATCAATACCCGGACATTGTAGGAAGCATTCAATAGAAACAGGCAATATCGAAAGAGTAACGAGACTTAGCAGCCGGCCGCCCCCTGCCTAGCATGGACTCTCCAGAACGCAATGGAGATCGACATGAGCAAAGTCATCCTCGTCACCGGTGCCAGTAGCGGTATCGGCGAAGCCATCGCCAGACACCTGGCAAGCCTGGGCCATCACGTGGTACTCGGCGCCAGGCGCATCGAGCGCCTGCAGGTGCTGGTGGAAGAACTGCAAGCACAAGGTCAGCACGCCTCCTGCCTCACCCTCGACGTCAGCCAACTGCATGAGATGCAAGCCTTCGTCGAATATGCCGAAGCGCAGCACGGCCCCGTCGACGTGATCATCAACAATGCCGGAGTCATGCCGCTGTCACCGCTCAACGCCCTGAAGGTGGACGAGTGGGACCGCATGATCGACGTCAACATAAGGGGCGTGCTGCATGGTATTGCCGCCGTACTACCAGGCATGGAAGAGCGCGGGCGCGGCCAGGTCATCAATATCGCCTCCATCGGCGCCCACGCCGTATCGCCGACAGCAGCGGTCTACTGCGCCACCAAGTATGCCGTCTGGGCGATTTCCGACGGCCTGCGCCAGGAAAGCGAGCGTATACGTGTCACTACCATCTGCCCCGGCGTGGTCGAGTCCGAACTGGCAGACAGCATTTCCGATGCCAGTGCGCGCGAGGCGATGAAAGCTTTCCGTCGCGTCGCCATCACTCCAGACGCCATCGCCCGCGCCGTGGCCTATGCAGTCGAACAGCCCGATGACGTCGACGTCAGCGAGCTGATCGTGCGCCCAACCGCCAGCCCCTATTGATGGAGACCACCATGTCAGCGAAGAACACCGTCGCGGCAATGCTGATCAGCGGTGCCCTGCTACCCGACGCGGTAATGGCAGAGCCCAAGCTCTCACATCCTTATGTTGGCATGTGGGTAACGGACGACGGCCATGTCCGCCATGAGCTATTGGCCAACGGCCGTTATGACGAGGCACGCGGGAATCGCGAGAGCGCCTACCAGGGCAACTACCACGTCACCGGCAACCACATCGACTACGTCGACGACACCGGCTTTACCGCCGACGGTGAATTCATCGACGACGTGCTCTATCACGGCGGCATGGTGCTGCGCCGCAAGAACACCTCAACTGACGAGTAACGCCCCCATCAGCCAAGGAAAAAACCATGAACACGCAAAAAATCATCATCGCACTGCTACTGAGCGCCTCACTCTGCTTCCCGGCCTGGGCAAACGACAACACCGCGGCCAATCAGGCCGTGATTCAGAAAGCCTTCGATGATTGGCGCGCCGGCCAGGGCGGTATCTTCCAGTTGCTCGCCGATGACGCCGTCTGGGTCGTGGCCGGTAGCAGCCCGTCCTCCGGGACTTACCGCACGCGTGAGGCGTTCATGGAAGATGCCGTCAAACCCATCACTGACAAACTGGCCACGCCCATCGTACCCACCGTCCGCCAGATCGTGGCGCAAGGGCCTTACGTGGTCGTGCACTGGGATGGCGAGGCGACTGCCAAGGACGGCAGCCGCTACGAGAACAGCTACTCCTGGCACATGCAGCTGGAGAATGGCCGGATCACTCGGGTCACGGCCTTTCTCGATACCTGGCGGCTGGTCGAGCTGATGAACTGATTACAGCAGGAAGATCGACGCCAGCCCCAGGAAGATGAAGAAACCACCGCTGTCGGTCATGGCGGTGATCATCACACTGGCCCCCATGGCCGGGTCACGCCCCAGGCGTGCCAGGGTCATGGGGATCAGCACGCCCATCAACGCCGCCAGCAACAAGTTGAGGGTCATTGCCGCGGTCATCACCACGCCAAGCGACCAACTACCGTAAAGCCCATAGGCAACGGCGCCGATCACACCACCCCAGAGGATGCCATTGATCAGGGAAACACCCAGTTCCTTGCGTACCAGGCGCTTGGTATTGCCGGTGCTGACCTGATCCAGCGCCATGGCGCGTACGATCATGGTGATGGTCTGGTTGCCCGAGTTGCCGCCGATACCGGCAACGATGGGCATCAGCGCCGCCAGCGCCACCAGTTTCTCGATCGAGCCTTCGAACAGGCCTATCACACGCGACGCCAGGAACGCGGTGACCAGGTTGATCGCCAGCCAAGCCCAGCGGTTGCGCACCGACTTCCACACCGAGGCGAAGATGTCTTCCTCCTCGCGCAGACCGGCCATGTTCAGCACTTCGCTTTCACTTTCCTCACGGATCAGGTCGACCATCTCGTCGATGGTCAGACGGCCGATCAGCTTGCCGTTCTTGTCCACCACCGGGGCGGAAATCAGGTCGTAACGCTCGAACGCCTGAGCGGCGTCGTAGCCGTCCTCGTCCGGGTGGAAACTCACCGGATCGTCGGCCATGACCTCGCCGACCTGCTTCTCCGGATCATTGACCAGCAGGCGCTTGATCGGCAGCACACCCTTGAGCACGCCGTCGTAATCGACCACGAACAGCTTGTCGGTATGGCCCGGCAGCTCCTTCAGGCGGCGCAGGTAACGCAGAACCACTTCCAGGCTGACGTCTTCGCGGATGGTGACCATCTCGAAGTCCATCAGCGCGCCGACCTGATCTTCCTCGTAGGACAGGGCCGAACGCACACGCTCACGCTGCTGAGCGTCGAGCGACTCCATCAGCTCATGAACGACGTCGCGCGGCAGTTCCGGGGCCAGGTCAGCGAGTTCGTCGGCGTCCATGTCCTTGGCTGCAGCGAGAATCTCGTGATCGTCCATGTCGGCGATCAGGGTTTCTCGTACCGCGTCGGAGACTTCCAGCAGGATGTCGCCATCGCGCTCGGCCTTGACCAGTTGCCAGACGGTCAGACGCTCATCTAGCGGCAGGGCTTCGAGGATGTGGGCGATATCCGCAGGGTGCAGATCTTCGAGCTTGCGCTGCAGCTCGACGAGATTCTGACGATGCACCAGGTTCTCGACCCGGTCGTGATGCTGGCCTTCCTGACGGTGAGTCAGGTCTTCGACCAGTTTTTGCCGATGCAGCAGTTCGATCACCTGGGCCAGGCGATCCTGCAAGCTCTCTTGCGGCTTTTTGGCTTCTACTTCTGTCATAGCGCGCTCCACCCCCAGTTGGCGGGCACGCCAAAGGGGATCAATCAGGTCTTACACGATTGTGCGAGGGGAGTATTGAGTAACTACTGGGTAAGTCCATGGTGGTATTCCACAAGCCCCGGCGGGGCTGACGCGGCGAATCATAACACCGCAAAACAGCTTTGTACGTGACAAAAGCGCGGCAAGAACAATTGCTTGCATCGCAAACTTCGATCTCGCATGAAAACCTGGCTATGCGACGCCAGCTACCCGCGTCAGGACACCCTGGCGAGTACGAAAAAACGGTCTAACCTGAAGCAGGCAAACGTCAGGGAGGACGACTCATGCGAGGACTGCATTTCGCAGCGCTATTGGCCGCTGCATTTCTCTACCCTATTGCAGACAGCTCGGCGGCCAGTGTGTTCCGCTGCGTGAGTGCAAATGGCCATGTCACCTTCACCCGCCACGGCTGCGCCGACGATCAAGAGCAGCACCTGCAGGATGCACGCAACCACACCCCCAGCAGCGGCAAGGCAATCCCTCTCGCGGACCCAGGCCGGCGTGCGGCAACCACCTCGGCCGGCAGTGGCGAGCTGGTCATCGTTGGCCAACAGGACGATGGTTGCGACAACCTGCTGACCAGCAGCGAGAGACGCCAGGCGATCATCCGCAAGGAAGTCCGCCTCGGCATGAGCCGCGCCGACGTGGAAAGCAGCCTGGGCAAGCCAGACAGAGTCACCAGCAGCAATGGGCAGCAGCGCTACCATTACCGAGAGAAACGCAAAGGCGGGAACAGCCGACAGGTCAGCTTCGACGAAGCCGGCTGCGTGAAGAAATAACGCACAAAGAAAAAGGGCCTGCATTGCTGCAGGCCCTTTCGGTATGGCGGACTCAGGAGGATTCGAACCTCCGACCGCTCGGTTCGTAGCCGAGTACTCTATCCAGCTGAGCTATGAGTCCATTTGGCGCTTTTTGACCAGATCACCACTGGCTGAACATGACCTTGCATCGCTGCAGTGCCATTTAATATGGCGGACTCAGGAGGATTCGAACCTCCGACCGCTCGGTTCGTAGCCGAGTACTCTATCCAGCTGAGCTATGAGTCCGTTTGGCGCTTTTAGACCAGATCACCGCTGGTTGAAACAAAATGGCTTGCAGCGATGCAAGCCATTTGAATATGGCGGACTCAGGAGGATTCGAACCTCCGACCGCTCGGTTCGTAGCCGAGTACTCTATCCAGCTGAGCTATGAGTCCGTTACAGATCACTCGAAAGCTACTGCGCTTGGGTATGCTTCGTTGAAACCGAACTCAGAATGCTCATTTAGAAAACTAAACTGCGCTTCTTCGCTCGCTTTCGCCTCGCCTACCCTTCGTTCGCTACGCTTTCGCGAGATCTTTGGTGCTTTTATACCAGATCACCTCTGGTTGATTCGCCAGCCCGACTTACGCCCGACTCGCTGAATAATGGCGGAGAAGGGGGGATTCGAACCCCCGACACCCTTTTGAGGTGTACTCCCTTAGCAGGGGAGCGCCTTCGGCCACTCGGCCACCTCTCCGCAACACGGGGCGCATGATAAACATGTTTTCCCCGTTTGCAAACAAAAATTTGTAGAAAAATTAGTGGCTTGGTTCGTCACCCTTCTCTTTCTGGATGCGCTGGTAGATTTCTTCACGGTGCACGGCAACCTCCTTCGGCGCATTGACACCAATGCGCACCTGGTTACCTTTCACACCCAACACGGTGACAGTCACATCATCACCGACCATCAGGGTCTCTCCGACCCGGCGAGTCAGAATCAGCATTCCTTTCTCCTCACGGATTACATTTTTCAGGACAACAGTCTGCAAAAAAGAAAATGGTGCCGGCTTCCCGCTAAATCAAGCCCGAAAGCCTCCACCCAAGTATTGACCAGCCCGCGCAGAAAGAAAGTTCCCGCATGCAAGTCAAAAAGACGAAAGGCGCGGAACCAGCCGCGCCTTTCAAATCAGTGGAATCACTCGCCCTGCCGGGCCGGAGCATCCAGCTCGAAGGCGGTATGCAGTGCGCGTACCGCCAGCTCCAGATACTTCTCTTCGATCACCACGGACACCTTGATCTCGGAGGTGGAGATCATCTGGATATTGATGGTCTCCTTGGCCAGGGCTTCGAACATGCGACTGGCAACACCGGCGTGGGAACGCATACCGACACCGACGATGGACACCTTGGCAATGTTGGTGTCGCCGACCACTTCACGAGCGCCCAGCTCGTCTGCGGTCTTCTGCAGCACGCTCAGGGCGTTGTTGTAGTCGTTGCGATGCACGGTGAAGGTGAAATCGGTGGTGTTATCGTGCGAAACGTTCTGCACGATCATGTCCACTTCGATGTTGGCGGCGCTGATCGGGCCGAGAATCTTGAAGGCGATGCCAGGGATATCCGGCACCCCACGGATGGTCAGCTTGGCTTCGTCGCGGTTGAAAGCGATGCCGGAAATGATCGGCTGTTCCATGGATTCCTCTTCATCAAGGGTAATGAGGGTGCCCGGGCCCTCCTGGAAGCTGTGCAGGACGCGCAGCGGGACGTTGTACTTGCCGGCGAATTCCACCGAACGAATCTGCAGCACCTTGGAACCGAGGCTGGCCATTTCCAGCATTTCTTCGAAGGTGATCTTTTCCAGGCGCTGGGCCTTGGGCACCACGCGCGGGTCGGTGGTGTAGACACCATCGACGTCGGTGTAGATCTGGCACTCCTCGGCTTTCAGCGCTGCGGCCAGAGCCACACCGGTGGTGTCGGAGCCGCCACGACCCAGGGTGGTGATGTTGCCGTGTTCGTCGACGCCCTGGAAACCTGCGACCACAACGACGCGACCAGCCTTGAGGTCGGCGCGAATCTTCTGGTCATCGATCTGCAGAATGCGCGCCTTGTTGTGCGCGCTGTCGGTGAGGATGCGCACCTGGTTGCCGGTGTAGGACACCGCCGGCACGCCGCGCTTGATCAGCGCCATGGCCAACAGGGCAATGGTCACCTGCTCACCGGTGGACACCATCACATCCAGCTCACGCGCAACCGGCTCGCCATCGGTGATCTGTTTGGCCAGATCGATCAGGCGGTTGGTTTCGCCGCTCATGGCGGAAACCACGACGACGATGTCGTCACCGTTCTCGCGGAACTTCTTCACCTTGTCGGCCACCTGCGCGATACGCTCGATGGTGCCGACGGAGGTGCCCCCAAACTTCTGTACGATCAAAGCCATTTCAAAAAGCCGCCTGATTCCTCGAAGGGCGCCCATTAAACCCGCATCGGGTCATACTGCCAAGGCCCGCCGGACGCACTGCGGGCCCCGCTTTCTCGCTCGTTACGAAGCCTGCTCGACCAGGGTTGCGGCCAGGGCCAGGGCTTCATCCAGCTTGCCGGCATCGACGCCGCCACCCTGGGCCATGTCTGGGCGACCACCACCCTTGCCGCCCACTGCTGCGGCGGCCTGCTTCATCAGGTCACCGGCCTTGAGCTTGGCAGTCAGGTCCTGGGTCACACCGGCGACCAGTACCACCTTCTCGTCGAACACGCCGCCGAGCAGGATCACAGCGCTGCCCAGCTTGTTCTTCAGTTGGTCGACCAGCGCCAGCAGCGCCTTGCCGTCCAGACCATCGAGACGCGCAGCCAGCACCTTGGTGCCCTTCACGTCCACGGCCGAACCAGCCAGGTCATTGCCAGCAGCGCTGGCGGCCTTGGCCTTGAGCTGCTCCAGCTCCTTTTCCAGCTGACGGTTGCGCTCGATCAGGGCCGAGAGTTTGTCCAGCACGTTGTCGCGGCTGCCCTTGACCAGGGAGGCGGCTTCCTTGAGCTGTTCCTCGGCACCGTTGAGCCAGGCCAGCGCGGCGGCACCAGTGACCGCTTCGATACGACGCACGCCAGCGGCCACGCCGCCTTCGCTGGTGATCTTGAACAGACCGATGTCGCCGGTGCGCGATACGTGAGTACCGCCACACAGCTCGACGGAGAAATCGCCGCCCATACTCAGCACACGTACCTGATCACCGTACTTCTCGCCGAACAGCGCCATGGCGCCCTTGGACTTGGCGGTCTCGATGTCGGTTTCTTCGGTCTCGACCTCGGAGTTCTTGCGAATCTCAGCGTTGACGATGTCTTCCAGCTGCTTCAACTGCTCGGGCTTGATCGCCTCAAAATGGCTGAAGTCGAAACGCAGACGCTGACTGTCGACCAGCGAACCTTTCTGCTGGACGTGATCGCCCAACACCTGACGCAGCGCGGCGTGCAGCAGGTGGGTCGCGGAGTGGTTCAGCGCGGTGGCCTGACGCACGCCGGCTTCGGCTTCGGCCTTGACGCTGGTGCCGACGCTCAGACCGCCCCTGGCCACCACGCCGTGGTGCAGGAAGGCACCGCCGGCCTTGGTGGTGTCGCGCACGTCGAAACGCACGCCAGCACTTTCCAGGTAGCCGCAGTCGCCGATCTGGCCACCGGACTCGGCGTAGAACGGGGTCTGATCCAGCACCACCACGCCCTCTTCGCCTTCGGCGAGGCTGTCGACCGCAGCACCGGCCTTGAACAGAGCGATGATCTTGCCGCTGCCGCTGGTGCCTTCGTAACCGAGGAAGCGGGTGTCGCTGTCAACCTTGACCAGGGCGTTGTAGTCCATGCCGAAGGCGCTGGCGGAACGGGCGCGCTCGCGCTGCGCTTCCATTTCACGCTCGAAGCCCTCTTCGTCCACTGACAGCTCGCGCTCGCGGGCGATGTCGGCAGTCAGGTCAACGGGGAAACCGTAGGTGTCATACAGCTTGAACACCACGTCGCCGGGGATTACCGAGCCCTGCAGGCCGGCCAGATCCTGCTCGAGAATCTTCAGCCCCTGCTCCAGGGTCTTGGCGAACTGCTCTTCTTCGGTCTTGAGCACGCGCTCGATGTGCGCCTGCTGCTGTTTGAGCTCGGGGAAGGCTTCGCCCATCTCAGCCACCAGCGCAGCGACGATCTGGTAGAAGAAGCTGCCCTTGGCGCCCAGCTTGTTACCGTGACGGCAGGCGCGACGCACGATGCGGCGCAGCACGTAGCCGCGGCCTTCGTTGGACGGAGTCACGCCGTCGGCGATCAGGAAGCTGCAGGAACGGATGTGGTCAGCCACCACTTTCAGCGAGGCCTGGCCTTCGTTGCTGCAGCCGATGGCCTTGGCCGAGGCGGCCAACAGGTTCTGGAACAGGTCGATCTCGTAGTTCGAGTTGACGTGCTGCAGCACGGCGCTGATGCGCTCCAGGCCCATCCCGGTGTCCACACTCGGCGCCGGCAGCGGGTGCAGCACGCCATCTGCAGTGCGGTTGAACTGCATGAACACGTTGTTCCAGATCTCGATGTAGCGGTCGCCATCTTCTTCCGGGCTGCCGGGTGGGCCGCCCCAGATGTGCTCGCCGTGGTCGAAGAAGATCTCGGTGCACGGGCCGCACGGACCGGTATCACCCATTGCCCAGAAGTTGTCGGAGGCGTACGGCGCACCCTTGTTGTCGCCGATGCGGATCATGCGCTCGGTGGGGATGCCAACTTCCTTGGTCCAGATCTCGTAGGCTTCGTCATCGGTGGCGTAGACAGTGACCCAGAGCTTTTCCTTGGGCAGGTTCAGCCACTTGTCGGAGGTCAGGAATTCCCAGGCGTAATGAATGGCATCGCGTTTGAAATAGTCGCCGAAGCTGAAGTTGCCCAGCATTTCGAAGAAGGTGTGGTGACGCGCGGTGTAGCCGACGTTTTCCAGGTCGTTGTGCTTACCGCCGGCACGCACGCACTTCTGGCTGGTGGTGGCGCGAGTGTAGGCGCGCTTTTCCAGGCCCAGGAAGCAGTCCTTGAACTGGTTCATACCCGCGTTGGTGAACAGCAGGGTTGGGTCGTTCGCCGGAATCAGCGAGCTGGAAGCGACACGGGTGTGCCCTTTTTCTTCGAAGAAGCTCAGGAAGGCTTCACGGATTTCTGCGCTTTTCATAGGGATATCCACGGAATCAGGCGGCCACGGCAAAGCCGGCGAAGCAGACCAAAGCGAGAACGTCGCGAGCGAAGGTCAGGCAAGGCAAAAGCCGGTGAAGGTGCGCAGTTTACAGGTTGTAAATGAGCATCCTGAGCCGGCTTTTAACACTGCATGACCGAGCGCAGCAGTTATCGCTGCAGTCTGCAAAGGGACGCATTATATCGGCCCTTTCGCCCGCGGCTAGTGCCTTGTTGATAGCGTGCGCCTATCGGCAGCGCACGCCTGACGCTTAATGCGAACGGAAAGCAGCAAATGCCCTGATCACCCGCTCGATTTGTTCGGCGCTGACGTCCAGATGAGTGACCAGACGCAGGCGTGGCGCGGCACTGACGGCGATGCCGTGTTCGGCCATGAAGGCCTTAACTTGCCCGGCACGCTCGCCAAGTTGCACATAGACCATATTGGTCTGCACCGGCTCGACGCTATAACCCAACTCGGTCAACGCCTCGCCCAGGTGTGCGGCCTTGGCGTGATCCTCGGCCAGGCGCTGAACCTGATGCTGCAGCGCATACAAGCCTGCTGCCGCCAGCACGCCGGCCTGACGCATGCCACCCCCGACCATCTTGCGCAAACGGCGTGCTTTGGCGATCAACGCCGTACTGCCACAGAGCACCGAACCGACCGGCGCACCGAGCCCCTTGGACAGGCACACCGAGACCGAATCGAAGTGCTGAGTGATCTCGCGCGCCGGCACACCGAGCTTGACCGCCGCGTTATACAGGCGGGCGCCATCGAGGTGCAGGCTCAAACCACGACGGCGAGTCAGTTCGCGGGCGGCAGCCAAATAATCGAGCGGCAGCACCTTGCCCTGCATGGTGTTTTCCAGGGCCAGCAGGCGAGTGCGGGCGAAGTGGAAGTCGTCTTGCTTGATCGCCGCCTCGACCCTGCTCAGATCCAGCGAGCCGTCGGCTTCACCCTCGATCGGTTGCGGCTGGATGGAGCCGAGCACGGCGGCGCCGCCACCCTCGTACTTATAGGTGTGCGCCTGCTGGCCGACGATGTACTCGTCACCGCGTTCGCAATGAGCCATCAGGCCGAGCAGGTTGCTCATGGTGCCGGTGGGGACGAACAGCGCCGCCTCGAAGCCCAGTTCATTGGCCAGCCAGACCTCCAGGCGATTAACCGTGGGGTCTTCGCCATACACGTCATCGCCCAGCTCGGCAGCCATCATGGCTTCGCGCATGGCAGCAGTGGGTTGGGTAACGGTGTCGCTACGCAGGTCGATCAGGGGCATGACAGGCTTTCCCGGCAATTGGCGAAAGGCCCATGCTAAAGAGGTCGCTCGGACGGTGGAAGATACAGTTGAAGGCAAAATCGCGGGCTGCCGTGGGAGGCGCTTTAGCGGCGACCAATACGACGCAACGTCGCGGCTAAAGCCCTGCAACATACGCCGCTATGCCAAACCGGCACCATCGTCGGGGACGATCAGGATGGCAGCGCGGTGGCCGTTCTTGACCTTGGGATTGGGGAAGATGATGCGCGCGCCCTGCTCTTCCACGATCCAGCGGGTATCGGCGATATCCTCGGCAAGCAGGTAGCCGGGCTCCAGCTCGGTGAAGTTCTCGATATCCGCAGGCAGGTGCAGCTGAAAACTATCGCTGTGCTTGATCACCTCGCGCGACACGGCGAACAGCTGCATGCCATCGATGGTCGGCTCACCACTGATTACCTCGCGCCCTTCGATCAGCGCGTGCAGCGCGTTCTCCAGCAGATCGAGGTTGACCAGTTCGTTCTGACCGAAAGCACGCGCCTTGCCCAGCTCCAGGGTGAAGGCCTCAGCGCCGAGTTGCGCGTAGGTATAGGCGCTGAAGGTAATCGACGATTTGTTCTGCAGCAGTACCGCCTCGATGCCGGCAGCACGCAGACGCTCCAGCTCGCGACGGGAATGCGCACGCCCCTCCTGCCACGGATAGAGGGCGAACTGCTCGATTTTGGAAGCGCGGATGGCGGTATGCAGGTCGTAGTGCAGGCGCGTTCGACCGGTGTCCTTGCCGAAGAAATTGACGGCCAGGTGCTCGAGGTCGCAGGCTCTGATGGCTTCGAAGCCACTGGACTGCTCGTGACGGCCGCTGAACAGACGGTTGAGGTCCTGCTCGACGTAACGCTCGCCACGGCGCATGGCCTCAGGGTTGCCGAACAGAAAGAGAATGCGCGCCGCCGGATGCAGCTCGTTGCGCGCGATGCCGCGCAACAGACGATCAAGCAGCTCGATTGGCGCGGTTTCGTTGCCGTGGACGCCGGCCGACAGCAGCAGGTCGAGGCCATTGTCGCGCGCAGCAGGCGGAGTCACCTCCAGCGCGCCCTCATCGAGCCAGCGCAGACGCGTGCCATCGGGCGTCAGTTGAATCTTCGCCGACGGCTCGTGGCCGGCCAGGGTCAGTTCAAGCAGTTTGCCGAGGGCAAGCATCGAGCACTCCTCAAGACTTAGTGATTGCAGTCCGGGCCATGAACATGATCGTCCTCATCGGCGATCATCGGCTCCATCTCCAGTTGCAGGCTGACCAGGTTGGTGGCCTGCGGACGCAGCAGCAGGTTGACGTACTCGGTATCGCCCTCCTCCACGTCGACGCCGATCAGCAACTGATCGCCAACCGCCTGGACCCACAGTTCCTTGCCCTGCCAGACCACGGCAAAGCGGCTGCAGGAGGTTTCCAGCTGAGTGCCATCGTTGTCTTCAAGAATCAGTTGCAGCGCGTCGCTCATACAATCTCCGGGAATCGAGGTCAGGGTCAGGCTATCTGGAAAGGATAGACCGAGCCCAGTTTAAGGATCTGCGTCAGTTCATCCAATGCCGTGCGGCACTCGGTCAACAATTGCGGGTCGGCCAGATCGGCTTCGCTCAAGCGGTCGCGGTAATGCTTGTCGACCCAGACCACCAAGGTATCGTGCAGTGCGTCGCTCATCACCACACCTGGATTGACCGCTGCCAGCTCCTGCTCGTTGAGCGCCACGCGCAGGCGCAGGCATGCCGGGCCACCGCCGTTCTGCATGCTCTGCTTGAGGTCGAACACGCGCACCTCGCGGATCGGCCCGCCGCTGGCCGTCAGCTGCTGCAGATAGCGCCAGACGCTGGCATTGTTCCGGCACTCCTCCGGCACCACCAGCAGCATGCTGCCGTCGGCACGGCTCAGCAGTTGGCTGTTGAACAGGTAGGAGCGCACCGCGTCCTGCACGCTGACGGCAGAGCCTGGCACGCATACGGCCTGAAAGTTGCCGCCACGACGAGCCAGCTTGTCGCCCAGCTCGGCCAGCACTTTGTCGGTTTCGAGGAAAGCATCCTGGTGATAGAACAGCACCTCGCCGTTACCCACGGCGATCACGTCGTTGTGGAACACGCCCTGATCGATCACCGCCGGATTCTGCTGGGCGTAGACCACACCCGCCTCGCTTAGCCCATGCAGACGGGCGACCGCCTGGCTGGCCTCCAGGGTCTGTCGCGCCGGATAGCGCGCCGGCGCCGGATAGCGAGCGTCGAAGGCGCTGCGCCCGTAGACGAAGAACTCCACCCCGGCGTCGCCATAACCCTTGCAGAAGCGCGTGTGGTTGGCTGCGCCCTCGTCACCGAACTGCGCCACTGCCGGCAGCGCCGGGTGGTGAGCGAAGTGCGCCGGGTTGGCGAACATCGCCTGCAGCACGCGACTGGTGGTCGGGTGCTCGATGCTGCGGTGGAACTTGCAGTTGAGGTTGGCCGCGGTGAAGTGCACGCGCCCGTCCGCCGTGTCGGCACTGGGGCTGACGGTGCAGGCATTGGCCGTCCACATGCTCGAGGCCGAGCAACTCGCCACCAGCAGTGGCATGGCCTCACGTGCAGCGCGCTGGATCACCTCGACATCGCTGCCGGTGAAGCCCAGACGGCGCAACGCCGCGACATCCGGGCGCTCCTGCGGGGCCAGTACGCCCTGCTTGAAACCCATGTCCATCAGCGCCTTCATCTTCGCCAGGCCCTGCTTGGCAGCCTCCTTGGGATTGGATGCCGCCTGACTGTTGCTCTGCGAAGCCACGTTGCCGTAGGACAGCCCGCCGTAGTTGTGAGTCGGCCCGACCAGGCCGTCAAAGTTCATCTCATAGGCAGCCATTACAGGGTCACTCCCGGAGTCAGGGTCGCGGGCAGGCTCAGGCTGTCGCTTTCCAGCCCGGCCACCGGGTAGGCGCAGTAATCCGCCGCGTAGTAGGCACTGGCGCGGTGGTTGCCCGACGCCCCGATACCACCGAACGGCGCGGTGCTGGCAGCACCGGTGAGCTGCTTGTTCCAGTTGACGATGCCGGCGCGGCTATGCAGCCAGAACTGCTCGAAGCGCGCCTTCGAGTCCGACAGTAGGCCAGCGGCCAGACCATAAGCCGTGGCATTGGCCTCGGCGATGGCCGATTCGAAGCTGTCGTAACGGATCACCTGCAACAGCGGGCCGAAGAACTCTTCGTCAGGACGGTCGCTCACGGCCGTGACATCGAGGATTCCGGGCGTCAGCAGCGCAGCATCGACCTGCGGTTGCGTCATCGCCAACAACGCCGTGGCGCCGCAGGCCAGCAAGTCCTGCTGGGCCTGCATCAGCTGCGCGGCGGCCTGTAGGGAAATCACCGAACCCATGAACGGCGCCGGCTGCTCGTCGAAGCGACCGACCTTGATCTGCCCGACGACCTGCACCAGGCGCGCCAGCAGCGCATCGCCCCACTCTCCTTGCGGCACCAGCAGACGGCGCGCACAGGTGCAGCGCTGGCCGGCAGAGATGAATGCGGATTGGACGATGGTGTAGACCGCCGCGTCGACATCCGCGACCTGATCGACGATCAGTGGGTTGTTGCCGCCCATCTCCAGCGCCAGGATCTTGTCCGGGCGCCCGGCGAATTGGGCGTGCAGCAGATTGCCGGTGCGGCTGGAGCCGGTGAAAAACAGCCCGTCGATGCCGGGGTGGCCAGCCAGGGCGACGCCGGTTTCGCGACCGCCCTGCAACAGGTTGAGCACGCCCTCGGGCAGCCCGGCCTCGATCCAGCATTGCACGGTCAGCTCGGCCACCTTCGGCGTCAGCTCGCTGGGCTTGAACAGTACGCAGTTACCGGCCAGCAGCGCCGGCACGATATGGCCGTTGGGCAGGTGCCCCGGGAAGTTGTAGGGGCCGAACACCGCGACCACTCCATGTGGCTTGTGACGCAACACGGCGGTGGCGTCGCCCAGCGGGCCGCTCTTCTCGCCAGTGCGTTCACGGTAGCTCTGAATGGAAATGGCGACCTTGCCCACCATGCTGTTCACTTCGGTGGCGGCTTCCCATAGCGGCTTGCCGGTCTCCTCACCAATCGCTCGGGCGACTTCGTCAGCACGTGACTTCAAACAGGCGGCGAAACGCTCCAGCACGGCGATACGGCCGTCCAGCGAGTGCGCGGCCCACAGCGAAAACGCACCCCGTGCAGCGCTAACGGCGGCATCGACCTGCGCCGCCGTGGCGCCCTGGCCCTGCCACAGCACGGCCTGGCTGACCGGGTCGAGCGATTGCAGCGACTCGCCCTGACCGGGCTGCCACTGACCTGCGATGTAATGAGTGTTCATCTTGTTTTACCACTCCCAGCATTTTCCGGCGGCCGCCTTGGGCCGCCGCGCAAAACCAATAACTCAGCGGTGCGCCGACAGCGTCACAGCACGCACCTGATCACCCGCGGAAAGGCGCAGACGCTTGGCCGTCAGCGGATCGACCACCAGGGTGCCGGCAGCCAGGCGTGCAGGCGCAGCGGTGATGCGGCAATCCTGGCGCTTGCGGTTGTGTATCAGGAAAGGCTCGGCGTCATCGCCTGGCGTGCCAATGGCCAGCACCAGGTTCTGGCTGCCCTGCACGGCGCGGATCTTCGCGGTTTCCGCCTCGATAGCCGGGCCGGCATCGAAGATGTCGACATAGCCCTGGTAGCTGAAATCCTCGGCCTTGAGCATGGCCAGCGCCGGCTCGGTGTCCGGGTGTACCCGACCGATCACGGCGCGCGCATCTTCGGACAGGAAGCAGGTATAGAGCGGAAACTTGGGCATCAGCTCGGCGATGAAAGCCTTGTTGCCAACGCCGGTGAGGTAGTCCGCCTGGGAGAACTCCATCTTGAAGAAATGCCGACCAAGGCTTTCCCAGAACGGTGAACGCCCGCGGTCATCGGACATGCCACGCATCTCGGCGATCACCTTGTCGCCGAACAGCTCGCGAAATTCGGCGATGAACAGAAAACGCGCCTTGGACAGCAGGCGGCCGTTGAGGCCCGTGCGGTGATCGGCATGCAAGAACAGCGAGCACAATTCCGAGTTGCCAGTCATGTCGTTGGCCATGAACAGCGTCGGCACCTGGCGGTGGATGTTCAGCTCCTGCGAGGCGCTGACGGTCAGGCCGACCCGGTAGTTGTACCAGGGCTCGCGCAGGCCGACGGCACCGGCCACCGCAGAGATGCCTACCACCTTGCCGGCATCGTCTTCGAGCACGAACAGGTAGTCGGCGTCGGCGCGTTCGGCCTCGCCACGAAATGCCTTCTCCGCCCAGCCGACCCGATGCGCCAGGCGCTCCTCGTTGGCCGGCAGCGTGGTCAGGCCAGCGCCGGTACTGCGAGCCAGGTCGATCAGGGCCGGCAAGTCGGCACTGCGCACGGGACGAACGATCATAAAACCTCCAGATTCCTCAAGAGCACCGCCGGCACTCTCCTCTGCCCATGAAGGGCGCCCTCTCCTGCGGAGCAGGGGTTAAACCGCTACCAACCTGACACTGGCACCCTCACCGACCCCCAGCGCTTCGGCCGCCTGCGCACTGAGTACCACGGGTTTGCCCGGCACCCAGTCGAGGTCGGCAACGATGGCGCGGAAGTCCTGCAACTGACCGTTGCTGACCAGATACTGGCGGCCACCGGCCTCGGCCTCACCGATCTTCACCGGCACCAGGCGGCTCTGCGCGATGCTACGAATGCCCGAGGTGCGCGCATGCAGGGTCGGGCCACCATCGAAGATGTCGATGTAATGGTCGGTCTCGAAGCCTTCGCGCATGAGGATGTCGAAGGTGATCTGCGCACGCGGATGCACCTGGCCCATGGCCTCCTGCGCCTCGTCCGAGAGCAGCGGCACATAGATCGGATAATGCGGCATCAGCTCGGCGAGGAAGGTGCGGCTTTTGAGGCCGCACAGGCGCTCGGCCTCGGCGTAGGTCATATCGAAGAAATTGCGCCCCAGCGCGTCCCAGAACGGCGAATCACCGTTCTCGTCACTGTGGCCGACGATCTCCACCACCACGGCATCGGCGAAGCGCTCCGGGTGACCGGCCATGAACAGCAGGCGCCCGCGCGAATTGAGCTCGGCGAACACGCTGCTGACCAGCGGGCGCTCGACGTAGAAGCTGGTGAGCAGGCTGTTGCCGGTCAGGTCATGACACAGCGACAGCACGTGGATCTTGTTGTGGATCTTCAGCTCGCGCGAGTTGTGCACGAAGGTTTCGTTGCGAAAACTGTAGAAGGGCTCGGAGTAGCCCGCCGAGGCAACGATGCCGGAACAGCCGACCAGGCGGCCGCTCTCGGTGTCCTCGAGCACGAAGAAGTAGCTCTCCTCGCCGTTGAAACTGACTTCGGCGGCGAACGACGCATCCGAGGCGGCGATCTTGTCGCCCAGCCGGCCTGCATCGTCCGGCAAGGAAGTGACACCCACCGGGCTGTCAGCAGCCAGTCGCTGCACATCCGCCAGGTCCGCCATTTGCGCAGGGCGCATCACCAGCATGGGTCACTCCTTCTAAACAGGGAATTCGTAGCCCGGGTCGGGCAAACAGCCGTGGGAGGTGCTTCGGCTCAGGCATCCTGCTTCGCTCTAGCTCCTGCATCCATGCAGGAGCAGCCGCGATTGTCGCGGCTAAAGCTCCACCCACAGCAAGTCAGCGACGACTCAGGCTGCCGTCAGTTTGCTCAGCGCACGCTCGAAACGAGCCAGGCCTTCGTCGATATCGGCCTCTTCGACCACCAGGCTCGGGGCGAAACGCACCACATCCGGGCCGGCCTGCAGAATCATCAGCCCCTCGGCGGTGGCGGCATCGAGTACCTGCTTGGCCTTGCCCATCCAGGCGTCATTGAGCACGCAGCCGAGCAACAAGCCCATGCCACGTACCTGCTCGAACAGGCCGTACTGCTTGCCCAGCGCCAGCAGGCGGGTCTTGAACTGTTCGCTCTTGGCTTTGACGCCGTTCAGCGTCTCGGCAGTGTTGACGATATCCAGTACCGCCTCGCCCACCGCACAGGCCAGCGGGTTGCCGCCGTAGGTGGTGCCGTGGGTACCAGGCGAGAAATGCTTGGCCAGGTCAGTGGTGGTGAGCATCGCCGCGATGGGGAAACCACCGCCCAGGCTCTTGGCGCTGGAGAGGATGTCCGGCACCACGCCGTAATTCATGTAGGCGAACAGCTCGCCGGTACGGCCCATACCGCTCTGCACTTCATCGAATACCAGCAGCGCGTTGTGCGCGTTGCACAGCTCGCGGGCACCTTCCAGATAAGCCTTGTCGGCTGGCAGCACGCCGCCCTCGCCCTGGATCGGCTCCAGCACCACCGCGCAGGTCTTGTCGGAGATGGCGGCTTTCAGCGCCTCCAGATCGTTGTACGGCACATGGGTGATGCCCTGGATCTTCGGCCCGAAACCGTCGGAGTACTTCGGCTGGCCACCGACGCTGACGGTGAACAGGGTACGACCGTGGAAACTGTTGGTCGCCGCGATGATCTCGTGCTTCTCCGGCCCGAAACGGTCATGAGCGACACGCCGCGCCAGCTTGAACGCGGCCTCGTTGGCCTCGGCGCCGGAGTTGCAGAAGAACACGCGCTCGGCGAAGGTCGCCTCGACCAGCTTCTTGCCCAGGCGCAGGGTCGGCTCGTTGGTGAACACGTTGGAGATGTGCCACAGGGTATTGGCCTGCTCGGTCAGCGCCGCGACCAGCGCCGGGTGGCAGTGGCCAAGCACGTTGACGGCGATGCCGCCGGCGAAGTCGATCAGCTCTCGACCGCTCTGATCCCAGACTCGCGAACCCAGGCCGCGCACGGGTACGAAGGCAGCAGGGGCGTAGTTGGGGACCATGAACTGGTCGAAATCGGCGCGTTGCACCGCATCGTGCTGAACGGACATCAAAGCTCTCCTGATGAGAAATACCGGCCGCTGGCAGGCGGCAAAGCGCCCGAAACGACAGGGAATGCAAGGATTGTAGGGACTGAATCGGGGCCGGCATTGTCGCCATGCGACAACTTCTTACAGCGCCACCCCAGGTTTTCCGCGGGTTTTCGTCCAAGCGACAGAAAGCGTCGGAAAGGCGCAGTTTAATCGCAGATCGCCGCCCGGAGCACGCCACAGGAAAAATTCTCCGCAGGCTGACCGGTCAGTATCGAAATTCACGCCTGCGTAGCCAGGATGCAATCCGGGCTACGGCCACCGCGGCGTAGGAGCGAGCTCTGCTCGCGAACCGAGGGCAACACCAGAGTTTCGCGAGCAGAGCTCGCTCCCACAAGGCGTCTCAGCCCCGCTCGACCGGCGTCGACGTCAGCTCGAAGGGGCTGTTGCTGCGGCGCTGGTTGCGGTCATCGCGCGGCGTGGCGCCAAAGAAGTTGCGGTAGGCACTGGAGAAATGCGGCCCCGAGGAGAAACCGCAGGACAGGCCGATCTGGATGATCGACTTGCTGGTCTGCATTAGCAGCTGGCGCGCCTTGTTCAAGCGCAGCTCCAGGTAATACTGGCTGGGCACACGATTGAGATACTGCTTGAAGATGCGCTCGAGCTGACGACGCGACACGCACACATGCTGGGCGATCTCGTCGGTGGTCAGCGGCTCCTCGATATTGGCTTCCATCAGCAGCACGGCCTGGGTCAGCTTCGGATGACTGGAGCCCAGGCGGTTCTGCAGTGGGATACGCTGACGTTCACCGCCCTCGCGAATGCGCTCGACCACCAGCTCCTCGCTCACCGCACCGGCCAGCTCGGCGCCGTGGTCGCGCGCCAGCACCGCCAGCAGCAGATCGAGCACGGCCATTCCGCCACAGGCGGTCAGACGATCGCGATCCCAGTCGAACAGGTGGCTGGTGGCGATGACCTTGGGGAAGCGCTCGGCGAAGTCGTCCTGCCAGCGCCAGTGCACCGCCGCGCGATAACCATCGAGCAAACCGAGCTGAGCCAGCGGATAGACCCCGGCAGACAGCCCACCGATCACACAACCGCTGCGCACCTGCTGCTTGAGCGCAGCCGCCAGACCGGCCAACACCTGCGCCGGCGGCGTATCGGCGAGCAGAAACAGCTTGTCCAACCCTTCCAGATGCCCGGCCCAGGGCTCGCCCGGCAGACGCCAGTCACCCGCAACCAGCGGCTCGGCCTGGAGGAACACCAACTCGTACACCACTTCTGGATGCACGCGCTGGGCAACACGCAGGGCTTCCTCCGCCAGAGACAACGTCAAAGCCTTGGTGCCGGGCCAATAGAGAAAGCCGATTCGATGGGGGGTCATTAGCGTCTATTCAATGGGTTCAACGCACCAGTTAAGTGCGCAGTCTAGCTTCTTATTATTTGAGACTGCCTGAAAGAAACTGCTGCAGTCGTTCGGATTGCGGATTGGCCAGCACTTCCTTCGGGCAACCGCGCTCTTCAACCAGCCCCTTGTGCAGGAATACCAGCTGGTTCGACACCTCGCGGGCAAAACCCATTTCGTGGGTAACCACCACCATGGTGCGACCTTCGGTGGCTAGGTCCTGCATCACCTTGAGCACTTCGCCGACCAGTTCCGGGTCGAGCGCCGAAGTCGGCTCGTCGAACAGCATCACCTCCGGCTCCATGGCCAGGGCACGGGCGATGGCCACGCGCTGCTGCTCACCACCGCTCATGTGCACCGGGTAGGCATCCTTGCGGTGCGCGACACCGACCTTGGCCAGGTAGTGCTCGGCCTTGTCGCGGGCCTCGGCCTTGCTCACGCCGAGCACATGCACCGGCGCTTCCATGACGTTTTCCAGGGCGCTCATGTGCGACCACAGGTTGAAGTGCTGGAACACCATGGCCAGGCGCGAGCGCATGCGCTGCAGTTGCTTGGCGTCGGCGGCACGCAGCGAACCATCCTTGGCCGGCACCAGCTTCAGCTCTTCGTTGTTGAGCAGAATCTTGCCGGCATGCGGCTGTTCGAGCAGGTTCAGGCAGCGCAGGAAGGTACTCTTGCCCGAGCCGCTGGAGCCGATGATGCTGATCACGTCGCCCGCCTTGGCCGCCATCGACACGCCCTTGATCACCTCATGGCTGCCGTAGCGCTTGTGCAGGTCCTGAACTTCGAGTTTGTACATGTTCGGGTTCTCTTGAATCGTCATGGCATCAGCCCTTGCGCGGGGCCATGTAGGCCAACCAGCGACGTTCGGCCAGCTTGAACAGGCGCACCAGGATGAAGGTCAGCGCCAGGTAGAACAGGCCGGCGGTGATGAAGGCTTCGAACGGCATGTAGTACTGCGAACTGACGGTACGCGCCGCGCCAGTGATGTCGATCAGGGTCACGATCGACGCCAGCGACGTGGTGTGCAACATCATGATCACTTCGTTGCTGTACTGCGGCAGCGCACGGCGCAGCGCGGACGGCAGCAGGATGCGCCGGTACAGCTTGGCTCGCGACATGCCCATGGCCTTGGCCGCCTCGATCTCACCCGGCGGCGTGGCCTTGAGGCTGCCAGCGAGGATTTCCGCCGTGTAGGCGCTGGTATTGATGGCAAACGCCAGGCAGGCGCAGAAGGTGGCGCTGGAGAAATACGGCCACATGAAGCTGTCACGGATGAACTCGAACTGAGCCAGGCCGTAATAGATCAGAAACAGCTGTACCAGCATCGGCGTGCCGCGAATCACGTAGGTGTAGAGCCAGGCCGGGAAGTTGACCCAGGGCGATTTCGACACCCGCATCAGCGCCAACGGCAGCGCCAGGCTGAGACCGACCGCCAGGGAGATCAGCAGGATTTTCACGGTGACCAGCACGCCGCCCCAGTACAGCGGCAGGTTCTCCCAGATCATTTGATAGTCGAAGATCATAGGTCAGCCGCCTTGGTACCTACCGAATACCGTTTCTCGAGGAACCGCAGCGCCAGCAAAGACACACTGGTCAGCACCAGGTACAGCCCCGCCACCGCCAGGTAGAAGGTGAACGGCTCACGCGTCGCGTCGGCCGCGCTCTTGGCCTTGAACATCATGTCCTGCAGGCCGACCACGGAAATCAGCGCGGTGGCCTTGGTCAGCACCAGCCAGTTGTTGGTGAAGCCGGGAATGGCGAAACGGATCATCTGCGGCACGAGAATGCGAAAGAACACCTGCATCCCGCTCATGCCATAGGCCGCGCCAGCTTCCGCCTGCCCCTTGGGGATCGCCATGAAGGCGCCACGGAAGGTTTCCGACAGGTAGGCCCCAAAGATGAAACCCATGGTGAACACGCCGGCGACGAAGGGGTTGATGTCGATGTAATCGTCATAGCCGACCATGGGCGCGATGCGGTTCACCATGTCCTGACCGCCGTAGAAGATCAGCAGAATCAGCACCAGATCGGGGATGCCACGAATCACCGTGGCATAGGTATCACCCAACGCCGCCAGCCAACGCACCGGTGACAGGCGAAAGGCCGCACCCAGCAGGCCGAGGAAGATCGCCACTGCCATCGACGTCAGCGCCAGAAGCAGAGTGAGCCAGGCACCATCGAGAATGGTCGAGCCGTAGCCTTGAAGCATGCGCTAATACCTCTCAGGCACCCCAGGCGCCGCCTAGCACAAAGAAAATTCATGTCGCTCACGCGACGGGTCGTACGGTTGGCATTCAGCCAAAGCCAGCAAGAACCGACTTCGTAGAACCAAGAAAAAAGTGGCACCAACCTTTTCAGGTTGTGCCACTTTTTTGCCTGGGACGCTTACTCGCCGTAAACGTCGAAGTCGAAGTACTTGTCCTGCACTTCCTTGTACTTGCCGTTGGCGCGGATGGCCAGGATGGCAGCACTGATCTTGTCGGCCAGCGCCTGATCACCCTTGCGCACGGCAATGCCTTGACCTTCGCCGAAGTACTTCACCTCGGTGAAGTCCGGGCCGGCGAATGCGAAGCCCTTGCCAGCGTCGGTCTTGAGGAAACCCTCGTCGATGTTCACCGAGTCAGCCAGGGTGGCGTCCAGACGGCCGGACTGCATGTCCAGGAACACTTCGTTCTGCGAGCTGTAACGGACGATCTCGGCGCCGGCCGGAGCGAAGATGTCGGTGGCGTAACGGTCATACACGGACGAACGCTGCACGCCGATCTTCTTGCCTTTCAGGTCGACCAGCGGGTCCTTGATCTCGGTACCGGCTTTCATCGCCAGCTTGGCGGGGGTGGCGTAGTACTTGCCGGTGAAGTCCACGGACTTCTTGCGGTCTTCGGTGATCGACATGGACGACAGTACGGCGTCGAACTTGCGCACTTTCAGGGCCGGGATCAGACCGTCGAACTCCTGCTCGATCCACTTGCACTCGACCTTCATCTCTTCGCACAGGGCGTTGCCGATGTCGTAGTCGAAGCCGGAAATCTGACCATCGGGAGTCTTGAATGCGAAGGGCGGGTAGGCCGCCTCGATGCCAATGCGCAGCGGCTTCTCGGCCATGGCCAAGGGCGACATCAGGGACAGCGCCAGGGCGCCAAGCAGTGCGATCTTCTTCATTCTTTGCTCCTTCGAATTGGGTATGACATCGATGGCAGTGAGGGGCCCGGGCCTTTTATGGATTGTAGAAGGCGGTGCTGCGCTGTCGTGGTGGACAAGCGACAAAGGGGCCTTGGCTGGGTGTGCGGCATTCTAGCGGCAGGCAATGAGGCGATATTTCCTCAATGCGACAACTAATTACAGAAGCACCAGAAGCGCCGGGCGCAGATATTGACAGCCCGCAAAAGGAGTGATCAAGCAGAAAAGGGTAAACGGATATCTACAGCAATACTCAGGCCATGAATCAGCAAAAGCCCGTTTCATGGGCTTCAACGCCGCTTTCGCATGTCATCCAGCGCTGTAAATGGCACCGTATCGGCGCACCAACGTTCCCTAACCGCCCAATCGGGCGCGGGCTGTTACCGTGGCGCCACGCAAACCGTAGGGGGCGCATAGGTACACGACCACGCACTGGAATAGCCGTCATTCCCGCGAAGGCGGGAAACCAGGCGTTACGCAATACCTGGGCTCCCGCCTTCGCGGGAGTGACGATCAATAGCGCACGAGTCACTCACCCACACGCAAGCTAAGCCGCGCTATCACGCGGTTTTCCTCGGCGCGATCCAGGCCGGCTTCCTCGACGCGCACGCCCTGCTCTTCCAGTGCCTGAATCCAGCGCAGCAACTGAGCGAACGCCACCGGCTGCAGGTTGACCTGCACCGCACCAAAACCCTCGGTATCCAGGCGCTCGATCACCAGCCCCTGCTGCGCCGCACTCGCTGTGACCACGCCCTGCAGGCGCGCCGGGTCGAGGCTGGCGCGCGGCTGCAGGTCACGCCCCTGCACCTGCGGCGCACGACTTTGCAGATAGGTATAAAGCGCGCGCTGCTCCTCGAACGCGGCGCGCGCGGCCTGGGCATGGCGCTGCGCCGGTTGCCACAACGCCAGGTAGAACACCACCAGCAGCAGGAAGACGCTCAGCGCCGCCAGCGCCAGGCGATCACGCGTCGGCAGCGCCTGCCAGCGTTGCGCCAGCGGCGAACGCTGCCAGTGCAGTTGCAGACTCTCACTCAACCCCGTTCTCGACATGCTGCTCATCCTCCTATCACCACGCGCGCGCTGACGCCTTCGGCCTCGCGGCTGGCCGAGCCCATTTGCACCGACAGTCCTGCCGCCTCCAGGCGCTCACGCAAACGCTCCAGCTCGGCGAAGCCCGGTGCCTGCAACTGCAGCGACATATCGGTACGGGTCGCGCTGTAGTCGAGCTGATTGACCTGTACCTGCGGCGCGCCCTCGGCATGTAGCGCCGCTGCCACCTCGGCCAGCAGGCCGAGCACCGGGCTGGCGCTGCCCGAAGACTGCGCCAGATGCTGATCGAACTGCGCGCGCAGGTTGATCAGCTTGCTGTCCTGCGGAAACAGCTCGCGGTACAGCGCCTCGCTGGACGCAGCATAGGCATCGGCCTCACGCTGCAAGTACCAGCCCTGCGCGAGATTGAAGCCCCACTGCAGTACAAGACACAGCGCCAGCACCCCGGCCAGCGGCCGCCAACGCAGGCAGCCGTCACCGCTCTGGCGCAGGGCGAACTCCCCTTGCGCGAGGTCGACACTCGCGTGCTGACGCACCAGCCACTGATGCGCATCTTCCAACAGGTGCACTTCATCGACCGATTCGGGCAGCGCCTGCCCCGCCGGCGCACTGGCGATATGCGGCGTGGGGCAGCGCCCTGCCAGCACCGGCCAATCCTCGCGCTGCAAGGCCAGACGCCAAGGCGCCTCGCCACCGAGCAGCCACCGCGAGTGCAGCCAGAGCAGTTGACTGCCCTGGGGCGGCAACAGATCGGCATCGACCCGGATCGCCTGCGGCGGCTGCGCCGCGAACAGCGCCAGGCACTCGCGTAACCAGCTGGCGCGCAGCGCGTAGACACGGTGACGGCCATCGGCCAGTTGCTCACCCAGGGCCAGATGCATCAGTTCGACATCCTCGGCCAGCAGCTCCTCCACCGCGAACGGCAGCGCCTGGCGCATCCAGCGCGCCTTCTGCGTCGGCAGTTGCACGGCGCACGCGGTGACGGCCTCAACCGGCAGCACCAGTTGCCAGTGCGCTGGCAAATCGGCCAGTGCCTCGGCCAGGCTCAAGGCGCGACTGTCATCTGCCGTAACGCGCATGACGGGCAGGTCCGCTGACAGGTCGTGGCACGCCTCGGGCGGCAGGAATATCCATGTCGGGTTCATTCTTGTTCTTCCGTAGAGCCTATTCAAAGCATCGCGAGCTAGAGCCATGCAAGGCAAAAACAGGCGAAGACGCGGAGTTTACGAGCTGTAAATGAGCAGTCCGAGCCTGTTTTTAACGCCGCAGGGCCGACGCGCAGCAGGCTTTGAACAGGCTCTCGATGGACTAAGGCGGCACACCGCCCTGCCCCAAATCACGCGCCAGGACACTGACCTGGCCATCATTGCTGCGCTGCAACAGGCTGCGCAAGACCACCCGGCGTTCACCCAGGCTCACTTCGCTGAACACCTCGAAATACTGGCTGCCGACCGCCAGTCCCTGCACCACCTGCTCGCCCAGGCCGGCAAGCGCAGGCTGGGCAGCGAAGGCTGCAGCGCTGGGATAGCCTTCGGCGCCGCGCCCGGCGATCAGTGACATGGCCGCATCCGGACTCAAGCCGTCGGACAGACTGGAGAGCACCATCGCACTGGCCGTGTTGACGTTGAGCAGCGCCTCGCTCGGCAGCGCGCTGACGAAGGGCAGTAAGCGCCGGTAGTCGGCCTCCTCCATTTCCAGCAGCAGGCGCAGTTCGGACACATCAGTGATCTCGCGATTGGCCGTGCGGTAAGGTGGTGTCGCCAACAGGTACTGGCCATCCTCCGCGCCATTGCCGCCCTGCAGCTCGCTGTCGCTATCGAGCCAGTCCAGCAGGCGCTCGGCATAAGGTTTGTCGATTCCCAGGCGCAGCAGCAGGCGACGCAAACGCAGCACCGCCAGCTCGTTGGGTCGGCCCTGGCGCACCAGGCTATTGAGATTGAAACGACCGCTGGGGTCGACGATACGCACACGCAGCTCGCCGCCCTCATCCAGCGGGAACGGCGCCAGCGGCCGGGCCCAGGGCTCCAGCGGATGGTCCACCGGCTGGCGCGGATCACCCTGACGCAGATCGCGTTCGAGAATCGCCTTGGCCAGGGTCTCGCCGCCCAGTGCGTAGTGCCAGGCCTGGGTCATGTGCAACTGGTTGGCGCTGCTGCGGATCGACAGCTGCTGACGAGCGATCAAACCAGCGCAGACCACCGTCACCACGGCGACCACCAGCAGCACGGTAATAAGCGCCACCCCACTCTGCCGCCTCATGCCTGCGGCACCTCATTCGGCTCGTCCGCCGACCCGCCAGCACGGTTCTCTGCCGGCAAATCCGGCAAGCGCAGCAGGCGACGCAATTCGCCATAACGGCGATGCTGCAGGCGCAGCTCGATGGCGCGCGGCAAGTCGGTGAGCAGGCCATCGCCAGAGGCATTGGCCGGCGGCCAGTCGGGCTGCCACTGCCCGTCCTTGTCCAGATAGCGCAGGCTCAGCGATTCGACGCCATCGAGTGCCTGCTGGATTTGCGGTGCGCTGTCCTGCGCGCGGTCCAGCACGCGCCAATAACGGCGCTGCCATTGCTCGCCACTGAGCTGCCAGCGCACTCGCTGCACCTCCGCTCGCGGTTGGCCCAGCGGATTGCGCCAGCCAGCGCGGGTCAGCTCCAGCGCCGTGGCATCGGTCAGGTCGCTGTGCAGCGCTGGCTGAGCATCGCCGAAACCATCGCGAATCGGCCGCACCGTCACCTGGCGCAGGTCGCGCTCGAAAGCAGACAGGGCGCGGGTCAGCTCGCGCAACTGGCGTTCGTGCTCGCGGGTAACGGCATCGGCGCTGAGCACGCTGTCGAGCATGCGGTAGGTGGCCAACCCCAGCAGGGCGAAGATGGCGATGGCGATCAGCAGCTCCAGCAGGGTGAAGCCGCGCTGCGGACGAATCACTGCGGCGCCCCCAGAAAACCGCTGAGCGTGACCTGCGCGCGCTCACGCAGATCGCCACTGGCGCCGCGCTCTTCGGCGGCGACCCACAGCGTCACACGGCGCATGGCAGGCTCGCTGGTGGCCTGGATTTCGCTCTGCCACGACCAACGGCGCCCAGCGAATTCCACCTGGCCCTGATCGCGGCCATCGGCGGGCGGGGTCTCGGCCAGTTGCAATTCCGTCATGCGGTTATCGGCCACCCACATGGCCAGGGTCTTGTCTTCCAGTTGGCTGGCGGTACGCACGCTACGTGCACTGGCGGTCAGCACACTGGCGGCGACCAGGGCAAAGATCGCCAGCGCCACCATCACCTCGAGCAGCGTAAAACCGCGCCCCCCTTTCATCCGGCACGCCCCGCGCCCAACTCCTCGACACGCGGCAGGCTGAAGCCATCACTGGACAATTGCAGGCGCAGGCCGTCGCGGCGGCGCTCGGCCAGGCGCAAGCGAAACGGCGTCAGCTCGCCGCTTGAGAGAATCAGCAACTGCGGCGTATCAGCACCAGCCTCGGTCGTCAGGCTCAGGGCCTCGCCCTCCACTTCAAAGGCCAGCTCGGCCCACTCCGGCAGGCGATGAACCTGACGATCCAGCGCCTGCCACTCGGCGCGCTGCGGGTCATAGCGCAGGACTCGATAACCTTCACGGGTGAAGCTCAAGCCGTATTCGCGGTTATCCAGCACCGCCTCATCGAGCAGCACGCCGATCAAGCCACTGAGGCGTTCGGCCTCGCTGCGCAGCTCGCGCCCCGGCCCGGCGATACCGGCGCTGAACACCGCCAGGCCGATCAGGCTGCCGAGAATGACCAGCACCACCAGCAGTTCGATGAGGGTGAAGCCACGCTGACCAGACTTTGTAGGAGCGAGCTCTGCTCGCGAAGGTTTTTCATGACGCATGCTTCGCGAGCAGAGCTCGCTCCTACAGGCGAACGGCGGCATGGTCGAGTCAGAGATCCCAGTTGCCGATATCGGCGTTCAGGTCGCTGCCGCCCTGCTTGCCGTCCGCACCAAGAGAATACAGGTCGAATGCGCCCTTGGTACCAGGTGCCAGGTATTGGTAGGGGTTGCCCCACGGATCGATGGGCAGGCGCTTGAGGTAGCCGTCCTTGTTCCAGTTCTTCGCCTGCGGATTGCCGCTCGGCTTGCTCACCAGCGCTTCCAGGCCCTGCTGGGTGCTGGGGTAGTTGTGATTGTCGAGCTTGTACATATCCAGCGCCGCACCGATGGCACGGATGTCGTTCTGCGCGGCGGTGACCTTGGCCTGATCCGGCCGGCTCATCACCTGCGGCACCACCAGCGCTGCCAGAATGCCCAGAATCACCACCACGACCATGATTTCGATGAGCGTGAAACCTGCTTGTCTGCGTATCACCTAATTACCCCACCATTTGGTTCAAAGAAAGAATCGGCAACAGGATGGCCAGCACGATCACCAGCACCACTGCCCCCATGAAGACCAGCATGAACGGCTCGAACAGCCCGACCAGCAGGGCGATCTGCGCGCTGAGGTCGTTCTCCTGGTTCTTCGCCGTGCGTGCCAACATCTGATCCAGCTCGCCTGAGCGTTCGCCGCTGGCGATCATGTGCAACATCATCGGCGGGAACTGCCCGGTGGCCTCCAACGAACGGGTCAGGCTGCCGCCCTCGCGCACCTTCTGCGCCGCCACCAGCACCTCGCCACGGATCACCCGATTGCCGATCACCTCGCCGGCAATCGCCAGCGCCTCCACCAGCGGCACGCCACTGCGGGTAAGGATGGCCAGGGTCGAGGCGAAACGCGCGCAATCGGTGGCGCGACCCAGCCGGCCTATCAGCGGGATACGCAACAGAAAGCGATGCCAGCGCAAGCGGAAGGCCTCGTCACGCAGTGCGGCGCGCAGGGCGATCACCGCCAGTACCAGCGCCACCAGTGCAACCAGCCCCCAGGCCTTTACCCAGTCACTCAGGGCGATCAGCCCACGCGTCAGCGCCGGCAATGTCTGCCCGGAATCGACGAACACCTTGACCACGTCCGGCACCACATAGCCAAGCAGAAAGCCGACGATCAGCAGCGACGCGCACATCAGAATCACCGGATAAAGCAGCGCCAGCTGGACCTTCTGCCGCGATTGCTGACGCTGCTCGGTGTAATCGGCCAACTGTTCCAGCACCGGGCCGAGGTGCCCCGCGTGCTCACCCGCCGCCACCGTGGCGCGATACAGCTCGGGAAAAGCGGCCGGAAATTCCTTGAGACTGCCAGCCAGGCTATGGCCCTCCAGCACGCGAGCGCGCACCGCCAGCAACATGCCCTGGATACGCGAGTTGGTGGATTGCGCGGCTGCTGCGCGCAGCGCCTCTTCGATGGGCAATGCCGCCTGGATCAACGTCGCCAACTGGCGGGTGACCAGCGCCAGATCACGTGCCGACAGGCCACGGGCAAACCCCAGGCGTGCCCCGCCGCTGCCCTGCTCTCGGCTGCGCGTGGCCTTGACCTCCAGCGGCGCCAGCTGGCGCTCACGCAGCAACTGGCGTACCTGGCGCGCGCTATCGGCCTCCAGCACGCCCTTCTGCTGACGGCCGCGCCCGTCCAGGGCGATGTATTCGAAAGCGGCCATCTATTCTTCTCGCGTCACGCGCAGCACTTCCTCGACCGTGGTCACCCCTTCCAACACCTTGCGTCGGCCATCGTCGCGGATGCTCGGGCCCAGCGTGCGGGCGTGGCGGGTCATGTCTTGCTCTGAGGCGCGGCTATGCACCAGGGTGCGCATGGTTTCGTCAAACACCACCAGTTCGTAGATGCCAGTACGCCCACGATAGCCCTGCTGATGGCAATGGGCGCAGCCGCGCGCATGGTAGAGCGTCGGTGGCGAGCTGGCCGACACGCCAAGCAACGCGCATTCGGCCGCATCGGCGGCATAGGGTTCCTTGCACGACGGGCACAGCACGCGCACCAGGCGCTGGGCCAGCACGCCGAGCAGCGATGACGACAGCAGGAACGGCTCCACGCCCATGTCCACCAGCCGGGTGATGGCGCCTATGGCGCTGTTGGTGTGCAGCGTCGACAGCACCAGGTGGCCGGTCAGCGAGGCCTGCACGGCGATCTCGGCGGTTTCCTTGTCACGAATTTCACCGACCATCACCACGTCCGGGTCCTGGCGCAGGATGGCGCGCAGGCCCCGGGCGAAGGTCATGTCCACCTTGGTGTTGACCTGGGTCTGGCCGATCCCTTCGAGGTGGTACTCGATGGGGTCCTCGACGGTAAGAATGTTGCGCGTGTGGTCATTGAGGCTGACCAGGCTGGCGTACAGCGTGGTGGTCTTGCCCGAACCAGTGGGGCCGGTGACCAGCAGAATGCCGTGCGGCTTGCGCACGGTGTCTTCCATCAGCGCACGATCCTCGGCGCGCATACCCAGGTGCTGCAGTGACAGGCGCCCGGCCTGTTTGTCGAGCAAACGCAGCACCACCCGCTCGCCGTTGGCCGAGGGCAGTGTCGATACACGAATGTCCACCTCGCGCCCGCCGACCTTGAGCGAGATGCGCCCATCCTGCGGCACGCGCTTTTCGGCGATGTCCAGCCGCGCCATGACCTTGACCCGTGACACCAGCAGGGCAGCCAACTCACGCTTGGGTTCGAGCACCTCACGCAGGATGCCGTCGACGCGAAAGCGCACGACAAGACGTTTCTCGAAGGTTTCCAGGTGGATATCGGAGGCGTTTTCCTTGATTGCCTCGCCGAGAATGGCGTTGATCAGGCGGATGATAGGCGCATCGTCCTCCTGCTCCAGCAGGTCTTCGGTTTCCGGCACCTGATCGGCCAGCGAGGCCAGGTCGAAGCTGCCGCCAATATCCTCGGCCAGTTGCATGGAAGCGGAGTCGTGCTGATAGGCAGCGCCCAGCGCCTGGGCGAACGCCTGGGTATCGAGCACCTGTAGCGGCAGGCTGCGCCCGGCGAAACGCTGCGCCTCGGCCAGGGCTGCCAGATCGCAGTCGGCGCGATGGGCCAAACTGGCGCGCCCGTCATGCATGACGAACACCAGGCCATGACGCTTGGCGAAACTGAAGGGCAAGCGGCGCAATGGGGTTTCGAGCAGCGAAGCGTTCATGCGAGACCTTAGAACAGAACCTTATCCCGGTATTACAGCCTAACCTGGCCGTTTTGACCCAATGGGCCACCTCTGGGACGGTCTTCTTGTATGTTTATGCGATTATCTTTAAGAACCAGTTCAGGATCTCGCGAGCTAGAGCCATACAAGGCAAAAACAGGCGAGGAAGCAGAATTTACGAGCTGTAAATGAGCATTCCGAGCCTGTTTTTAACGCAGTAGGGCCGACGCGCAGCAGATCGTGAGCAGGTTCTAACACATTGCCAGGAACTGCACACCCACCCTATTTGGGGGATGCCAAGCGCGAGCAGGCTGCTATGATCAGCGCGCGACGCCCCGCACATAAGAAGAACTAGAACGTCGTTTTCCGGAGTGATGCTTTTGCCCATGTCGGCCCTTTCCCAGCGGCTCAAGGACAATGCCCCGAGCCTGATAGGCATGCTCGTGCTGATCGCCCTGAGCGTCAGCCTGGCCTGGCAGAGCGCCGAACTGCTGCGCCTGGTGCGCGGCCCTGTGCAGCAAGCGCCCAGCCAGAGCACGCCCAGCCCCGAACAACGCGCGCAGGCGCCCATCGACCAGCTGTTCGGCACGCCACGCCAGGCCGACAGCGGCCCGCCGCCGGCCACCAACCTGCAACTGACCTTACTTGGCAGCTTCGTGCACAGCGACCCGCAACGCTCCAGCGCGATGATCCAGCGTCAGGGCCAAAGCGCCCAGCGTTTTGCCGTCGGCGCGGACGTGGACAACGGCGTGCGCCTGGATGCCGTCTACGCCGACCGCGTCGAGCTGGTGCGCAACGGCCGCCGCGAAAGCCTCACGTTCCCGCGCCCGAGCAGCAGCCAATACAGCTACACCCCGCCGGTCGAAACGGCAGCACCAGACTCGCTGCAACAGCTCGATCAACTCGACCAGGACAACCTCGAACAACTGCGCCAGCGCATGCAGGCGCTGCGCGAGCAGATGGAAGCCTCCGGCACCCAGCCTGTGGAAACGCCCCCTGATCAGCCCATGGAAAGTGACTGAACCGATGCATTTTTTCCGTAGCCGACTGACCCTCGCCCTCCTCGCCGCCGGCCTGGCCACCGCACCGCTGCCCCTGCTCGCGCAGATCCAGCAGGTGCCGGCCAGCGCCAACCAGCAGGAAGAAAGCTGGACCATCAACCTGAAGGGCGCGGACATCCGCGAGTTCGTCGACCAGATCGCCAGCATCACCGGGCAGACGTTCGTCGTCGACCCGCGCGTGAAAGGCCAGGTCAACGTGGTGTCGAGCACGCCGCTGGGGCTGTCCGAGGTCTACCAGCTGTTCCTCTCGGTCATGGCCACCCACGGTTTCAGCGTGCTGACCCAGGGCGACCAGGCGCGCATCGTGCCCAACGCCGAGGCCAAGGCTGAAGCGGATGCCGGCCGCCCAGCGCCTGATCGCCTGGAAACCCGCCTGATCCAGGTGCAACATGCGCCGGTGGCGGAGCTGATCCCGCTGATTCGCCCGCTGGTGCCGCAATACGGCCATCTGGCCGCCGTCACCTCGGCCAACGCGCTGATCATCAGCGACCGCAGCGCCAACATCGCCCGCATCGAAGACCTGATGCGCCAGCTCGACCAGAGCGGCGCACAGGACTTCAGTGTGGTCACCCTGCAGAACGCCTGGGTGATGGACGCAGCCGAGGTGCTCAACACCGCCATCGCCCGTGGCCAGGCCAAGGGCACCAGCGCTACTCAGGTGGTGGCCGATGCGCGTACCAATCGCCTGATCCTGCTTGGCCCGCCGGACGCCCGCGCCAAGCTCGCCGACCTCGCCCGGTCACTGGATACGCCCACCAGCCGCTCGGCCAACACCCGGGTGATTCGCCTGCGTCACAACGACGCCAAATCCCTGGCCGAAACCCTCGGAGAAATCTCCGAAGGCCTGAAGAACCAGCAGAACGGCGAAACCACCGGCAAGCAGTCGAACATCCTCATCCGCGCCGACGAGAGCCTCAACGCCCTAGTACTGCTGGCCGAACCGGACCTGGTGGCCACTCTCGAAGACATCGTGCGTCAGCTCGATGTACCGCGTGCGCAGGTGATGGTCGAGGCGGCCATCGTCGAGATTTCCGGCGACATCACCGATGCCGTCGGCGTGCAGTGGGCGGTGGACGCACGCGGCAGTACCGGCGGCCTGGGTGGAGTGAATTTCGGCGGCACCGGCCTGTCGGTCGGCACCGTGCTGCAGATTCTGCAGGATGGCGAAATTCCCGACGGCACCACCCTGCCCGACGGCGCCATCATCGGCATCGGCAGCGACCATTTCGGCGCACTGATCACCGCGCTGTCAGCCAACAGCAAGAGCAACCTGCTATCCACGCCAAGCCTGCTGACCCTGGACAACCAGAAGGCGGAAATCCTCGTCGGCCAGAACGTGCCGTTCCAGACCGGCTCCTACACCACCGACGCATCCGGTGCCGGCAACCCCTTCACCACCATCGAGCGCCAGGACATCGGCGTCACCCTCAAGGTCACGCCGCACATCAATGAAGGCGCCACCCTGCGTCTGGAGATCGAGCAGGAAATCTCCTCCCTCGCTCCCAGCACCGGGCTCAACGCCCAGGCGGTCGACTTGGTGACCAACAAGCGCTCGATCAAGAGCACCATCCTCGCCGACGACGGCCAGGTGATCGTGCTCGGCGGCCTGATTCAGGACGACGTCACCCAGGCGATTTCCAAGGTGCCGCTGCTAGGCGACATTCCCCTGCTCGGCGGGCTGTTCCGCTCGAACCGCGACTCGCACATCAAGCGCAACCTGATGGTCTTCCTGCGGCCCACCGTGGTACGTGACGGCGCCGGCCTGGCTGCGCTGTCGGGCAAGAAGTACAGCGATATCCGCATCCTCGGCGACGGCAGCAACGGCCGCCCGAGCATCCTGCCCAGCACCCCGAACCAGCTGTTCGACGGTCAGGGCGCACCAGCGGTGGATTTGCGAGAGTAAAGATAGGGCGCTGGGGGCAACACGCTGAATCGTGGAGTACCACAAACCGTGGGAGGCGCTTTAGCGGCAGCCGTCGCGGCTAAAGCCCATCCCACAAGACCGATGCAACCTGCCCCCTTTCCCATTTATGGGTCGTAGGGCGGGTGAAACCCGCCGAAATGGCAGTGGCGGGTTGCACCCGCCCTACACGCTGAATCGTGGAGCACCACAAACCGTGGGAGGCGCTTTAGCGGCGAAGATCTCTGCAGCCGTCGCGGCTAGAGCCCCTCCCCAGGGCCGCAGGGTTACCTCACAACACTGGCGTACGCGGTGGCACCAGGCGTTTGCTGCCGGTCGCCTCATAGGCTGCCGCCAGTTGCAGCAACACCGAGTCGTCATAGGCACGGCCGGCGAAGGTCAGGCCCACCGGCATACCGATATCAGCCATCACGCCCATCGGCACGGTGACGGTCGGCACGCCCAGGTGACGGATCGCCAAGTTGCCGTTGGCCACCCACACACCGTTGCTCCAGGCAATATCGGCGGAGGCCGGGTTCACATCGGCATCCGCCGGGCCAACGTCGGCCACGGTGGGGAACAGCACAGCGTCCAGCCCCAGTTGATCCATCCAGTCTTCCAGATCGATCTTGCGAGTGTGCTCCAGGCCGCGCAGGCCGTCAGGCAGCGTGGCGATCTGGTCCCAGGGCTTGATCCCACGCTTGGCCATGTTGACGTATTCGTCCATGCCCGCCGCCAGATCGCCCTCGCGATTTGGCAGCGTGCCGGGGTCGTGCGGGAATATCTGCGGGCCATCGACATCGGCCAGACGATTGAGCTTGGGATCGCCATTGGCACGCAGGAAATCGTCGAAGGCCCAACCACTGAGCTCCCACAGTTCGTCATGCAGGAACTCGGGCGTGACGATGCCGCGATTGAACACGGTCGGCGCACCGGGGCGATCACCTTCGCAGTTGGACACCAAGGGGAAGTCCACTTCCACCACCTCGGCGCCGGCCGCTTCCAGCGCCTGGCGCGCGGCTTCCCACAGAGCGATCACCGTCGGCCGGGTGTGAATGCGCTGGCCGGTCGGGCCACCGATGCCCGGGTTCTCGCTGGTACCGGCGGCTTCGTCCTTGTTGATGAACATCTTCGGCACACCCAGGCGCTTGCCCTTGAGCGTATCGGCCTTGGCCGCCAGCGCCAGGTAGGACGCGGGGCGTACTTCGGAGGCTTTCGGGATCGGCACCCAGGGCTGCAAACGCCACAGGTCGCCGCGGCTGTCGGCATCGTCGGCCACCACCACGTCGAGCACTTCCAGCAGGTCGGCCATGGTCCGGGCGTAGGGCACGACCACGTCCATGGTCGGCGTCAGCGGCCAGTTGCCGCGCACCGAGATCACCCCACGCGACGGTGTGTAGGCGCACAGGCCGTTGTTCGACGCCGGGCCACGCCCGCTGGACCAGGTTTCCTCGGCCAGGCCGAACGCGGAGAAGCTGGCAGCGGTCGCCGTGCCGGCGCCGTTGGACGAGCCCGAGGCGAACGGCGCCGTCAGGTAATCGGCGTTGTACGGGCTTTCGGCACGGCCATAGACGCCGCGCTGCATGCCGCCATTGGCCATCGGCGGCATGTTGGTCTTGCCCAGGCAGATGGCGCCGGCCGCGCGCAGGCGCTCGACGGTGAAGGCATCACGCTGCGCCACCAGGTCCTTGAACGCCGGGCTGCCGGAGGCCGCCGTCAGGCCCTTGACCAGGTAGCTGTCCTTGGCGGTGTAGGGAATGCCATCGAGCGGGCTCAGCGTCTCGCCGCGAGCGCGGCGTGCATCGGAGGCCTCGGCCTCTTTCAGCGCATCGGGGTTGCGCACCACCACCGCGTTGAGCCTAGTCGGCGTGTCCGCGCCGTCGTAGGCGTCGATACGTGCCAGATAGGCCTTGACCAGTTCGACCGCCGTGGTGCGGCCGGACTCCAGCGCGGCGCGCAGCTCGGCAATGGAAACTTCGGTTACCTCGATCATGGTGTCATCACTCGCAAATGGCGGGCCGCGTCTACGGCCACGGATACGAAAACAGCGTGTGCACGGCCGACGCTCACGGGCAGATTCAGTCATGCAACCATGTGCCCGATGATACATCCCACCAGGCCTTCGCAGCAGCCCGCGCCAATGGCCAGGACGCGCGCCACGCATTACAGTCTCGCCACCGATTACGCTGCATTGGGCAGAGCAGGCTTATGACCCGCGAAGAACGCATTCATCTGTGGTCGGCGCTGTCGGAGGTATTCGTCGACACCGAAGTCGACTACGGATACATCGCCCGTCAGGTGGCAGGTTTCGACCGTGCCACAGTACAAGCCGCCTTCTACCAGGACGTCGCTCCCGCGTGCTACTCCAACATGCTCGCGCCCATCCCACCGATCTGGACAGGCTTCGACAGCGCCTGGCTCAGCGAAACCATCGAGCAAGCCCAAGCGGCGCGACAGAGCTCCACACTGCGCCGCCTGCGCGACCGCCTCTTCATCGCCTACCTGCGCCGCGCACTGAGAGCGGAATGGGCGAAGATCGAGCAGGAGCTGGATCGCAGCCTTACAAAACCGTAGGAGCTCGCTGGCGGGCGATGCTCTTCTCAGGATCGCCCGCCAGCGGGATCCTACAGAGTCAGCGTCCTGCTATGTTCTCAGTCTCTGCACACGAAACAGGAGAACATCGCCATGCCCAACCTCACCGGCGGCTGCCTCTGCGGTCGGGTGCGTTTCGAAACCAGCGGCCAGCCTTATCGGGTCGGCGTCTGCCACTGCATGGACTGCCGCAAGCACCACGGCGCCCTCTTCCATACCTCGGCGATATTCCCGCAGGACGCGGTAAAGGTAGAGGGCGAAACCGGCCAGTACGCCGGCCGCCACTTCTGCCCGCGTTGCGGCTCGCCGGTGTTCGCGCGCTCGGGGGATGAAGTCGAAGTGAATGTCGGTTCGCTGGATGAGCCGAACCAGTTCACCCCCACCTACGAACTCTGGACCATCCGCCGCGAAGCCTGGCTACCGCCCTTGCCCTTCGATCGCCACTACCCAGGCGACCGCGACCGCAGCACGCGTCACGAGTAGTACCGCTCAAGCATCGGCTGCGCGCCGACTTACCCACCCGAGCATCAGCCCGGCCTGGAAGAACTGCACCGGTGCCTCGAAACCAGCGGCCTGGATGATGCCCGCCACCCGCTGCGCCGGTAGCACCGCCACATCGCGAGCGTAGGCTGCACGCACACGCTCCAGCATCTGCGCATCGACCCCGGCCGCTGACATCAACGTCATCCAGCCTGGCAGCAATACCTCATAGGCCGGCGACTGGATATCCGCTGCCAGGTCGACACTGGCCAGCAGCCCGCCGGGTTTCAGGCGCTGTGCGATCTGGCCGAAGAACCCGGTACGCACCGCCGGTTCGAGCAGAAACTGCGACACCAGAAAACAGGTCGCGCCATCGTAGGCCGCCCCAGGCGCCAGCGTATCCAGATAGCCCTCATGAAAGTCGCAGCGCTCGGCAAAGCGGCCGTGCTCCGCACGCTGGCGACACACCTCGAGCATCGCCCCGGACGGATCGAGCGCAGTGAAGCGCCAGCCCGGAAAACGCTCGGCCATGTGCGCGATTTCCGCCCCCGTCCCGGTGCCCACGCAGAGTATCCGCGCGTCGGACGGCAGGTCGATGAACAGCGCATCGAGCAGCAAATACAGCGCCTCACGAATCGGCGCCATCCCCGCCCATTGCTTGTCGTAGCCCGCCGCCTGCTGATCGAACAGCGCCTTGATTTCCTCGTCACGCATGGCCATGCCTCCGTCTCGAATGATCCCCTCACGCCTTCCAGTATCCCAGAGCTGTCAATCCCCCCAGCGAGCGACTACAAGCCCAATCCAACTTTGTGGGCACTTTGCCAGAACATCAGGGGACTAAGTGGCATGTCCCTTCCAAGCGAACCCGATATGCAGAGCCCGACCTTCGAACAGAAAGCCTTCATCCTCCTGCTCGTACTGGTGACCATCGCCTTCTTCTGGATACTGCTGCCGTTCTACGGCGCGGTGTTCTGGGCCATGGTCCTGGCCGTGGTGTTCGCACCGCTGCAGGAGCGCCTGCTGCGGCGCACTGGCGGCAGAGGCAACCTGGCCGCCCTGCTGACGTTGATCATCTGCTTGCTGGTGGCGATTCTGCCGGTGATCTTCATCACCTCCGCCGTGGTGGCCGAAGGCACCGCCCTGTACCAGAAGCTCGAATCGGGCGAGCTGGATACCGGCGCCTACGTCACCAGCTTCATCCAGATGCTGCCACCGTCGATCCAGGAACAGCTCGACCGCGTCGGCATAAGCAACCTCGAAGGCCTGCGCGAACAGATTTCCAAGGGCGCCATGGCCGGCAGCCAATACCTGGCGACCAAGGTGTTCGCCATCGGCCAGGGTACCTTCGAGTTCTTCATCGGCTTCTTCGTGATGCTCTACCTGCTGTTCTTCCTGCTGCGCGACGGCAAGGATCTGGTGCATAGAATCCGTACCGCCATCCCGCTGGCCGACACCACCAAACGCCGCCTGCAGATCAAATTCACCCGCGTGGTGCGCGCCACGGTGAAAGGCAACGTGGTGGTCGCTGCCGTACAGGGCGCGCTCGGTGGTTTCATATTCTGGGCGCTGGGCCTCTACAGCCCGTTGCTATGGGGCGTACTGATGGCGTTTCTGTCACTGCTGCCGGCAGCCGGCGCCGGCATCATCTGGGCGCCGGTGGCCATCTACCTGATGCTCAGCGGCAGCATGGTGCAAGGCATCATCCTCACCGCCTTCGGCGTGCTGGTGATCGGTTTGGTGGACAACATCTTGCGCCCCATCCTGGTCGGCAAGGACACCCGCATGCCCGACTACCTGATCCTCATCTCCACCCTTGGTGGTCTCTCGCTGCTGGGCCTCAACGGCTTCGTGATCGGCCCGCTGGTGGCGGCGCTGTTCGTCGCCAGCTGGAACCTGTTCGGGGCGAAGAAAAAGATCAGGTTGCCGGCGTGAATCGAGCCCGGTTCATTCCGGGGCTCGGACCCAGAAGGCAATGCGGCAGTTCGCCCTAGCGCGTATTCAGCAAGGTGGTGATAAAAGACCGAGACGCCACTTTGCTCGGAACTAGCGATGGACTTCAGCGAATACGGAAACCCGGCTGGCAAACCTGTCGTTTACTTCCACGGGGTGCCGGGCTCGCCTTCTGAGGCATCCGTATTCGACGCGCCAGCCCGAGAACAAGGCCTGCGTATTCTCTGTTTCGACCGTTTCACCATCGACCACTCCAGTACAGGCACTGACTACTACCGACAGATCGCTCAGGCGATCAGCGAGACCGTGCAAGGTGCTCGGGTCGACTTCATCGGCTTTTCCCTCGGCGCGCATGCCGCATTGGAAGTCGCTGCCCTTATGTCAGGCCAGGTTCGCAGCCAGCACCTGGTTTCCGCCGCCGCCCCGCTCGATGGTGGAGACTTCCTCGATCAGATGGCGGGCAAGGCCGTGTTCTCGCTGGCCCAGCGCAGCCCAGGCTTGTTCCAGTGGCTGGTGAAGTGGCAGGCGCTACTGGCCAAACGCGCACCGCAGCTGCTGTTTCGCATGTTGTTCGCCAGTGCTCAGGGGCAGGATCGGGAGCTGGTGAAATCACCGAAGTTCAAAGCGCTTATCTGCCAGGTACTGCAACAGTGCTTTGCCCAAGGTACGACCGGCTATACGCGGGACATACAGCAATATCTCCAGCCCTGGTCAGCCAGCGTCTTCGCCTGCGAGGCAGATGTATGCCTATGGCATGGCGCCGAGGACAACTGGTCGCCCTTCGCTATGTCGGCGTATCTGGCTAAGCGCCTCCCAAACAACGTGCGCGTCGAGCGGATGGTGGGGCTTTCTCACTACTCCTGTCTGTATGCGGCAGCTCCCAGGATTTGCGCGCAGATAGCCAATGAGTGACATCCAATCTGGCGTCTACTTCCACACACGGTCTTTACTAGCTCAGTGACTGGGCTGCTTTCGGCCAGATTCTGTTGAAAAAGTAGCTGCTTCCCCAC